>NZ_CP029188.1:2300000-2477500 GCF_003097515.1 Streptomyces tirandamycinicus | reverse complement strand
CGAGGTGGTAGTAGGTAAGCGATGGGGTGACGCAGGAAGGTAGTCCAGCCCGGGCGGTGGTTGTCCCGGGGTAAGGGTGTAGCCCGAGAGATAGGCAAATCCGTCTCTCATGTGGGTGAGACCTGATGCCGAGCCGATTGTGGTGAAGTGGATGATCCTATGCTGTCGAGAAAAGCCTCTAGCGAGTTTCATGGCGGCCCGTACCCTAAACCGACTCAGGTGGTCAGGTAGAGAATACCGAGGCGTTCGGGTGAACTATGGTTAAGGAACTCGGCAAAATGCCCCCGTAACTTCGGGAGAAGGGGGGCCACGCCTGGTGATGAGTCTTGCACTCTGAGCTGGGGGTGGCCGCAGAGACCAGCGAGAAGCGACTGTTTACTAAAAACACAGGTCCGTGCGAAGCCGTAAGGCGATGTATACGGACTGACGCCTGCCCGGTGCTGGAACGTTAAGGGGACCGGTTAGCTCCATTTCGGTGGGGCGAAGCTGAGAACTTAAGCGCCAGTAAACGGCGGTGGTAACTATAACCATCCTAAGGTAGCGAAATTCCTTGTCGGGTAAGTTCCGACCTGCACGAATGGCGTAACGACTTCTCGACTGTCTCAACCATAGGCCCGGTGAAATTGCACTACGAGTAAAGATGCTCGTTTCGCGCAGCAGGACGGAAAGACCCCGGGACCTTTACTACAGTTTGATATTGGTGTTCGGTTCGGCTTGTGTAGGATAGGTGGGAGACTGTGAAGCTTGGACGCCAGTTCAGGTGGAGTCGTCGTTGAAATACCACTCTGGTCGTGCTGGATGTCTAACCTGGGTCCGTGATCCGGATCAGGGACAGTGTCTGATGGGTAGTTTAACTGGGGCGGTTGCCTCCTAAAGGGTAACGGAGGCGCCCAAAGGTTCCCTCAGCCTGGTTGGCAATCAGGTGTTGAGTGTAAGTGCACAAGGGAGCTTGACTGTGAGACCGACGGGTCGAGCAGGGACGAAAGTCGGGACTAGTGATCCGGCGGTGGCTTGTGGAAGCGCCGTCGCTCAACGGATAAAAGGTACCCCGGGGATAACAGGCTGATCTTCCCCAAGAGTCCATATCGACGGGATGGTTTGGCACCTCGATGTCGGCTCGTCGCATCCTGGGGCTGGAGTCGGTCCCAAGGGTTGGGCTGTTCGCCCATTAAAGCGGTACGCGAGCTGGGTTTAGAACGTCGTGAGACAGTTCGGTCCCTATCCGCTGTGCGCGTAGGAGTCTTGAGAAGGGCTGTCCCTAGTACGAGAGGACCGGGACGGACGAACCTCTGGTGTGCCAGTTGTCCTGCCAAGGGCATGGCTGGTTGGCTACGTTCGGGAGGGATAACCGCTGAAAGCATCTAAGCGGGAAGCCTGCTTCGAGATGAGGACTCCCACCCACTTGATGGGGTAAGGCTCCCAGTAGACGACTGGGTTGATAGGCCGGATATGGAAGCCAGGTGACTGGTGGAGTTGACCGGTACTAATAGGCCGAGGGCTTGTCCTCAGTTGCTCGCGTCCACTGTGTTTGTTCTGAAGTTGCGAACATGCCGAGACCGCATTACCGCCGGTGGTGGGGTGCTGGTCGGCTGGTTCGATGGTTTCATAGAGTTTCGGTGGTCATAGCGTTAGGGAAACGCCCGGTTACATTCCGAACCCGGAAGCTAAGCCTTTCAGCGCCGATGGTACTGCAGGGGGGACCCTGTGGGAGAGTAGGACGCCGCCGAACAATCATTGGGGAAAGCCCCGGACCGTATGGTCCGGGGCTTTCCGCGTTCCAGGGGCGGGCTACCGAACATGATCGACAGTAACCCCTGCGTACCCGGCTGTTCCCGCTGAAGGTAGGGTCAGGGGGCATCGTTGGTACGTTCGGCAGGAGGCCCCCGGGTGGAGGTCCAGGAGACCCGTGTTCAGACCGACCGGGTACTCACCATCCCCAACATCCTCAGCATGGCTCGCCTGCTCGGAGTGCCGCTGTTCCTGTGGCTGATCCTCCTGCCCGAGTTCGGCGGACCGAAGGCCGACGGCTGGGCGCTCCTCGTGCTCGCACTGAGCGGCGTCAGCGACTATCTCGACGGCAAGCTCGCCCGCCGGTGGAACCAGATCAGCAGCCTGGGCCGGATCCTCGACCCCGCCGCCGACCGCCTCTACATCCTTTCCACCCTCGTGGGCCTGACCTGGCGGGGCATCCTGCCCCTTTGGTTGACCGTCGCACTTCTGGCCCGGGACCTGATGCTGCTCGTGATGGTGGGAATCCTGCGCCGGCACGGCTATCCGCCTCCCCAGGTGAACTTTCTGGGCAAGGCGGCTACCTTCAACTTGATGTATGCGTTCCCGCTCCTGCTGCTCAGCGACGGAGACGGGTGGCTCGCGTCACTCGCCGAAGTTTTCGGATGGGCGTTCGCAGGATGGGGTACAACTCTGTATTGGTGGGCAGGGATCCTCTATGTGGTCCAGGTCCGCCGACTCGTCAAGGCTGACGCCGTGGCCGATTGAGCCGTACGCACGTAGCCGTGCAGAGTCCCACCGGTCCGCATGAGAACTGGAGAGGGGCCTGCCCGGACGGGTGAAGTCGGCTGGACCGTCGTCTCTTCAAGGAGGACGCTTCCGACATGAAGGCCGTCGTGATGGCTGGTGGCGAAGGAACACGACTTCGCCCCATGACCTCGAGCATGCCCAAGCCACTGCTGCCGGTGGTCAACAGGCCGATCATGGAGCATGTGCTGCGCCTGCTCAAGCGGCACGGGCTCACTGAGACGGTCGTGACCGTCCAGTTCCTCGCCTCCCTCGTCAAGAACTACTTCGGTGACGGGGAAGAGCTGGGGATGGAGCTCACCTATGCGCACGAGGAGAAGCCACTCGGTACCGCGGGCAGCGTGAAGAACGCGGAAGAGGCGCTGAAGGACGACGCGTTTCTCGTCATTTCCGGGGACGCGCTCACCGACTTCGACCTTTCGGATCTGGTCAGGTTCCACAAGGAGAAGGGCGCACTCGTCACGGTGTGCCTGACCCGGGTGCCGAATCCCCTCGAATTCGGCATCACGATCGTGGACGAACAGGGGAAGGTCGAACGGTTCCTGGAGAAGCCCACCTGGGGCCAGGTCTTCTCGGACACGGTGAACACCGGCATCTACGTGATGGAGCCGGAGGTCTTTGACTACGTCGAAGCCGATGTCTCCGTCGACTGGTCCGGCGACGTCTTTCCGCAGCTGATGAAGGAAGGCAAGCCGATCTACGGCTATATCGCCGAGGGCTACTGGGAGGACGTCGGCACCCACGAGAGCTATGTGAAGGCCCAGGCCGACGTTCTCGAGGGCAAGGTCGACGTGGAGGTCGACGGCTTCGAGATCTCGCCCGGCGTCTGGGTCGCCGAGGGCGCGGAGGTCCATCCGGACGCCGTGCTGAGGGGCCCCCTCTACGTCGGCGACTACGCCAAGGTCGAAGCGGACGCGGAGATCCGCGAGCACACCGTCGTCGGGTCCAACGTGGTCGTGAAATCGGGCGCGTTCCTGCACCGGGCCGTCGTCCACGACAATGTGTACGTCGGGCCGCAGAGCAATCTGCGCGGCTGTGTCGTCGGCAAGAACACCGACATCATGCGCGCCGTGCGGATCGAGGACGGCGCCGTCATCGGCGACGAGTGCCTGATCGGCGAGGAGTCGATCGTCCAGGGCAACGTGCGGATCTACCCGTTCAAGACGATCGAGGCCGGCGCCTTCGTCAACACCTCGGTGATCTGGGAATCGCGCGGTCAGGCGAATCTCTTCGGGGCCCGCGGCGTCTCGGGAATCCTCAACGTCGAGATCACGCCGGAACTGGCCGTGCGGCTCGCGGGGGCGTACGCCACCACCCTGAAGAAGGGAGCGACGGTCACCACGGCCCGTGACCACTCCCGAGGCGCGAGGGCGCTGAAACGGGCGGTGATCTCCGCACTCCAGGCCAGTGCCATCGACGTACGGGACCTGGAGAACGTCCCGCTGCCGGTCGCCCGGCAGCAGACGGCCCGGGGCAGCGCCGGCGGCATCATGATCCGGACCTCGCCCGGTGTCCCGGACTCGGTCGACATCATGTTCTTCGACGAGCGCGGTGCCGACCTGTCACAGGGCGGCCAGCGGAAGCTCGACCGCGTGTACGCACGCCAGGAGTACCGGCGTGCCTTCCCGGGAGAGATCGGAGACCTGTCCTTCCCGGCGAGCATCTACGACTCGTACACGGGTTCACTGCTGCGCAACGTCGACACCAGCGGGATCGCGGAGGCAGGGCTCAAGGTCGTCATCGACGCCTCCAACGGCAGCGCCGGCCTCGTGCTGCCCAGCCTGCTCGGCAGGCTCGGTGTGGACGCGCTGACGATCAACCCCGGGCTCGACGAGTCGCGGCCGACCGAGACGCTCGAGCAGCGCAGGCAGGGCCTGGTGCGGCTGGGCGAGATCGTGGCGTCCGCACGCGCCGCCTTCGGCGTGCGCTTCGACCCCGTCGGAGAGCGGCTGTCGTTCGTCGACGAGCGCGGCCGGATCGTGGAGGACGACCGGGCGCTGCTCGTCATGCTCGACCTCGTCGCCGCGGAACGCCGCAGCGGCAAGGTGGCGCTGCCGGTGACGACGACCCGTATCGCCGAGCAGGTCGCCGCCTATCACGGTACGCAGGTGGAGTGGACGACCACATCCCCCGACGATCTCACCCGGGTCTGCCGGGAGGAGTCGACCATCTTCGGCGGGGACGGCCGTGGCGGCTTCATCATCCCGGAGTTCAGCAGCGTCTTCGACGGACCTGCGGCGTTCGTCCGGCTCCTCGGCCTGGTGGCCCGTACTCAGCTCACCCTGAGCCAGATCGACGCCCGCATCCCGAGCGCCCATCTGCTCCGCAAGGACATCGCGACGCCGTGGGCGGTCAAGGGGCTGGTGATGCGCCGCGTCGTCGAGGCCGCCGGCGACCGCTCCGTGGACACCACCGACGGTGTCCGCGTGGTGGAGGCGGACGGCCGTTGGGTGCTGGTGCTGCCCGATCCGTCCGAGGCCGTCACCCATCTGTGGGCCGAGGGACCGGACGACGCATCCGCCCAGGCACTCCTGGGCGAGTGGTCCACGGTCGTGGAAAGCGCAGGTGACGCCACGGAGCAGTGAGGGCGCCGGCCGACTGAGCGCGGTGTGCCGGGGTGCGGGACGGTCCGCATCCCGGCACAACCGTGGGGCCATTCGGCGGTAGCGGTCGCGACGTGCGACGATGTGCGGCATGCCGCAGCAGCCCCCCGTCACGAGGACCGTCTCGCCGCCGCGTCCCGACGCGTCCATGTCGCTGCTGAACAACGTCATGGACCACAGCCTCGACGACGGCTACGCGGAGGCGACGGCCCGCAGGGAGGCCGAGGGCGGGCCGCTGCCCCAGCCGCTGCGGGCCAAGCTGTGGCTCGCGGCCGGGCTGGTGCTGGCGGCTCTGGTGGTCACCCTCGGAGCGGCTCAGGCGCGGATATCGGCACCCGTCGTGGCGAAGGAACGTGAAGAGCTCATCGACCGTATCGAGGCCGAGACCACGGCCGCGGACGAGCTGGCGCGGGACGTCGAGCGGCTTCGCGGGGAGGTCGGCGAGCGGCAGCGCAGGGCGCTCCAGGACCAGGGCGGGCACCAGGGGGCCCTCGTGGCCCTGCTCTCCGGCGCTACCGAGGTGACCGGGCGGGGGGTCAAGCTGGTCGTCGACGACGCCAAGGGCAGCCAGGCGGACGGCGGCGGTCCGCGGGAGAGCAGTGGCTTCTCCGACACCGGCCGGGTCCGCGACCGCGACATGCAACGCGTCGTCAACGGACTCTGGGAGTCGGGAGCGGAGGCCGTCGCGATCAACGGGCAGCGGCTGACCGCCCTGTCCGCGATCAGGGCCGCCGGTGACGCCATACTCGTCGACAACAAGCCGCTGGTGCCGCCGTACACGGTGCTCGCCGTCGGCGACGGGAAGAAGCTGAGCACCGCCTTCCAGGACAGCGCGGACGGTCAGTACCTCCACGCGCTGCAGGAGAACTTCGGGATCCGGAGCAGCATCTCCGCCCAGGAGCAGGTGCGTCTGCCGGCCGCACCGAGCCTGATCGTACGTACCGCAGAGCCGAGGACCGCCGGTGGCACCGGTCAGGGCACGGCAGAGACAGGGAAGGGCACATCGTGATCGCCGTACTGGGCCTGGTCTTGGGAGTCGTGGCGGGACTGTTGCTCCGCCCCGAGGTGCCGGCGGTGGTCGAGCCCTACCTTCCGATCGCCGTCGTCGCGGCCCTCGACGCGGTCTTCGGCGGTCTGCGGGCCATGCTCGACGGGATCTTCGTCGACAAGGTCTTCGTGGTCTCGTTCCTCTCGAACGTCGTCGTGGCCGCTCTGATCGTCTTCCTCGGCGACAAACTGGGCGTCGGTGCGCAGTTGTCCACGGGAGTGGTGGTCGTCCTCGGCATCCGCATCTTCTCCAACGCGGCCGCGATCCGCCGCCATGTGTTCCGGGCGTGAGGCCGATGAGCGACAACGACAGGACCCTGCGTGAGGCGCCCGACTCCCAGGACGGGACGCCGGGGACCGCTGACGACCGGACGCCCGATGTGACGCCGCCGCGGCGGCCCGAGGGGCCGCTGCCCGTAGAGGACGCCCCCGCCGAGCCCGGAGCCCCTCGGGCCCTGCCCACCGGGCCGGGCCCGCTTCCCGCCCCGGCCCGGCCGGCGCCCGCCGGAGCGGGGGAGGCCGGTGCGCGGTCCGCAGCTCCCGAAGCCGACGGGCGGGAGGGGCTGGAGGGGCCGCAAGGGGCGTACAGCGGCGACGGCGACGGCGCGGACGCTCCCGCGGAGGGCGGCGCGCCGCACGTGGCGCCGACCGGCGACGGACCGCAGCTGACGGGTCGGCAGCGACTGGTGGCCGGGCTGTGGCCGCCCCGCTTCTCGCGCGCCCAACTCATCGTGGCCCTGCTGCTGTTCGTGCTGGGCCTCGGTCTGGCCATCCAGGTCCAGTCGACGAGCGACAGCAGCGCCCTGCGCGGCGCGCGCCAGGAGGATCTCGTGCGGATCCTCGATGAACTGGATGACCGCACCAAGCGTCTGCAAGATGAGAAGCAGCGGCTCGAGGAGCAGCGGACCGAGCTGGAGACCAGCTCGGACCAGGCCGAAGAGGCGCGCCGGCAGACGCAGGAAAAGGAGCGGCAGCTGGGCATCCTCGCCGGTACCGTGGCCGCACAGGGCCCGGGCATCACGCTGACCATCGGCGACGGGGCCGGGGCGGTCGAGTCGGACATGCTGCTCGACGCGATCCAGGAACTCCGTGCCGCGGGGGCCGAGGCGATCCAGGTCAACGGGGTGAGGGTGGTCGCGGACTCCTACTTCTCCGACGGCGGCGGCAGCATCCAGGTGGACGGCAGGAAGATCGGTGCCCCGTACCGTTTCAAGGTCATCGGCAGGCCGCAGGACCTCGAGCCCGCGCTGAACATTCCCGGCGGAGTGGTGCAGACCCTGGAGAAGGAGCAGGCCACCGTCACGGTGACCCGCTCGGAGAAGATCGTCGTGGATGCCTTGCGACCCGTGGAACGGCCTGACTACGCTCGGTCGTCCTCCCGGTGAGCCGAGGCCGTGCTGGGGAAGCCGGAGATGGACGAAGGGTTGCGGGGGGTCGGCGCATCGTAAGAGTGCTACGTGGTGGAAACTGTCCGGAGGGTACGGACGTTGTGAGGATGTCCGGGTCGGCAGGTGTTTTCATTCAGGGTTCCTGCCCCACGGGCGGGTCTGTTTCGGTCAAGGGGAATCGCCCGTGAAGTTGTTTGGGAAGTTGTTCGGCAAGAGCGCACGCGAGGAGGGCGGCACCGCCCGCCACCGCGCACCGCGCCACGGCCAGGAGGCGGAGCAGAGCGGCGAGCGCCCGCTCTTCCGGGACGAGATCGCCGGTGGTGACATTCCCGGCGGTCAGGGCGCGTCTGCTGTTGACCCTGCCGGTCCCGGCCGCATAGGTTTCGGGGAACCGTCAACCTCAAGTACGGGTGGAGGGTTTGCCCCGGACCCGTACGCATCCCATGCCCCCGCGGGGCAGCCGCGGCAGGAGGACCTGTCCATGCCGGTGTGTACGCGATGCGGCAACCGCAACGCCGAGACCAGCCGCTTCTGCTCCAACTGCGGCGCGCCGCTGCGGTCCGGAGCTCCGGCGGAACGGGCCTCGGAGACCACCTCGACGATCTCCATCTCGGGGATCGAGGCCTACGAGGCGGAGGCCACGGGGCAGACGCCCCTCCCCTCGCTCTCGCCGGAGGCCCAGGCGGCCGTCGAGGCCCTCCCGCTGGGCTCGGCCCTGCTCGTGGTGCGACGCGGGCCGAACGCGGGCAGCCGCTTCCTCCTGGACAGCGAGCTGACGACGGCGGGCCGCCACCCCCAGAGCGACATCTTCCTGGACGACTTCACCGTCTCGCGCCGCCATGTGGAGTTCCGCAGGGCGGCCGACGGCACCTTCACCGTCACGGACGTCGGCAGCCTCAACGGCACATACGTCAACCGCGAGCCGATCGACTCGGTCGTCCTGGCGAACGGTGACGAAGTTCAGATCGGCAAGTACCGGCTGGTCTTCTACGCGAACCAGCGGGGCATCTGACTCAGGGGCGTCCATGCGGCGAACTCCGGCGGGCGGTGCCGGCCACGGCACCGCCGGTGGCGACCGGCTGGTCAGCATCGGTTCGGTGCTGCACCAGCTGCGGGAAGAGTTTCCCGAAGTCACCATCTCCAAGATCCGTTTTCTGGAGGCCGAGGGGCTCGTCGAGCCGCAACGCACACCGTCCGGCTACCGCAAGTTCAGCCCCGGGGACGTCGAGCGGCTCGCGCAGGTGCTCCGCATGCAGCGGGACCACTATCTGCCGCTGAAGGTCATCCGCGAGCACCTCGACGCCCTGGCGCGGGGGGAACGCCCCCCGCTCCCGTCCCAGGGCGGGCCGGTGGGATCCGGCGAGGCGGGCGAGTGCCGCTCCGAAGGGCCCACGGCGGCGCGCGTAGGGCGGTCGGAGCTGCTCGCGGCCGCGGAGGTCACCGAGGAGAAGCTCGGCGAGTGGGAGGCCTACGGTCTGATCACTCCTTCGGCGGACTCCTCCTACGAAGCCGAGTCCGTGACGGTGGCCAGACTGATCGCCGACCTGGGCAGATTCGGCCTGGAGCCGAGGCATCTGCGGGCGATGAAGGCTGCCGCCGACCGTGAGGCGGGTCTGGTCGAACAAGTGGTCGCACCGCTTCGCCGGCACCGCAACCCGCAGACCAGAGCGCATGCCGAGGCGACCGCGAAGGAGCTGGCGGCGCTCTCCGTCAGGCTGCACTCGGCGCTGGTGCAGACGGCGCTGGGGGTACGTCTGCCCTGAAGGCGGGGCGGACTCGCACCGATCTCGGCGGAACCCGACTACCCAAACCTGCCGGGCACGTCCTAGGGTTGCTGTGTGAACGAGCTCGACGTTGTGGGTGTCCGGGTGGAAATGCCCTCCAACCAGCCGATCGTGCTCCTGCGCGAAGTGGGAGGCGATCGGTACCTCCCCATCTGGATCGGACCGGGTGAGGCGACCGCGATCGCCTTCGCGCAGCAGGGGATGGCACCGGCCAGGCCGCTCACCCACGACCTGTTCAAGGACGTCCTGGAGGCCGTCGGGCAGGAGCTCACCGAGGTGCGGATCACCGACCTGCGGGAGGGCGTCTTCTACGCGGAGCTGGTCTTCGCCAGTGGCGTGGAGGTCAGCGCCAGGCCGTCCGACGCCATAGCGCTGGCGCTGCGCACCGGTACGCCGATCTACGGCAGCGACGGCGTGCTGGACGACGCCGGCATCGCGATCCCGGACGAGCAGGAGGACGAGGTCGAGAAGTTCCGCGAGTTCCTCGACCAGATCTCGCCGGAGGACTTCGGCTCCAGCAGCCAGTGACGTGTGGGCCGGTGCCGCGAGCCGTGCCCACGCGCGGCGTCGCGCCCGGACCGTGGGCGTGGCCGAAACGGTACTCCGCGGGCCATCCGGCCACAATTTCCCCGAAATGGGGCACGCAAAACCACTCTCAGGGTGATTATCACTCGGCGTGCCGAGTGTGGCGATCGTTGACGCGCCCCGGGCGACTCCCTACCGTCGAGAAGGCAGGTCAAGGACGGAGGTCGGCGTGAGAAGCAGCGGCGACGGTACGGCAGCGGGTTCGCACGGGCGCGGTCCCGTGGAGGGCCTGACGTATGCGCTTCACGACGGTGCGCCGGCCGATGCGACGCCCGAGACCGTGGGCTACCGGGGGCCTACCGCGTGCGCGGCGGCGGGCATCACCTACCGGCAGCTCGACTACTGGGCGCGCACCGGTCTGGTCGAACCCAGTGTGCGACCCGCCCACGGCTCGGGCACCCAGCGGCTCTACAGCTTTCGGGACGTCGTCGTCCTCAAGATCGTCAAGCGTTTCCTGGACACCGGGGTCGCCCTGCAGAACATCCGGGCGGCGGTGCGGCATCTGCGGGCCCGCGGCTTCGCGGACCTCGAGCGGATGACCCTGATGAGCGACGGCGCGACGGTGTACGAGTGCTCGTCGCCGGACGAGGTCGTGGACCTCCTCCAGGGCGGGCAGGGCGTGTTCGGGATCGCCGTCGGGGTGGTGTGGCGGGACGTCGAGGCGGCGCTCTCGCAGCTGCACGGGGAGCGTATCGACACCGGTGAGACGCTGATCGGCCACGACCCGGGCGACGAGCTGGCCAGGCGCCGCCGCGAGCGCGCCGGCTGAACCCTCCGAGCGGCTCGTACGTCTGTGCGGGCGATTGTCGGTGCGGTAGGGCAGCATCGAAGCCGTGAGACCCGCGCCCACCATCCTGCATCTGGACATGGATGCGTTCTTCGCCGCCGCGGAGCAGGCGGCGAAGCCGAGTCTGCGCGGCAAGCCGGTCGTCGTCGGCGGTCTGGGGCCGCGCGGCGTGGTCGCCACCGCCTCGTACGAGGCCAGACGGTTCGGTGTGCACTCCGCGATGCCCATGGCGCAGGCGCGAAGGCTGTGCCCGAACGCCGCCTACCTGGTGCCGCGCTTCTCGCTCTACCGGACGGTGAGCGACCAGGTGATGGAGCTGCTGGGCCTGCTCTCACCGCTGGTGGAGCCGCTGAGCCTGGACGAGGCCTTCGTGGACCTGGAGGCGGGTGGGGCGGCCGACGACTCCCGCTCGGCCCGGGAGGCCGGTGAGCGGCTGCGCAGGGACATCCTGGCGGCCACCGGGCTGACGGGTTCGGTGGGACTGGCGGGATCCAAGATGCTGGCGAAGATCGCCTCCGAGCAGGCCAAGCCGGACGGGCTGGTGCTCATCGAGCCGGGCACCGAGCGGGAGCTGCTGGGGCCGATGCCGGTGCGGACGCTGCCGGGGGTGGGGCCGGCGACGGGGGAGCATCTGCGGCGGGCGGGCATGACCACGGTGGCGGATCTGGCCGAGGCGGGCGAGGACGAGCTCGTCAGGCTGCTGGGCAAGGCGCACGGGGGTGCGATCTTCCGTATGGCGATGGGCCGGGACGACCGCCCGGTGGTCGCGGAGCGGGACGCCAAGTCCGTGTCGGTGGAGGACACCTTCGACGTGGACCTGCACGACCGGGTCCGCATCCGGACCGAGGTGGAGCGGCTCGCGGACCGCTGTGTGCACCGGCTGCGCGCCTCCGGGCACTCGGGGCGGACGATCGTGCTGAAGGTGCGGCGGTTCGACTTCTCGACGCTGACCAGGTCGGAGACGCTGCGCGGGCCCACCGACGATCCCGCGGTGGTGCGGGAGGCGGCGACGAGACTGCTGGACGCGGTGGACACCACGGGCGGGGTGCGGCTGCTCGGCGTGGGCGTGAGCGGCCTCGCCGACTACACGCAGGAGGATCTCTTCGCCCAGGCCGCGGCGGGGGACCGGCCCGAGGGGGACCCGGCGGCGGAGCCGTCCCGGCGGCAGGCGCCGGCGGAGGACCGGCCGCCGGACCGGGAGGCCGCCCCGGGTGCCGTGCGGCGCTGGGCCGCCGGCCAGGACGTCCGGCATGCCGACCACGGCGCCGGATGGGTGCAGGGCAGCGGACTGGGGAGGGTCACCGTCCGCTTCGAGGAACCGTGGTCGGCCCTGCCGGGCCGGGTGCGCACGTTCGCCGTGGACGACCCCGGTCTGGAGCCTTCGGACCCGCTGCCGCTGGTGCGGCCGCCGGAGGGTCAGTCGTCAGGGCCCGCGGGCCGCCCGAGGCCGCGGTCCCCGGCGGACCCGGTGCCCGAGTCGGGGCCGTCCCCCTCGCCGCCGGGGGCCGGCGAGGCGGTGGGCCGCTCCGGCGGTGACGGCAGGTCGAGACCGTAGTGGTGGTAGAGCTGCAGCTCCTGCTCGGGGGAGAGATGGCGGCCGACCCCGAAGTCGGGCGCATCCTTGATCAGAGCGCGCTCGAACGGTATGTGGAGGCCGTCGCCCTCGAGCTCGCTGGGCTCGAGGGGGACGAACGCGTCCCGGCTGAACAGCCCGGTCCGTACGGCCGCCCATTCGGGGACGCCCGTCGCGTCGTCGAGGTACACCTCGTCCACGGTCCCGATCCTGGTGCCGTTGCGGTCGAACGCCTTGCGGCCGATCAGGCTGCGCGGATCGATGTCGGTCTGCACGGTCCCTCCAAGCAGGTCGCGCGGGTTCGCTGCACACTACGAAAGTGCACATCCCGGGCGTCGTCCACTCGAAAGTCCCCGGTGAGACCGCGCTGGTACGCTGGCAGCGGCTGCTGACCCCGTGCGGGAGAGCGCCCCGGTGAAAGCCGGAGCCGCCGAAGGAGCAAATCCTCCCCGGAATCTCTCAGGCCCCTGTACCGCACGGACGAGGTCACTCTGGAAAGCAGGGCGGGCGTCGGACGGCATCCGCTCTCACCGACGGTGAAAGCCGGCGCGCCCGAGGGCGCGCCGGTGAAGCTCTCAGGTTGAGATGACAGAGGGGGAGGCCGTCCGGGCACCCGCGCCGTGGTGCCCCTCGCAGGTCGTCACGACCAGGAGGCCTCCGCAATGACCGCCAACCGCATTCCGCTCTCCCGACTGGAGCGAGGCACCCCCTTCGAGCAGCGCCACATCGGCCCCGACACCGAGGCCCAGGCGAAGATGCTGGCGCAGGTCGGCTACGGCTCGCTGGACGAGCTGACCGCCGCCGCCGTGCCGGACGTGATCAAGAGCGCCGGGGCCCTGGGGCTGCCCGGCGCCCGTACCGAGGCCGAGGTGCTCGCCGAGCTGCGCGGCCTCGCCGACCGCAACCAGGTGCTCGCCCCGATGATCGGCCTCGGCTACTACGGGACCTTCACCCCGCCGGTCGTCCTGCGGAACGTGATGGAGAACCCGGCCTGGTACACGGCGTACACGCCGTACCAGCCGGAGATCTCGCAGGGCCGTCTGGAGGCGCTGCTCAACTTCCAGACCATGGTCGCCGACCTGACCGGGCTGCCCACCTCCGGCGCCTCGCTGCTCGACGAGGGCACCGCAGCCGCGGAGGCCATGGCGCTGTCCCGGCGCATCGGCAAGGTCAAGAACGGCGTCTTCCTGGTCGACGCCGACGCACTGCCGCAGACCATCGCCGTGATCGAGACCCGGGCCGAGCCGACCGGCGTCGAGGTCGTCGTGGCCGACCTCGGCGAAGGCATCCCCGCGGAGATCGCCGAGCGCGGCGTCTTCGGCGTCCTGCTCCAGTACCCGGGCGCCTCCGGTGCCGTCCGCGACATCAAGCCGGTCATCGACCAGGCGCACGAGCTCGGCGCGATCGTCACCGTCGCCGCCGACCTGCTGGCGCTGACCCTGCTCACCTCGCCCGGCGAGCTCGGCGCGGACATCGCCGTCGGCACCACCCAGCGCTTCGGCGTCCCCATGGGCTTCGGCGGCCCGCACGCCGGCTACATGGCCGTCCAGGAGAAGCACGCCCGCAGCCTGCCCGGCCGGCTGGTCGGCGTGTCCGTCGACGCCGACGGCAACAAGGCGTACCGCCTCGCGCTGCAGACCCGCGAGCAGCACATCCGCCGCGAGAAGGCCACCAGCAACATCTGCACCGCCCAGGTGCTCCTCGCCGTCATGGCCGGGATGTACGCCGTCTACCACGGCCCCGAGGGCCTGCGGACCATCGCGCGCCGGACCCACCGCTACGCCGCCATCCTCGCCGAGGGGCTGCGCGCCGGCGGCGTCGGGCTGGTGCACGGCACCTTCTTCGACACGCTGACCGCCCGCGTCCCGGGCCGGGCGGCCGAGGTCGTGGCCGCGGCCCGCGCGGGCGGCGTCAACCTGCGCCTCGTCGACGCCGACCATGTGTCGGTCTCCTGCGACGAGACCACCCTGCGGGCCCAGGTGTCCGCCGTCTGGGCGGCCTTCGGCGTCGAGGGCGACATCGACGCGCTCGACGCGACCGCCGAGGACGCCCTGCCGGCGGCGCTGCTGCGCGAGGACGACTACCTCACGCACCCGGTCTTCCACGCGCACCGCTCCGAGACCGCGATGCTCCGCTACCTGCGCCGGCTGGCCGACCGCGACTACGCGCTGGACCGGGGCATGATCCCGCTCGGCTCCTGCACGATGAAGCTGAACGCGACCACCGAGATGGAGCCGGTCACCTGGCCCGAGTTCGCCCAGATCCACCCCTTCGCCCCCGCGGAGCAGGCCGAGGGCTATCTGACCCTGATCCGCGAGCTGGAGGAGCGCCTCGCCGAGGTCACCGGCTACGACAAGGTCTCCATCCAGCCGAACGCCGGGTCCCAGGGCGAGCTGGCCGGCCTCCTCGCCGTCCGCGCGTACCACCGCGCCAACGGCGACGAGCAGCGCACCGTCTGCCTCATCCCGTCGTCCGCGCACGGCACCAACGCCGCCAGCGCGGTGATGGCCGGCATGAAGGTCGTCGTGGTGAAGACCGCCGACGACGGCGAGATCGACGTCGAGGACCTGCGCGCCAGGATCGAGCAGCACCGCGACGAGCTGGCCGTCCTCATGATCACGTACCCGTCGACGCACGGGGTGTTCGAGGAGCACGTCGCCGACATCTGCGCCCGGGTGCACGAGGCCGGCGGCCAGGTGTACGTCGACGGCGCCAACCTGAACGCGCTGGTCGGGCTGGCGAAGCCCGGCGAGTTCGGCGGCGACGTGTCGCACCTCAACCTGCACAAGACGTTCTGCATCCCGCACGGCGGCGGCGGTCCGGGTGTCGGTCCGGTGGCCGTCCGCGAGCATCTCGCGCCCTATCTGCCGAACCACCCGCTCCAGCCCGCCGCCGGGCCCGCCACGGGCGTCGGCCCGATCTCGGCCGCCCCCTGGGGCTCCGCGGGCATCCTGCCGATCTCGTGGGCGTACGTCAGGCTGATGGGCGGTGAGGGCCTGAAGCGCGCCACCCAGGTCGCGGTGCTCGCGGCGAACTACATCGCCAAGCGCCTCGAGCCGCACTACCCGGTGCTGTACACCGGCCCGGCCGGCCTGGTCGCGCACGAGTGCATCGTCGACCTGCGGCCGCTGTCGAAGGCCACCGGTGTGAGTGTCGACGACATCGCCAAGCGCCTCATCGACTACGGCTTCCACGCTCCGACGATGTCGTTCCCGGTGGCCGGCACGCTGATGATCGAGCCCACCGAGAGCGAGGACCTGACCGAGATCGACCGGTTCTGCGACGCGATGATCGCCATTCGTGCGGAGATCGAGAAGATCGCCTCGGGCGAGTGGCCCGCGGAGGACAACCCGCTGCGGAACGCCCCGCACACCGCGGCCGTGCTCGGCGGTGCCTGGGAGCACGCCTACAGCCGCGAGGAGGCCGTCTTCCCGGCCGGAGTCCAGGCGGCGGACAAGTACTGGCCGCCGGTGCGGCGGATCGACGGAGCCTTCGGCGACCGCAACCTGGTCTGCTCCTGCCCGCCGCTTGACGAGTACGAAGGCCAGTAACCCTCCCGGCGGGCTCCGGCGGGTCGCCCGCAGCGGCTCGGGGAACGCGTGAGGGCCGGCTCGGAGATCTCTCCGAGCTGGCCCTCTGCGCTTCCGCGCCGACGTGCACCGGGAGCCGCTGACGGCGGTCCCGGTGCCCGCGCCGGCCGGGCGGCGGCGTCAGGCCGCGGTCACGATGCGTACCGGCCGGTGCGGAGCGATGATCTGCCCGTCCGGGAGCAGCTCGCCCGTGTCCTCGAAGAGCAGTACGCCGTTGCACAGCAGGCTCCAGCCCTGCTCCGGATGGTGCGCCACGAGGCGGGCGGCCTCCCGGTCGGCGGAGTCTGCTGTCGGGCACGGTGGCTGGTGCTGGCACATGGATGGGTTCTTTCGCTGCGATGTGGTGAGAGTCCTGCGGCTCGATGCGGTGCTCATGGCCGCCCCCCGTATCTGTCGTCGATCCCAGTGTTGCCCCACGGGCGTCGGTTCCGCAGGGATTTCACGGCAGCTCGTCCTACCGGTTAATGACGTGTCACCCCGGCGGGCGGTTCAGCTCGACCGCACCGTCCCTTCGGATGGTTCGCACTGGCCGGAGTGGGCTAGTCCATCAGGGTCATGAACATGCCCCGTGACTCGGCGTCACGGGGCATCGGCGTTCGGTGGCTCCGCTCAGGCCGGGAACCCGAGCAGGGGGAGGGGCGTGACCCTCGAGGTCATCACCGGCAGCAGATCGGCGACCCGGTGCGGCCGGTGGGCGGCGATTCCCGGGGGTGCGGGAGCGAGCGGCACGAGCAGGTCGGCGGGGGCCGGCCGGCCTTTCGCCGGATCCGCCTCGCGGTCGCCGTGCAGCCAGAGCGTGAGCATGTACAGCTCCGGGACGGAGAGCAGCCGCGGCTGGTAGCCGCCGGGGAGCGCCTCGGCCTGCTGCAGGGCCCGTTCGGTCGACGCGATGTACGGGCCCTCGAAGAAGTGCGAGAAGGCCCAGCCGTCGGCGGTCAGCATGGTGTCCGCCGCGGCGATGGCGCGGTCGCCGCAGCGGATCAGGAACCGCCAGCCCGCCAGCCGGGTGCGCGGCCTGCGGTCGCCCTGCGGCACCACCTGGTCCAGGACGTGTACGGGAAGGGGGAGTTCGGCGGTGACCGATCCCTGGGCGGAACGGAGGGCGGGAGTGCGCGCCTCGCGGACCGCGGAGGGGGATCCGAGTGCCGTGAGGACGGTGCGCAGCGCGGGCGGGGGAGCCGGGGGGACATGCAGCGGCATGGTGGGTCGCCTCTCACTCAAGAGACAGGGTGATGCGGGGGAGGACACGGGCGGCTGTGTCGGCGTGGGCCTGAGGGGGCCGGATTTCCGTGGCCGGGTGCCGACTTTCTGCCTCGTTCGCGTGAGTTTATACGACGCGTGTTCACTCAGTGTTTCTGCTAGCTGTCCCCGGTATTGCGGTCAAGGTCGAATCAGGCCCTATTTCCCGCGAAGTTCGAGGGGATTTGCGTGAACGCCCCGCCGTCACCTGGTGTGTTACCCCGCGAGTGCCCGGCCGAATCTCGTCGGAGTTTTTCACCACATCCCCGGAACTGGTAAATGCGCGCTGCGTCATGCCGACGGAATGTGCCGCGCGGGCGCCGCACCAGACTAGCGGTCCACCGGTCCCGTGCGGGACGTTACGGATCCCTTCATCTGGGCATTATCGTCCGTGACACGAGCAGCCCGGCCGCGGACTGCCCACTCGAGGAGGGACCCTTCGATGGGGGAGAAGATCGTGGCAGGCGGGTTCGACCTGTCCGATCGGCAAAGGTACCGGAGAAAGCTCCAGCAGTGCCTCGCGGGACTGGGGAGACTCCTGGCGGAGAAGAGGTTCGACCGCCCCCGGAATCTGATGGGGCTGGAGATCGAACTCAATCTCGCGGGCTCCGACGGCCTGCCCCGGATGATGAATGCCGAGGTGCTCGACCGGATTGCCAGCCGTGATTTCCAGACCGAGCTCGGAATGTTCAACCTGGAGGTCAACATTGCGCCGCACCGGCTCGGCGGGCGGGTTCTCGACCAGCTCGCCGAGGAGCTGCGCACCGGCCTGGGGTACGCCCACCGCAAGGCCGCCGAGGTCGACGCCGGAATCGTGATGATCGGCATCCTGCCGACCCTCGACGCCGGTGACCTGGTCTCCGCGAACCTGTCGGACGTCGACCGCTATGTCCTGCTCAACGACCAGATCGTCACCGCCCGGGGCGAGGACTTCACCCTCGACATCGAAGGGGTGGAGCGTCTCAGCTGCACATCGTCCTCGATCGCGCCGGAAGCCGCCTGCACGTCGGTGCAACTGCACCTCCAGGTGACCCCGGGACGGTTCGCCCGGGTGTGGAACGCGGCCCAGGCCGTGGCGGCGGTCCAGATCGCCGTCGGGGCGAACTCCCCGTTCCTGTTCGGCAAGGAGCTCTGGCGCGAGTCCCGGCCGCCGCTGTTCCAGCAGGCCACGGACACCCGGCCGCCCGAGCTCCAGGCCCAGGGCGTGCGGCCCCGGACCTGGTTCGGCGAGCGATGGGTGGGCTCCGCCTACGAGCTCTTCGAGGAGAACCTGCGCTTCTTCCCGGCCCTCCTGCCGATCTGCGACGACGAGGAGCCGCTGCGGGTGCTCGACGACGGCGGCGTGCCGCGGCTGCAGGAACTCGTCCTGCACAACGGCACGGTCTACCGCTGGAACCGGCCCGTCTACGGTCTCGCCGACGGCGTGCCCCATCTGCGCGTCGAGAACCGGGTGCTGCCGGCCGGGCCCACCGTCACCGACGTCGTGGCCAACGCGGCCTTCTACTACGGGCTGGTGCGGGCACTCGCCGAAGAGCCGCGACCGCTGTGGACCCGGATGCCGTTCGAGACCGCCGCCGCGAACTTCGAGAACGCCTGCCGGCACGGTATCGAGGCCGAGCTGGAGTGGCCGCGCCCCGGCCGGGGCGGCGGGCTCACCCGTGTTCCCGCGGTCAAGCTGGTACGGGACGAGCTGCTGCCGCTCGCCGCGGCCGGGCTGGAGGCCTGGAACGTGGAACCCGCGGACCGCGACTTCTACCTGGGGGTCATCGAGGGCCGGTGCCGGCGCCGGGTGAACGGCGCGTCCTGGCAGGTCGACGCCTTCCACCGGGCGCTGGACAGCGGGCTCGACCGGCGGGCCGCCCTCGCCGCGGTCACCCGGCGCTACAGCGTGCTGATGCACGCGGACGAGCCCGTGCACACCTGGCCGGCCGGGCCGGGGGACTGACCGCTCCGCACCGGCCCCCGTCTTCGACCTCCGGCCCGCGGTCGGGCAAGCTGTGACCGCGGGACCGAGGCGAACGGGAGGCAGTGTGCGGGCTGATGCGGGACGGGTAGCGGGATCGGTACCCGACGGGGGGCTGCCGCGCGCGGTCCTCCGGTCCGAGACCCTGATCGTCCTGGCGCTCTCGCTGGGCGCCAGCGCGGTGTCGTCGCTCATCAGCTTCGTCGGGGCGCTGACGAAGCCCGGCGGTCTCAAGGACCAGGCCGCGAACCTCAACAGCTCCTACGCGCCGGGCAGGCCGTGGCTCGACCTGGCCTGGCAGCTGTTCGGGATCGCGACGGCGCTGGTGCCGGTCGTCCTCGTCGCCCATCTGCTGCTGAGGGAAGGCGCCGGCGGGCTGAGGGCCATCGGGTTCGACCGCACCAGGCCGTGGCCCGACCTGGGGCGCGGCGCGCTGCTGGCGGCCGGCATCGGCAGTACGGGGCTGGCGTTC
This sequence comes from Streptomyces tirandamycinicus, assembly GCF_003097515.1. Taxonomy (NCBI): domain Bacteria; kingdom Bacillati; phylum Actinomycetota; class Actinomycetes; order Kitasatosporales; family Streptomycetaceae; genus Streptomyces; species Streptomyces tirandamycinicus. The sequence goes on along the minus strand of NZ_CP029188.1, from coordinate 2,457,934 downwards.
TACCTGGTGGTCAGGGCCGCGGGGGCCAACCTCACGGTGGTCCCGGAGTCGCTGCCCGACGTGTGGTGGAAGTACCCGGTCCTCGTTCTCTCCGCGGTGCAGAACTCCGTGGTCGAGGAGGTCATCGTCGTCGGGTATCTGCTGCGCAGGCTGGACCAGTTGGGCTGGAGCCCGCTGGGCGCGCTCGCCGCCAGCTCGGTGCTCCGCGGCTCGTACCACCTCTACCAGGGGATCGGCGGCTTCGTCGGCAACATGGTCATGGGCGTGGTCTTCGTGCTGCTGTACCGCCGCTGGGGCCGGGTGGGGCCCCTGGTGGTCGCCCACGCGCTCCTCGACATCGTCGCCTTCGTGGGCTACGGACTGCTGGCGGGGAAGGTGGGCTGGCTTCCCACGGCATGAGCCGTTGCCCGGCTTCCAGCGGCATGGGCCGTTGCCCGGCTCCCCGCGGCAATGGGCGTTGCCCGGTCTGCGCCGGGGGGCGTGCGGACCCCGCACGCCCCCACGCGGCCGCGCCGCCCGGCCGCGTCCCGGTCAGGGGCCGACGAGCAGTTCGCCGTCGACGACGGTCACCGCTCCGCCGGTGAGCAGGACGCGGTCGCCGCGCAGCGCCGTCCGCACCAGCCCGGAGCGCGCGGAGGCCTGCAGGCCGGTCAGCTCCGGGCGCCCCAGCCGCGCCGACCAGAACGGCGCGAGGGCCGTGTGCGCGCTGCCGGTGACCGGATCCTCGTCGATGCCGACGTTCGGGAAGAAGCAGCGGGAGACGTAGTCGTACCCGCTGCCCGGGTCCGCGGCCGCCGCCGTCGCGATGATCCCTCGCTGCGCGTGCGCGGCGAGAGCCCTGATGTCGGGCCGCAGACGGCGCACGGTCGCCTCGTCGGCGAGTTCGACCAGGAGGTCGCCGATGTGGTCCGAGGTGTCCAGGACCGAGAGCGGATCGGCCCCGAGCGCCTCGGCGATGCCGTCCGGGGTGTCCACCGCGGTCAGCGACGACACCGGGAAGTCCAGGGTGATCGCACCGTCCTCGTGCACGGTCGCCGTGAGGAGACCGCAGCGTGCGGCGAAGCGCACGGTGCCGCTCGCGGTGCCGGTGCTGTGGAGGACGTGGGCCGTGGCGAGCGTCGCATGCCCGCACATGTCCACCTCGGTGGCCGGTGTGAACCAGCGCAGTGCCCAGTCCGCCTCGCCGCCGGCGGGCAGCGGGTGGGCGAAGGCCGTCTCCGACAGGTTCATCTCCGTCGCCACCTGCTGGAGCCAGCCGTCGTCGGGGAAGGCGCCGGTGCCGAGCAGCAGCACTCCGGCGGGATTGCCCGAGAAGGGGCGGTCGGTGAAGGCGTCCACGATTCGAATCCGCATGGCGCCGACCGTAGGGCTCCGGTGAGGCCGCGGACCAAGGCCAATCGCCGGAATCTGGACCGGTCGGCGATTGTCAGGCGACGCATTCCGATATATCGTTGAAGCATCGCGACGGATCGACGATGGAAGGAGCGTAGCGATGCGTTCACATGGACACGGCTTCGGATCCGGACCCGGGGAGAGCCACTGCGGGCCCGGACATCGAGGCCGGGGTGAGTACGAGGGCCGCCGGGCCGCCTTCGGTCCCTTCGGGCCCGGCTTCGGCGGGCCCCCGTGGGGCGGCGGCCGCGGCCGCGGCCGGGGGAGGGCGCGCCGCGGTGATGTGCGCGCCTCGATCCTGGCCCTGCTGAAGGACCGCCCGATGCACGGGTACGAGATGATCCAGGAGATCGGCGAACGCAGCGGCGGGGCCTGGAAGCCCAGCCCCGGCTCGGTCTATCCCACGCTCCAGCTGCTGGAGGACGAGGGGCTGATCGCCAGCCGGAGCGACGGGGGCAAGAAGCTCTTCACGCTCACCGACGCCGGGCGGGCCGAGGCGGATTCGGTCCCCGACGCTCCCTGGGAGGAGGCCGGCCGAGGGATCGACTGGGACTCCGTGAACGAGATACGGCAGGCCGGATTCGGGCTCATGGAGGCCTTCGGCCAGGTCTGGAAGACGGGCACCGCGGATCAGCGGCAGAAGGCGATCGCGGTGATCGGCGAGGCGCGCAAGAAGCTGTACCTGATCCTGGCCGACGAGGACTGACGGCCCGTCCGCCCGGCCGCGGCGGGTGCCGGGCGGTGGACGACCGCCGCCCGGCCGGGACCGCGGCGCCGGCGACGGGGCCCGCCCGCGCCGGGCGCGGGCGGGAAGGCCCACGGCCGACGCCGGCGGTCCGCCCCGGCTGGGCGCCCGTGGTCGCGGCGGTCCGCCGTCCCAAGTCGGCATCAGCCGGCATCAGTCGGCATCAGTCGGCATCAGTCGGCATCAGTCGGCAGCGCTGAAGGCGATTTCGGTGCCCGGGATCCCGCCGGTCGGGCGCGTCCGCCCCGGAGTGATCGGCAACCGGATCGGTGAGCCGTCTCAACAGGTGTCATGGATGTGACGCTCCTGACGCCGGCTGCCATGATGTGCCGATGCACGCGTCTCGGGAAAGGAACGCCGGGCTGGGACTGGCCTTGGCCTCGGCGTTCGCCTTCGGTGGTTCAGGTGTGGCGGCGAAGCCGCTCATCGAAGCAGGGCTCGACCCCCTGCATGTGGTGTGGATCCGGGTGGCCGGCGCCGCCCTCGTCATGCTGCCGGTCGCCTGGCGCCACCGCGATCTGCTGATACGCAAGCCGGCGCTGCTCGCCGGCTTCGGCATGCTCGCGGTCGCCGGTGTCCAGGCCTGCTACTTCGCCGCCATCTCCCGCATCCCCGTGGGCGTGGCCCTGCTCATCGAGTACCTGGCCCCCGCTCTCGTCCTCGCCTGGGTCCGCTTCGTCCAGCGCCGACCGGTCACCCGCGCCGCCGCCGCCGGTGTCGTCCTCGCCGTCGGCGGTCTCGCCTGCGTCGTCGAGGTCTGGTCGGGCCTCGGCTTCGACCCGATCGGCGTGCTGCTGGCGCTCGGGGCGGCCTGCTGCCAGGTCGGCTACTTCGTCCTGTCCGGCCAGGGTGCCGACGGCGACGACGCGGCCGACCCGCTCGGCGTCATCGCGTACGGACTGCTCGTCGGCGCACTCGTGCTCACCGTCGTCGCCCGCCCGTGGGAGGCCGACTGGCAGGTGCTCGCGGGAGGCGCGGCCGTCGCCGGCACCGTCGTCCCCGCTGCCGTGCTGGTCGGGTGGATCGTCCTGGTCGCCACCGTCGTCGCCTACGTCACCGGCGTCGTGGCCGTCCGCAGGCTCTCGCCGCAGGTCGCCGGAGTCGTCGCGTGCCTGGAGGCCGTGATCGCGACGGTACTGGCCTGGGTGCTGCTGCGCGAGCATCTCTCCGCACCCCAGATCGTCGGCGGCGCCGTGGTGCTCGTCGGCGCGTTCATCGCCCAGTCGTCCACCCCGAAGGCCGCGTCCGGGCCGGTGGCGGGCGGCGCCGGCGCCGTGACCGGGGCGGCCGAGGGGGACGTGGCGCCCAAGGGCGGCGTGGTGGCAGAGGGGGATGTGCCGCCCGAGGGGGATGTGGTGGCCGAGGGCGACGTGGCGTCCGAGCGGGCGACCGTCTAGGGTGGCGATCATGCATTCGACCGTTCTGCCGCCGCCCGCCGCCTAGCGCGGGCGGTTCTCCGCTGACGAAGACCTGGTCCGGGGTGCCGGTGTCCCCCGGACGGTTCGTCGCTGCCCGCGTGTGGAGTCCAGCGGCCGACCGACTGTCTTCCGGCCCGTCGTGGGACGCGTTCCCCACCCCTCGAGACCCCTCGAGGGACGGGCCCCGGGATCGATTCCCGGACACCCAGCACGGAGTACCCACGTGTCGAATCCTTCATCGGCTGCCGTCGCCGGCCTGCCCGTCGGGCGCAGCCTGCTCTACCTCGTCGTGGCCGGTGTGGCCTGGGGGACCGCCGGGGCGGCCGCCTCACTGGTCTTCGAGGCCAGTGATCTGGGCCCGCTCGCCCTGTCCTTCTGGCGCTGCCTGGGCGGGCTGCTGCTGCTCGCGGGCGTGCTCGCGCTGCGCGGGCGCCGGTCGGTGCGGACCGGCGCCGCCGTCGCGGCCGGGCCCGAGACGCGCCGCCGCAGAGTGCTCCGCATCCTCGCCACCGGCACCTGCCTGACCGTCTTTCAGAGCGCCTACTTCGCCGCCGTCGAGCAGACCGGTCTCGCGGTGGGCACGGTCGTCACCCTGGGCGCCGGTCCCGTACTGATCGCCCTCGGTGCCAGGCTCACCCTGGGGGAGCGGCTCGGGCGCGGCGGTCTCGCCGCCGTCGCGGGGGCGCTGACCGGGCTCGTGGTGCTGGTCCTGGGCGGCGGGAGCAGCGGCACGGTAGTGCCGCTGGGCGTGCTGCTGGCGGTCGTCTCGGCGGCGGGCTACGCGGCTGTCACCCTGATCACCCGCAGGCTGGGCCGGGACGGAGCCGGTCCCGATCCCCTGTCGACGACCATGTGGACGTTCGTCGTCGGTGCCGTCGGACTGCTGCCGCTGGCGCTCGCGGAAGGGCTGATGCCGCACACCGCGGAGCCGCTGCGGGTGCTGGGGCTGCTGGTGTACGTGGCCGCGGTGCCCACGGCGCTCGCCTACGCGCTGTACTTCGCGGGTGCGGCGGTCGTCCGGGCCGCCACGGTTTCAGTGATCATGCTTCTGGAGCCGGTGAGCGCGGCGGTCCTGGCGGTGACCGCGCTGAACGAACGGCTGACATCGGCCACGGTGGCGGGTACCGCCCTCCTGCTGACGGCCGTCGTCGGGCTGGCCTGGCAGGAGTCCCGGCCGGAGGCGCGGCGGCGCGAAGCCGTGGACGCGCTGACCTGACTCGGGGCACCGTGCCGCCCGGCCCCGCGACGGGCCCGGAACCGGCCGGTTCCGGGCCCGTGGGGTGGCCGCGGCCGGGGCGTGCACCGCCGCGGCCCCCGGCCGTCCTGCCCCCGGCCGTCCTGCCCCCGGCCGTCCTGCCCCCGGCCGTCCTGCCCCCGGCCGTCCTGCCCCCTGCCCCCGGCCGCTACGACGCGGAGAGGTAGGCGGGCAGCGTCACCGACGGTGCCAGGTCGTCCGCGGGGACCGGTGCGCCGTAGCCCCGTACCAGCGGGACGACTCCGGTCCAGTACGGCAGCGCCAGGTCCTCGGGGTCGTCGACCGGACCGCCCGTGCGGACCTTCGCGGAGACCTCGTCCAGATCCAGCCGGAGCACGGCGGTCGCGGCGAGTTCCTTGGCGTTGGCCGGGCGCGAGTCGGCGGAGCGCCCGGGGACGACATGGTCGACCAGGGCGTCGAGTGCGGTGCGCTTCTCCTCCGGGTCGGTGACCTGGTACGCGGTCCCGTGGACCACCACCGACCGGTAGTTGATCGAGTGGTGGAACGCCGAGCGGGCCAGCACCAGGCCGTCGACATGGGTGACGGTCAGACAGACGTCCAGACCGGGAGCGGCCCGACCGGCCTCACCCGCCTGACCTGCCTGACCGGCCTCACCTGGGTGAACTGCCTGGCCTGCCTGACCGGCCATGCGCAGCGGGCGGGATCCGGTCGAGCCGTGCACGTACAGCGTGTCACCGACCCGGCCGTAGAGCGTCGGCAGGACCACGGGCGCCCCGTCGCGGACGAAGCCGAGATGGCAGACGGAGGTCTCGTCGAGGATCGCGTGCACCAGTTCGCGGTCGTGGGAGGCGCGCTCCCGCGCCCGAGTGGGAACGGTCCGGTCGGTGGCCCGGTAGGAGGGCGGCGCCTGCGGCGGTGTCATTGGACATCTCCATTGCACTAGTGCATACTGTTCTTTGTGCTAGTAGACTATGGCATCGAAGGCCGCGGCGCATCGGAGATCGCGGCCAGCATCGAGCGCGGCGTCGCGTCGGGGCGCCTCGCGCCCGGGCAACTGCTCCCGCCCATGCGGAAGTTGGCGGCCTCCCTGGGTGTCAACCCGAACACCGTCGCCGCCGCGTACCGGACCCTGCGCGACCGCGGCGTGATCGAGACGGCAGGCCGCAACGGCAGCCGGGTGCGGGAACGGCCGGCCAGTACGGCGCGCGGCTCGCTCACGATCGACGCCCCGCCCGGCGTACGGCAGATCTCCGAGGGCAACCCGGACACGGCCCTGCTGCCCCCGCTCCACGACGCCTTCGCGGCGGCGGCACGCCACCACGACGCGCGGCCGGTGCTTTACGGGCAGTCCCCCGTCGACCCCGAGCTGGCGCGGCTGGCCCGGGCCGCACTGGACGCGGACGGCGTGCCGGACGGCCCGGTCGCCGTCACCTCCGGGTCGCTCGACGCCGTCGAGCGCGTGTTCCACGCCCATCTGCGGCCCGGGGACGCGGTGGCCGTGGAGGACCCCGCCTGGGCGAGTCTGCTGGACCTGGTCCCGGCACTCGGACTGCGGCCGGTTCCGGTCCCCGTCGACGACGACGGCCCGCGCCCCGAAGCCGTGGAACGGGCGCTGCACCGCGGGGCGAGGGCCCTGATCGTGACCGACCGGGCCCAGAACCCCACGGGTGCCGTGGTCTCCGCGTCGCGCGCCGGCGAGCTCCGCGACGTGCTCGGCCGGTATCCGCGGACCCTGCTCGTGGAGGACGACCACGGCTACGCCATCGTCGGCACGCCGCTCCATCCCCTGGCCGGTGTCACGGACCACTGGGTGCTCGTACGGTCGGTCGCCAAGGCGTACGGGCCCGATCTCAGGCTCGCCGTGCTCACCGGGGACCGCGTCACCCTCGACCGGGTCCAGGGGAGGCAGGCGCTCGGCCCCGGCTGGGTCAGCCGGCTGACCCAGCGCGCAGTCGTGGAGCTGTGGACCTCCGGGGCCGTCGACCCGGTGGCCGTGGCGGCCGCCTACGGGGACCGGCGTGACGCACTGCTGGGAGCGCTGGCCGAGCGCGGTGTCGGGGCACACGGGCGCAGCGGGATGAACGTGTGGGTGCCCGTGGCCGACGAGACGGGAACGGTGGCCCGCCTGCTGCACGCTGGCTGGGCCGTCGCGCCCGGGGCCCGCTTCCGCATCGCGTCGCCACCGGCGGTGCGGCTCACGGTGTCGGGCCTGACGGCCCGTGACATCGGCGTGCTCGCCGACGCGGTGGCCGCCGCGGCCGCGCCGCCCGTACAGCCGCGCAGCTACGGCTGAGCGGCCGTACGGCCGGTCCCGCCGGAACGCCTTCGCGGCCCTTCGGTCAGGGCCGCCCCGGGCGCGCCCGCGGTCGCCCGAGGCCCTTCCCCGACGGTGCCCGCCCGGCCCTGCCCTGGGTGAGCGCGGCGCCCGCCAGCACGATCAGGGCACCGACGGGGGTGTTCCAGCCCAGCCGCTCGCCGAGCAGTGTGACTCCCGCGACGGTCGCGATGACCGGGATGAAGTACGTGACCATCGTCGCGGTCGTGGGCCCGACCTCGGCCACCAGCCCGTACTGCAGCAGCATGGCGACACCGGTGCCCAGGGCGCCCAGCGCGACCACCGCGAGCAGCGGAACCACCGGGAACGCGCTCGGCGCGCTCGTGAACAGCGGTGTCACCACCGCCAGCTGGAGGGTCGCCAGCGTCAACTGCGCCCCCGTCAGGGACAGGTGGGAGGAGGACGAGCCCGCGAGCGTACGGCGCACGTATATCCAGCCGACCGGGTAGCTCAGCGAGGCGAGCAGGGCCATCGCCGTCCCGCCGACATCGAGCCCGGAGAAGCCCTGCCAGGCGCCCAGCACGGTGAGCACACCGAGGAACCCGATGCCCAGACCGGCGACACGGCGGCGGGTGGGCCGGTCCTCGGACAGTGCCACCAGCGACAGCGCCATGCCCCACAGCGGGGACGTGGCGTTGCAGATCCCGGCCAGCGTCGAGGGGATGGTCAGCTCCGCGTAGGCGAAGAGCGAGAACGGCAGCGCGTTGAGGAAGAAGGCCGCGACGGTCAGATGCGCCCAGGTGCGTGCGCCGCGCGGCAGCCGCTCCCGACGTACCGCCATCGCGGCGGCCAGCACCGCCGTACCGAACAGCAGCCGGCCGAAGGTGACCTGGAACGGTGCGTAGCCCTCCGTGCCGACCTTGATGAGCAGGAAGCTGAAGCCCCAGATCAGGGCGAGGGCGGCGAACCTCAGACGCCAGCCGACGGCCGGGTGCCCGCGGCCGGTGGAGGGCGGGGCCGCGGGGGTCGCTGGGGGAGAGGCGGGCGCGGAGGGCGCGGTCGCGGACCCCGTGGCGGGATCCGTGCCGGACGGCGGCGTGACGGTGGTCATGGCCTCCACCCTGGGGCCCCTTTCCTCTTAGAACAAGCGAGACTTCTTTCAGTCGTTCGATTAGCATTGCTTACATGTTGAATTTGGAGCGCCTGCGGACCCTGGACGCCCTGGCCCGGCACGGTTCCGTCAGCGCCGCTGCCGACGGGCTGCATGTCACGACCTCGGCCGTGTCGCAGCAGATGGCCAAGCTGGAGCGCGAGGTGGGCCAGCAGCTCCTGGCCAGGAACGGGCGCGGGGTGCGCCTCACGGACGCCGGGCGCCTGCTCGCGGACCACGCCGCCCGGATCCTGTCGCAGGTCGAGCTCGCCCAGTCCGACATCGAGGCGCAGCGCGGCCGGGCCGTCGGCGAGGTGCGGCTCGGGGCGTTCCCGACGGCCGCCCGGGGGCTCTTTCCCGCGGCGCTCACGGCCCTGCGCGCCGACCACCCCGACCTGCGGGTGCGCACCAGCGAACTGGAGCCCGAGTACGCCCTGCGCGAGGTGGTCCGGGGTGATCTCGACCTGGCGGTGGCGCTGGACTGGAGCAACAAGCGGCTCCCCGTCCCGGGCGGACTCGCGCGCGAGCCGCTGCTCGACGACGCCGCCGACGTGGCCATGCCCGCGGACCACCCGCTCGCCGGGCGGGCGCACGTGGACCTGGAGGACTTCGCCGACGACGACTGGGTCTCCTGGCCCGAGGGCGAGTTCTGCTACGAGTGGCTGGTGTTCACCCTGCGCGCCAAGGGCATCGAACCCCGTATCGTCCATCTCGCCGGCGAACACCACACCCAGCTGGCCCTGATCGCGGCGGGTCTCGGCGTCTGTGTCACGCCGAGGCTGGGCCGGGGGCCGGTCCCCGACGGGGTCAGCCTCGTCCCGGTGCGTCAGAAGGTGCGGCGGCACATCTACGCGGTCTGGCGTACGGACGCGGACCGCAGGCCCTCGATCCGCGCGGCGCTGGCGGCGCTGCGGTCGGCCGCGGCGGCGGCCTGACCCCCGCCGGGTGCGGGCCGCGCCGCCCGTGGCCGCGCGTGCCGTGGGTAGGGGAGTGGTGGCCGCGTCCCTGCCGGGCCGCGGGCGGCGGCCCTTCACCGGCCCCACCAGCCCCCACCGGCCCCACCAGCCCCCACCGGCCTCACCAGCCCCTCGGGCGGCCACAGCCCCCTCGGGCCGCCACCGGCTGCCCCTCACCGGCCGCCCTCACCGGCTCGGGCGCGTCGCCGGGCGCGTCACCGGGCGCCAGGGCGGCGCCCGGGGCTCACCACCCGGTCAGCTTGCGGAAGTCCCACGACACGACCGCCTCCGGCGTGAGCCGCAGCCACCCGTGCCGGCCGTCGTGCGGCATCGAGTCCAGGCCGAAGTTCTTGCGGGCGAACAGCCGCTCGGGGACGTCGAGTTCCGGGCAGGGTTCGCCGGTGCGGGGGGCTTCGCCCACGAAGACCGCGGTGCCGGACAGTTCCACTCCGCGCAGCTCGCCGTACTCCTCCCCGGCGTCCACCACGACCGCGATCCGCGGATCGCGGCGCAGCTCGGACCACCGCCGGCTGCGGGTGATGGAGTACAGCCACAGCGACGTACCGTCCCACGCGAACCAGAGGGCGCTGACGTGGGGCGCGCCCTGGGGCGAGACCGTCGCCACCCGGCAGGTGCGCTGCCCGCTGAGGAAGGCGTCCACTTCGGCGGGCGACATCATGATGCGCCGGCCCCGGCGCTGTGCGGCGGCCATCGGCGCCCCTTCCCGCGAGCCGCCGGGCAACGGCAGCCAACTGATGTGGTGTCAGAAATCATGGACGCTCTTCCGCCGTGGCGCAATGCCCGTTACCGTCGCGCCCCGGTCACCCGGAACATCCCGGGGCCCGCGCCACCGTCCGCCGCCCGTCGCCGCTGCCCGCCCCCGCGGGGTGGGCCGTCGTCGGTGCACCGGGCGAACAGGTACGGAAGGTGAAGTGAATGCCTCGACCCGAACAGCTGGCGGCGCAGCTCGATCCGTCCGGCGCGGTGCTGCTCACCGTCGAATGCCAGCAGGGCGTCGTCGGCCGGGACAGCGCCCTGCCGGAACTGGCTGCGCAGGCACGGTCGTCGGGAGCCCTGGAGAACGTCGCCCGGCTCGTGGACGTGGCCCACGCGGCCGGGGTGCAGGTCCTGCACGCCGTGGCGGAGCGGCGTCCCGACGGGCGCGGGGCCGGCAGCAACGCCCCACTGCTCCGTGCCGCCGGGCGGCTGCCGGTGCAGCAGCACTCGGGCAGCAGCGCGGTCCGCGTCGCCGAACCCATCGAGGTCGCGGACGAGGACATCGTCGTGCGCCGGCTCCACGGCCTGTCCCCGATCGCCGGCACGGGGGTGGACGCGCTGCTGCGCAATCTGGGCTGCCGCACACTGGTGGTCACGGGCGTCTCGGCCAACGTGGCGATACCGAACGCCGTCTTCGACGCGGTCAACCTCGGCTACACCGCGGTCGTTCCCGCGGACGCGATCGCGGGGGTGCCCCCCGAGTACACCCCCGCGATGATCAGGAACACGCTCGCCCTCGTCGCCACCGTCACCACCACCGACGACGTGCTCGCGTGCTGGCGGGCGCCGCGCCGGGCCGCACGCACCTGAGCGCGCGGCCCGACCGGGCGCCCGCCGTCAGGCGAGCCTGATCGAGTCGCCCTCCACCACGATCTCCGCGGGGGGCAGCGGGGCGGTGGCCGGGCCGCTCTTCACACTGCCGTCGCCCGCGTCGAAGTTGCTGTTGTGGCAGGGGCAGTTGATCAGGCCGTCGGCGACGTTCTTGACCGCGCAGCCCTGGTGCGTGCACTTGGACGAGAAGGCCCTGAACTCACCCGCCCTCGGCTGCGTCACCACGATGTCGCCGATGACCTTGCCGCCGCCCTCCGGGATGTCGGCGACACCGGCGATGACCTTGCCGCCGCCTCCGCCCGTCGTGCCGCCCGTCGTGCCGCCGGTTGAACCGGCGGTCGTGCCGCCGTCCGCGGGACTCGCCGTCCCGCTGTCCGCCCCCTCCGATCCGCCGCACGCCGTCAGCGCCGCGGCGAGCCCGGCACCGCCGGCGGCCGTGAATACGGTACGACGCGCCACTGCGGTGCGCGACGGTCCCTGCGTTCCGGTCATGCCGCTCCCTTTCCACGGTCGGCCCTCGTACCGGGCCGTTCGTGTTGTTCTACGGGACCGGGCCGCCGGTCGTTCATCGGGCACGCCGGAACGCCGCGAAGTGACCCCGGGTGCCCCTCTCCGTCACCACGGCAGCTCCGCTGCACGCCACGGCCCGGCGTCCGGGCGGGCCCGCCCCCGGGCGTCGCGCAACGCCCCGGCGTCCGTGGGCCGCCCAGGGCTGATGGGGCATGACTCCCCGGATGCGGGCCTCTTGCCCGTTCCGTGGATTGCCAGGGGAGCGGGCCGGATAGCCTGGCAAGATGCTCTCAGAAGTGATCGCGACCCGCTATGTCACGCCTCTGCGTGAGGGCGGTTCGCTCCCGGGCATCGTCGAGGCCGACGACCTGGGCACCTACGTCATGAAGTTCACCGGGGCCGGGCAGGGGCGCAAGACCCTGGTGGCCGAGGTCGTCTGCGGCGGGCTCGGGCGCAGGCTCGGGCTGCGCGTCCCCGAGCTGGTCCGGATGCAGCTCGACCCGGTCATCGGTCTCTCCGAGCCCGACCAGGAGGTGCAGGAGCTGCTCAAGGCCAGCGGCGGGCTGAACCTCGGGATGGACTTCCTGCCGGGCTCGATCGGCTTCGACCCGCTCGCCTACGCGGTGGACTCCGCGGAGGCGGGCCGCGTCGTCTGGTTCGACGCGTTGATCAACAACGTGGACCGCTCCTGGCGGAACCCCAACATGCTCGTGTGGCACGGCGACCTGTGGCTCATCGACCATGGTGCCACCATGATCTGGCACCACAACTGGCCGGGCGCGGCGGCCTCCGCCGCGAAGCCCTACGACGCCTCCGACCACGCCCTGGCGCCGTTCCGGCCCGATGTCGAGGGCGCGGCCGCCGCGCTGGCACCGCTGGTCACCCGCGATCTGCTGACCGAGGTGACCGCGGACGTCCCCGACGAGTGGCTCGTGGACGAGCCCGGATTCGACTCCACCGACGCGGTCCGCCGCGCCTATGTCGAGGCCCTGCTGCCGCGGGCGGCCACGATCCACGAGCGCATCACCCTGAACGCGCCCACCGGGCCCCGGCCGTCCCAGGCCCCGGGCTGGCTCACCGGGCACCTCGGCTCCTGGCCGCACACCACCGCACAGAGCGCGAAGGACGGTGGCCGATGACCGGGCAGAACCCGACGCGGGACGTGTTCGAGTACGCGCTGCTGCGCGTCGTCCCGAGGGTCGACCGCGGTGAGTGCTTCAACGCGGGCGTGGTGGTCTACTGCCGTGCCCGGTCCTTCGTGGCCGCCCGTACCGAGCTGGACGAGACCAAGCTGAGGGCGCTGGACCCGGGGGCGGACGTCACCGGCGTGCGGGCGGCGCTGCGCGCCGTGGAGGGGGTCTGCCGCGGCGGGGAGGAGGCCGGGCAGGCGGCTCGGGACGACGCGGGCCGGCGCTTCCGGTGGCTGATCGCCCCGCGCTCCACCGTGGTCCAGCCGGGTCCCGTCCACACCGGGCTGACCGCCGATCCGGAGGCCGAGGTGGAGCGGCTGCTGGACGCCCTGGTGCGCTGAACGAGCGCATCGGGGGCGGCGCGTGACCGGCGGGCACCCGGTGTGCCGTTGACACCGGGTGCCAGGGCTTCTAGCGTCTCGACTGCTGAAGGTACTAAGCGGTCGCTCACCCTTCGGGGGGAGTCGACGGGCCGTGCCGGGCGAGCCGTATCCACCGGGCGAGCCGAATCCAAGCGATCCCAGGGCGAGGAGAACCAAACCATGTCCACCAACGAGCAGCGCGTCGCCATCGTGACGGGGGCGGCGCGCGGCATCGGCGCCGCCACCGCCGTGCGCCTGGCGGCCGACGGCCGCGCCGTGGCCGTACTCGACCTCGACGAGGCGGCGTGCAAGGACACCGTCGAGAAGATCACCGCCATGGGCGGCAAGGCGATCGCCGTCGGCTGCGACGTCTCGGACTCCGCCCAGGTCGAGGCGGCCGTGGCGCGGGTCGCGGCCGAGCTCGGCGCGCCGACCGTCCTCGTCAACAACGCTGGCGTGCTCCGCGACAACCTGCTGTTCAAGATGAGTGAGTCCGACTGGGACATCGTGATGAACGTGCACCTCAAGGGCGCGTTCCTGATGGCCAAGGCATGCCAGAAGCACATGGTGGACGCCGGCTTCGGCCGTATCGTCTCCCTCTCCTCCAGTTCCGCGCTGGGCAACCGCGGCCAGGCGAACTACTCGGCGGTCAAGGCCGGCCTGCAGGGCTTCACCAAGACCCTCGCCAAGGAGCTCGGCAAGTTCGGCGTCACCGCCAACGCCGTCGCTCCCGGGTTCATCGTCACCGAGATGACCGCCCAGACCGCCGCCCGGGTCGGCATGGGCTTCGAGGAGTTCCAGGCGGCGGCCGCCACGCAGATCCCCGTCCAGCGGGTCGGCCGCCCGGAGGACGTCGCCAACGCGATCGCGTTCTTCACGGGCGACGACGCCGGATTCGTCTCGGGCCAGGTCATGTACGTGGCCGGCGGCCCGCTCAACTGAACGGGAGGGGACTGGGATGACCGCACAGGAACGAGAGCTTCCGCCGCTGTCCGGCAAGGTGGCGCTGGTGACGGGCGGGAGCCGTGGCATCGGCTACGGCGTCGCCGAGGCGCTGGTCGCCCGCGGCGACCGGGTGTGCATCACCGGCCGCGGTGAGGACGCGCTGAAGGAGGCCGTGGAGAGCCTCGGCGCGGACCGGGTGATCGCCGTCGCGGGCAAGGCCCACGACGAGGCGCACCAGGCCGCCGCCGTGGAGCGGGTGATGGAGGCGTTCGGGCGGGTCGACTTCCTCGTGAACAACGCCGGCACCAATCCGGTCTTCGGGCCCATCGCGGAGCTGGACCTGGGTGTCGCCCGCAAGGTCTACGAGACGAACGTGATCTCGGCGCTGGGGTTCGCCCAGCAGACCTGGAAGGCCTGGCAGAAGGAGCACGGCGGCGCGATCGTGAACATCGCGTCCATCGCGGGGCTCTCCGCGTCCCCGTTCATCGGGGCGTACGGCATGAGCAAGGCGGCCATGGTCAATCTGACCCTCCAGCTGGCGCACGAGTTCGCGCCCGCCGTGCGGGTCAACGCCATCGCCCCCGCCGTGATCAAGACGAAGTTCGCCGAGGCGCTGTACGAGGGCCGGGAGGCCGAGGCGGCGGCCGTCTATCCGATGGGCCGGCTCGGCGTCCCGGCGGACATCGGCGGTGCCGTGGCCTTCCTCACTTCGGACCAATCGGACTGGGTCACGGGGCAGACACTCGTGGTCGACGGCGGTATTTTCCTCAAAGCCGGAGTCCACTGAGTCGATTTCCTCCTGAATGGCCAAGAATCGCCTCAAGTGCCCCGCCGGACCACCTCGTTGTCCCGGTGGGGCGCTGCGGTATTGTTCGCCGACCCATGGCTGAACGAGGAGCGTGCACGTGTTCAACCGGACGATGCTGCGGGCGGCTGCAGCCCTTGCGTCCATGTCCCTGGTGACGGGATGCAGTCTGTTTTCGGACGATGACGCCGATAGGGCGCAGCCCGTAGTGGTCGGCACGACCAGCGCCCCCAGCACACTCGACCCCGCCGCCGCCTGGGACAGCTCGTGGGAGCTGTACCGGAATGTCTTCCAGACGCTCCTGAGCTTCCCCACGGCGAGCACCGCGCCGCAGCCGGACGCCGCGGAGCAGTGCAAGTTCACCGACCCCACCAACACCGAGCTGCGCTGCACCCTCCGCGAGGGACTGACCTTCTCCAACGGGCACACGCTGGACGCGGCCGCCGTCAAGCACTCGATCGACCGCATCCGCACCATCGACGTGAACGGCGGGCCCAACGGTCTGCTCGGCTCGCTGAAGGAGATACGCACCGAAGGGCCGCGCACCGTCACCTTCAAGCTGACCAAGCCGGACGCCACGTTCCCCTTCGTGCTCGCCACTCCCGCGATGTCCCTGGTCGACCCGGCCGAGTACCCCGCGGACAAGCTGCGGGAGGACGGCGGGCTCACCGGATCGGGCCCGTACGTCCTGGAGTCCTACGAGGAGGGCTCGAAGGCCGAGCTCAGGAAGAACACCAGCTACAACGGGTTCGCGGACCGTAAGAACGACGCCGTCACGATCCGCTATTTCGCACAGTCCGAGGCCATGGTCTCGGCGCTCAAGCGGAAGGAGATCGACGCCACCTACCGAGGCCTCACCGCGGAGGAAGTCGTCGATCTCCAGGAGAAGAAGGAGGCCAACGAGGGCCTCCAGCTCGTCGAGACGACCGGTGCCGACATCAGGTACCTGGTGTTCAACCCCAAGGACCCCTCCGTCCGCGAGGTCGAGGTGCGCCAGGCGATCGCCCAGCTGATCGATCGCGGCGAGCTCATCAACAAGGTGTACCGGGGCACGGCCGAGCCGCTGTACTCCATGGTTCCCAAGGGCATCGCGGGCCACGCGACCAGCTTCTTCGACAGGTACGGCGACCCCAGCGCGGCAAAGGCGCGGGACATCCTCGAGGAAGCGGGCGTCGAGACGCCGGTCAAGCTCGACCTCTGGTTCACCACCGACCGTTACGGCTCCGCCACCGCCGACGAGTTCGCCGAGATCAAGCGGCAGCTGGAGCAGTCCCAGCTGTTCCAGGTCACGATCCAGGGCAAGCCCTGGAAGGAGTTCCAGCAGGGCTACCAGAAGGGCAGCTACCCCGTCTTCGGCCGAGGGTGGTTCCCCGACTTCCCCGACCCGGACAACTTCGTCGCGCCGTTCGTCGGCAAGGACAACGTGCTGGGCACGCCGTACGAGAGCACGGAGATCACTCAGCAGCTGCTCCCGCAGACCCGCCGGCAGAGCGACCGTGGTGCGGTGTCCAAGCAGTTCGAACGGGCGCAGACGATCCTCCTGGACGACGTCCGGCTGCTGCCGCTGTGGCAGGGCAAGACGTACGTGGCGACGAAGGAGGAGATCGCCGGCGCCGAGCGCGCCCTCGACCCCCAGACGGTCATGCAGCTCTGGGTGCTGCACCGCCAGACCAGCTGGTAGCGGCAGGCCGCCCGCCGGGCCGCCCTCACCGGCGGGCGCGCTGTCAGTGCCCGAGGGTAGGTTCGGTGTCGGTAACTGA
Source organism: Streptomyces tirandamycinicus (assembly GCF_003097515.1). NCBI lineage: Bacteria > Bacillati > Actinomycetota > Actinomycetes > Kitasatosporales > Streptomycetaceae > Streptomyces > Streptomyces tirandamycinicus. The sequence continues at coordinate 2,441,602 of NZ_CP029188.1, read as the reverse complement.
TCGCACACCGGAGGTTGTTGACGTGACCGACACCGACATGCTGCCCGCGTCGTGGCGCGGCGTCCTCGGCGAGGAGCTCCAGAAGCCGTACTTCAAGGAGCTCGTCGACTTCGTCGAGGACGAGCGCGCCCGGGGGCCGGTGTACCCGCCGCGCGAGGAGGTCTTCGCGGCGCTGGACGCCACGCCCTACGACCGGGTGAAGGTGCTGGTCCTCGGGCAGGACCCGTACCACGGGGAAGGTCAGGGGCATGGTCTGTGCTTCTCCGTGCGTCCCGGTGTCAAGGTGCCGCCCTCGCTGCGGAACATCTACAAGGAGATGGCGGAGGAGCTCGGTCTGCCGGTACCGGACAACGGCTATCTGATGCCGTGGGCCGAGCAGGGCGTGCTGCTGCTCAACGCGGTGCTGACGGTGCGCGCCGGCGAGGCGAACTCGCACAAGGGCAAGGGCTGGGAGAAGTTCACCGACGCGGTGATCCGCGCGGTCGCCTCACGGCCGGACCCGGCGGTCTTCGTGCTCTGGGGCAACTACGCCCAGAAGAAGCTGCCGCTGATCGACGACACGCGCCATGTCGTGGTGAAGGGCGCGCACCCCTCCCCGCTGTCCGCGAAGCGGTTCCTCGGGTCGCGCCCGTTCACCCGGATCAACGAGGCGGTGGCCGCGCAGGGCCACGAGCCCATCGACTGGCGCATCCCCGACCTGGGCTGACGGTCGGCGCACCCGGCTGACAGGTTCGGGCCGCCGCCCGAGCCTGTGCCGGATCGCCGCCGGTGGCGGCTAGCGTCTGAACGACGGGTCGAGGGGCTGGAGGGCCGCAGTGGTGGAGCAGCAGGGGACGTCGGGCGACGCGGTCACGACCAGGATCGGGCAGGCGATCATGCTGCTCCACGGCGGGGACCGGGAGGAGGCGCGCAACCGGTTCTCCGCGCTGTGGGAGCAGCTGGGGCAGGACGGCGACCTGCTGCACCGCTGCACCCTCGCCCACTATCTGGCGGACACCCAGGACGATCCCGGCGACGAGCTCGCCTGGGACCTCAGGGCCCTCGCGGCCGCCGAGGCGCTCGGCGAGCGGCCGGAGCGGCCGGGGGCCGAGGTGGCCGCCCGCGGGCTCTATCCGTCGCTCCACCTGAACCTGGCCGCCGACTATCTGAAACTCCATCGCCCCGAGGCCGCCCGGGCCCATCTGGACCAGGCCAGGGCGGCCTCGGTGGCCCTCGGGGACGACGGGTACGGCAACGGCGTGCGCGCGGCCATCGACCGGCTGGACCGCCGGCTGTCCGGTCTCTGACGGCTGTCGGATCTCCGGCCCGGTGGGCGGTCCGTTCTCTGGCGGGCGGGCGGCCGGACTCACGGCCCGAGCATGCCGCCGATCAGCTCGGCGAAGCCCCTCCTCAGCTCGTCCCTGCCCGGTACGGAGGCGTGGTGGGAACCGACGGCGCAGGAGAACATCAGCCCCTCGCACCAGGCCACCAGCGAGAGCGCGTGCCGCTCCGGCTCCGCCGATCCCGCTCCGGCCATCAGCTCCACCAGCGGCTCGCGGAACGCGGCCCCCGCGCGGTCGTAGAAGACCCGCAGCTCCGGGCGGCGGGTGGCCTCGAGGGCCAGTTCGTAGCGGCAGACCAGCAGCCGGCGGTGATCGGTCAGATAGCGGTGCAGGGCGAGGGCGAGCGCGTCGGTCAGCTCTGCCGTGCCGCCGCGCGGCGAGGGCATCCGGGCGGGTGTGAGCACCCGGGCCTCGCGCTCGGCCAGCCTGCGCCTATGCCGCGGCCGTCACCCCCGCCGGCGGTCACGCCGCCGACGGCGAGAAGGCCGAACTGCTGCGCCGCTTCGGCGACTGGCACGACCCCGTCCCGGCGATCATCGCGGCCGCCGAACCCGGCGGTGTGCTCCGCCACGACGTCCACCACATGGCCGAGCCGCTGCCCGCCCATCACCACGGCCGGGTCGCCCTGCTCGGCGACGCGGCCCACGCCATGCAGCCCACCCTCGGCCAGGGCGGCAACCAGGCCGTCGAGGACGCGATCGTCCTGGCCCACCACGTCGGCGGCGGGGACGACGTCGTGGGGCGGCTCCCCGCGTACACGAGGGACCGGCTGCCGCGCACCACGGCCGTCGTGCGCCAGGCCACCAGGACGGGCCGGATGGCCCTGCTCGGCGGAGCCGGCGCCGTGGCCGTGCGCGACGCCCTCATCAGAGGCGTCTCCCGGCTGGGGCCCGGCATCGTCCTGCGCGGTTTCGACGGCATCGCCGACTGGCGGCCGCCCGGGGGGACGTATGCTGCCGGGGCGGATCGCACGACGGCACTTGCGGCGGCACCGGAGGCGGCACCGCGCTGACGGCGTACAGGACAGGGCGGACCGGGAGGCCCGGATGAAGGTCGGCTGCATCGGGCTCGGGGACATCGCGCAGAAGGGCTATCTGCCGGTCCTCACCACCCGGCCGGGCGTCGAACTGCATCTGCAGACCCGGACCACGGCCACCCTCGACCGGGTCGCCGCGGCCCACCGCATCCCCGGCCGCCAGTGCCACACCACCCTGGACTCCCTCCTCGCCGCCGGGCTCGACGCCGCGTTCGTCCACGCCCCGACCGACGCCCATCCGGGGATCGTCACCCGGCTGCTGGAGGCCGGCGTCCCCACCTACGTCGACAAGCCCCTCGCCTACGAACTCGACGACTCGCAGCGGCTGGTGGAGCTCTCGGAGCGGGCGGGCACGGGCCTCGCGGTCGGCTTCAACCGCCGGTTCGCCCCCGCGTACGCGCAGTGCCTGGAGCACCCCCGCGATCTGATCCTGATGCGCAAGAACCGGGTCGGCCTCCCCGAGGACCCCCGCACCCTCGTGCTCGACGACTTCATCCACGTCGCCGACACCCTGCGCTTCCTGCTCCCCGGGCCCGTCGAGCACACCGCCGTGCGGGCCCGGGTCCGCGACGGGCTCATGCACCACGTGGTCCTGCAACTGTCGGGGGACGGGTTCACCGCCGTCGGCATGATGAACCGGATGAGCGGCTCCGCCGAGGAGATCCTCGAGGTCTCCGGACAGGACGCCAAACGCGAGGTCCTCAACCTCGCGGAGGTCGTCGACCACAAGGGCCAGCCGTCCGTGCGGCGCCGGGGCGACTGGGTACCCGTCGCCCGGCAGCGCGGTATCGAGCAGGCCGTGCTGGCCTTCCTCGACGCCGTCCGCGGAGAGAGGTTCCTCAGTGCCCGCGACGCGCTGGCGACCCACGAGCTGTGCGAGCGGGTGGTGCGGGAGGCGCTGGAGCAGGCCTCCTGAGGGCACGCAGGCCCTCCGCCCCGCAGAACACCACCAGCACCGCCAGCGCACCGTACACCGCCCAGTCCCCGAACCGGACGTACGGCGTCGTACCCCGGGCGAGCGGGATCTCGTAGACGGCCGCGGTGCTCTCGTCCGTGCCGAGCCGCGGCCCCAGCGGCTCCCCGTCCGGCCCGTGCACCGCGCTCACCCCCGTCAACGTGGCGTGCACCATCGGCCGGCCCGTCTCCGCGGCCCGCAGCGCCGCCAGCGAGGCGTGCTGCGCCGGCGCCCAGCTGTCCTGGAACGTGGACGTGGCGGACTGCGCCACCAGAAGCTCGGCGCCGCTCCCGGCCAGGCTTCGGCTCATGTCGGGGAACGCCGACTCGAAGCACACCAGCGGCCCCACCCTCAGCCCCGGGCGGTCCGCGTCCGCCGGCAGCGCCATCACCACCTGGCGGCCGCCCCGCATCCGGTCCTCGCCCGCGGCCTCGCCCACCGACGTGACCCAGCCGAGGACCGAGCGGAACGGGACGTACTCGCCGAAGGGGACCAGCCGCATCTTGTCGTAGCGGTCCCCGGTCGGACCGCCGGGACCCACCAGCACACTGCTCTTGAAGATGCCCGGCCGGTCCGAGCGCCGGGCGTCCACGTTCACCAGCACTTCGGCGCCCACCTCCCGCGACAGCGCGGCGAGCCGTGCCGCCAGGTCGCGCCGCGCCGCCAGATCCGCGCCGACACTGCTCTCCCCCCACACCACGAGGTCCAGCCGCTGCCCCGCCAGCCGCCGGGTCAGCTCCTCACTCAGGGCGAACCGCCGCTCCGCGCCGCCGAGGCCGTTGACGACCCCCGGCTGGACGACCGCCACCCGGACCACCCCGCCCGGCCGGTCCGGCCCCGGCGCCCACAGCCACACCGCGCCCACGGCCAGGGCGCACCCGCACAGGGCCGCGACCGCGGGAATCCGCGCCGGGGGCACGGCCACCAGCACGGCCACCGCGGTGTTCACCGCCACCACCAGCAACGTCACCAGCCACACGCCGCCCAGCGAGGCGAGCCGCAGCGCCGGCGGGACCTGCCACTGGCTCGCGCCCAGCAGTCCCCACGGGCCGCCCAACCCCTCCCAGGAGCGGACCAGTTCGATCGCCAGCCAGCCCGAGGGGACGACGGCGACCGCCACCGCCGCCCGCCCGGCGCGGGGACGGCCGCCCAGCACCCGGTGGACCAGCAGCCCCCACGGGGCCCACAGCAGTCCGAGCAGGGCCGCCAGGACGACGATGAAGACATGCAGGTTCGGCATCAGCCAGTGGTGCACGGCGAGCATGAAGCCGGTGCCGCCGAGCCAGCCGTCCAGCGCGGCCCGGCGGGCCGAGGCGGCGGTACGGACGAGCAGCAGCCACGGCACGAGGGCGACGAACGCGAACCACCACAGCCCCGGGTCGGGGAACGCGAGCGCGGGCAGCGCGCCCGCCGCCACCGCGGCCGCGCCCCGCCACCACGGCGACGACAACGGCCGCCGCGGCTGCTCCCGCCGGCCCACCGGAATCCGCATGCAGCGCCTCCACGAGAGCGGTGTCTGCCTCCAGTGTGGAGGAGCGGCCGGGCCCGGGACAGGCCATGTCGATCATTCGGCCGCGCGGAGGGCCGCGGCACGCCGCCACTTCTCCCGGACGGCGACCGAGCGCAGCCGCCAGCCGTCGTCACCGCGCGCCAGGCCGAACGCGTACCGGCCGCCGGCCAGGAAGCCGTCGCCGGACTCCAGCCGCATCGGGCTGACGTAGTCCGCCTGCACGTCCGCCCGGTCTCCCGGGTACCCGTCCACCTCCCGCAGTCGCACCCGCCGGTTCACGATCAGGTGCTGGCGCACCGGGAACGGCCGCATCGTCTCCGCGAGCCAGTCCGCCACCTCGGCGGCGGGCCCCTCGACGCCACCGGCACCGCGGTAGTCGGCGCGTCCGTCGTCGGTGAACAGCGCCCGGTAGGCGGTCCAGTCGCCGTCGTCCACGGCCACCGCGTACCGGGTGACCACCTCGTCGACGGCCAGCCGGTCCATCACGGTCGCGAGATCCACACGCTGCGTCATCGGCCAAGTGTCGGGCAGCGGGCCCGCCACGCCAAGAGGACCGGCCGCCGAGGACCGGCCGCCGACGACCGGCCGCCGACGACCGGCCCGGTCGGTTGCCTGCGGTCGGAGCCGGGCCGCGCCGAGGACCGGTCAGCGCCTGGGGGGCGGTACCGGTTCGCCGCGGCGCACCGCTCCGGGGGCGCGGGCGGCGGGACGGTCGGCGCGGGCGGCGGACTGCAGCTGCCAGGGGACGCTCGTCACCATCACCCCGGGTGTGAACAGCAACCGGCTCTTCAGCCACAGCGCGGACTGGTTGTGCAGCAGGTTCTCCCACCAGTGGCCCACGACGTACTCGGGGATGAACACGGAGACGACGTCCCTCGGGCTCTCCCGCCGGATCGAACGCACGTACGCCAGTGCGGGTTTGGTGATCTCCCGGTAGGGCGAGTCGAGGATCTTCAGCGGCACGTCGATCCCCGCCTCCTCCCACTGCCGCCGGAGTTCCCGGGCGTCGTCCCGGTCGACGGCCACGGTCACCGCCTCCAGCCGGTCCGGGCGGGTGGCCCGGGCGTACGCCAGGGCCCGCAGCGTCGCCTTGTGCAGCCGGGAGACCAGGACCACGGTGATGACCCGGGAGGGCGGCGCGAGTTCCCTGCCCGGGTCGGTGACGGCCAGCTCCGCGGACGTGGCGTCGTAGTGCCTGCGGATGCTGCGCATCGCCACCCACAGCACCACGGCCGCGAGGACCGCCAGCCAGGCGCCCTCGGTGAACTTGGTGACCAGCACGATCACCAGGACGAGCGCCGTGATGGCCGCGCCCGTCCCGTTGACGATCCGCGAGGTGCGGTGGCGGCGGCGCAGCGCCGGGTCCGTCTCGGTGCGCAGTTCGCGGGACCAGTGCCGGACCATGCCGCTCTGGCAGAGCGTGAACGAGGTGAACACGCCGAGGATGTACAGGTGGATGAGGCTGGTGACGTTCGCCCCGTACGCCCACAGCAGCGCTCCCGCGACGACGGCGAGCGCCAGGATGCCGTTGGAGAAGGCGAGCCGGTCACCCCGGTTGTGCAACTGGCGGGGCAGGTAGCGGTGCTGCGCGAGGATCGAGGCGAGCAGCGGGAATCCGTTGAAGGCGGTGTTGGCGGCGAGGATCAGGACGAGGGCGGTGGCGGCCTGGACGTAGTAGAAGCCGAAGCTGCTCTCCCCGCCGAACACGGAGGCGGCCAGTTGCGCGATGACGGTGCGCTGCGTGTAGTTCTCGCAGTCGGGCAGCCCCGTCAGCCGGCAGGCGTCGTCGGCGATGCGGACGTCGGCGACGATCGCCAGCGTGGTGACACCGGCGAACATCGCGACGGCGATGAGTCCCATCACGGCCATGGTGGTCGCCGCGTTGCGCGGCTTCGGCTTGCGGAACGCCGGCACGCCGTTGGAGATCGCCTCGACACCGGTGAGGGCCGTGCAGCCGCTGGAGAACGCCCGCAGGACCAGCATCACCAGGGCGAGGCCGACGAGATCGACCTCGGCGGGGTCCGGCTCGATCCCGTACTGCGCGGTCGCCGCCACCGGGGGATCGCCCAGGAGGTAGCGCAGCAGTCCCGTCCCGCACATCAGCAGCACGCCGGTGACGAACAGGTACGTCGGCGCGGCGAAGGTACGGCCGGACTCGCGCACCCCGCGCAGGTTGGCGGCGGTCAGCAGGCCGACGAAGACCAGCGCCATCGGCACCCGGTGCTCCGCCAGCGAGGGCACCGCCGAGATGATGTTGTCCACTCCGGAGGCCACGGAGACGGCCACTGTCATGACATAGTCGACCAGCAGCGCCGCGGCGACCACGAGACCGGCCGAGGGCCCCAGGTTGGCCGAGGCGACCTCGTAGGAGCCGCCGCCGCTCGGGTAGGCGTGCACCACCTGGCGGTACGACAGCACGACGACGACCATCAGGAACACGACCGCGGCCGCGATCCACGGGGTGAAGTGCAGATAGGCCAGCCCGCCCAGGGTGAGGACCAGCAGGATCTCCTGGGTCGCGTAGGCCACCGAGGAGAGCGGGTCGGAGGCGAAGATCGGCAGCGCCAGCCGTTTGGGCAGCAGCGTCTCGCCGAGTTCCTCGCTCCGCAGCGCCCGGCCCAGGACCAGCCGCTTGAGGAACGCCGTCACGTGGGACACGGCGTGAGGTTATGCGGGGGACCCGCTGCCGCCTCGCGCCGCCGCGCCGTGACGCGGCGGCGCGGCGGGCCGTCGTGGGCCGGCCGGGGGACCGGCGGGGCGGCCTGTTCGCCGCGCCGGGGACGGCCGAGGGCGTCCGGGGCTCCCGCCGGACGTCAGCCCGCGGACTCGCCCGCGTGCGGGCTCAGCACGTCGGTGAAGCTTCCCCGTGATCTTGGACACCCGACCTGAGAGATGACTCCGCCCTGGCGTCGGCGATACCGGCGCAGGATGGGGCGGCCGAGCTTCCGGCTCGTGCGTTACGCCGATGACTTCATCGTGCTCGTGCACAGGACGAAGCTCGAGGCAGAAGCGCTCAAGGCAGAGATCGGCGCGCTGCTGGCCCGCCGCCGAACCACGCGGGTGCAGCGGCGGGGATCAGATCTTCTCGGCGGTCACACGGATGTGGTCGGTGGTGAGCGTGGTGATGTCCTCGACGTCGGACGTCAGGATGGTGACGCGGCCCGGCTGGGCGATTGCGGTGGCGCAGAGCATGGCGTCGATGGCGTACTTGTGACCGTGCAGCCCGGCCGCGCGCAGCAGGCCTGCGGCGGACCGGGCGAGGGCCTGGGTGACCGGCTCGACTCGCAGCCGGGACAGCGTCCACTTCAGCGCGGCCTCGTTGATGCGGGGATGGATCACCTCGACGAGGACCGCGGCCGAGGTGATCACCGGAAAGTCGGCGTCGCGGGCGGCGGTGAGCCACTCGTGGACTTCACGGTCGCGCTGCACGGCCTTGGCCAGGCCCTCACTGTCCAGGATCAGAGTGCCGCTCACGCGGCCGCCCCGGCATCGGAGGAGGTGCCGCCGGTGAGCTTCGCCCGCTTGGCGGCTACTGCCTCCGGGTCGGCGGGGCCGAGGTTCTTGTCGAAGTCGGCGATCAGCTCGTCCAGGTTGACCCGCTCGATCTGCCGCTGCGCGGCCTTCTCCAAGAAGGCGGACACACCCCGCTTGCCGACCCGCTCACGGATCGCTTGCAGGGTGCCGGCCGTGAGGGAGACGGAGATGCCGCTGGTGGGGCCGTCGCCGGGCGGAAAGTCGGTGTCGTCGTCAGCCATGGGACATGTATAGCATTTCGAATGCTATACGGAGAGCTCTTTGCCGGTCGATCCCGGAGGCCCCCTGGGGGGCCTGGTGTGCGTCGAGAGTGTGCATGTGGCGCGCAGTGCGCGCGCAATGCATTGATCTTGAATCCGATTTGCGTCTCCCGGTCTCCTGAGTGGGAGACGAGTGAGAGATGATCACGGCGTGATGCTGCAATCAGGCGCCAGGAAATGCCGGATACCGCCCTGTGTGGCCCGGTTTAGCCGCCCGATTCGCCCGCGTGCGGGCTCAGCACGTCGGTGCCGACCAGCACGAAGATCACGATGCCGAGGATGATCCGGTACACGACGAAGGGCATGAAGCTCTTGGTCGTGATGAACTTCATGAACCAGGCGATGACCGCGTAGCCGACGGCGAAGGCGATGACCGTCGCGAAGACGGTCGGCCCCCAGGAGACATGCCCCTCGCCCGCCTCCTTCAGCTCGAAGACGCCCGAGGCGAGCACGGCCGGGATCGCCAGCAGGAACGAGTAGCGGGCCGCCGCCTCGCGGGTGTAGCCCATCAGCAGACCGCCGCTGATCGTGGCGCCGGACCGGGAGACTCCCGGGATCAGTGCCATGGCCTGGCACATACCGAAGATCAGGCCGTCCTTGACGGACAGGTCACGCAGCGACTTCCGCTCCCGCACCACGCGGTGCTTGCCGCCCGTCTCGTCGCGGGCCGCCAGGCGGTCCGCCACACCGAGGACGATGCCCATGACGATGAGCATGGTGGCGGTCAGGCGCAGATCGCGGAACGGTCCCTCGATCTGGTCCTTGAGCGTGATGCCGAGCAGCCCGATCGGGATGGATCCGACGATCACCAGCCAGCCCATCTGGGCGTCGTGGTCCCGGCGCATCGCCTTGTCCGTCAGCGAGCGGAACCATGCGCTGACGATGCGGGCGATGTCCTTGCGGAAGTAGATGAGTACCGCCGCCTCGGTGCCGATCTGGGTGATCGCGGTGAACGCGGCACCCGGGTCGTGCCAGCCGGCGAAGGCGGCCGTCAGGCGCAGATGCGCGCTGGAGGAGATGGGGAGGAACTCCGTCAGCCCCTGGACGAGCCCGAGGATGAGTGATTCGAACCACGACATGAAAGCTAAGCCGTCCAAGCACTGGTCAGGTCGGAACGTACGGTACGGGCCGCGATCATGCGCCCATCGCGTGGCAGCGTAGCGTCAGCGGGTTCCGGGGTGACGGGCGGGTTGCCCCGGCGGCGGCCGGGCACGTCCGGGAGCCGTTTCCGCACGGTCCCCGAGCCGTCCGGAGCCGCCCCCGCATCGTCCCTGAGCCGTTCATAGCCGTTCATGGCCGTTCGCAGCCGCTCCGAGCCGTTCGGTGGCCGCCGCGCGGGCGGGCTGTGGGCGGGGCGGCGCCGGTGTGCGCCCGCGCGGACCCGGTGTCGGCGGAAGGCCGCCGGCCTCCGCCGCTCCCGCGCTCAGGCGCCGCGGGTGAGCCGGTGGCGCTTGCACCAGGCGACAGCGGCCCCGACGAGCGCCGAGACGGCGATGAAGCCCGCCGAGGCGAGGAAGACGGGCGACGTCGGCGACGCCGCGCTGCTGCCGGCGATCACGTACGCCGCGGTGTTCGGGACCGAGCCGAGGCCGGTGGCCAGCAGGAAGGGGAGGTACCCCATCCGGGACACCGCGGCACAGTAGTTGGATGCGGCGAACGGGATGCCCGGGAACAGCCGCAGTGCGAGCACCGAGCGGAACCCGTGCCGGCTCAACTGGCCGTCCGCCGCCTTGAGCCAGCGGCCGCGCAGCAGCGGACGCAGCGCCTCCTGGCCCAGGTACCGCCCCAGGGTGAAGGCCAGGCCCGCGCCCAGCACGGTGCCGGCGATCGCCGCCGCCAGACCCGCGTGCGAGCCGAACAGGGCGCCGGCCGCCAGGTTCAGCAGGGGACGCGGGACGAAGGCCGCGGTGCACAGCCCGTAGGCCACGGCGAAGAGCGCCACCGCCGTGGCGCCGCCGACCTGTGGGGGCCACCCCGTCGTCAGCAGTCTCTGCGGCTCGTACGCCACGACCGCCGACGCCGCGCACGCCAGGACGGCCACCAGCAGAGCGAGGCGGGACCAGGGGGACACGAGGACCCGGCCGACGCGCAGAGCGAAACCGTCGCGCGGCCCGGGGACGGGGTCGAGCATCCGGGTAGTGTACCTGCCCTCCATGGACGCTGCCGGAGAGCGAGATGGCCCGGAGAGGCCAGGTCAACGGCTTCCGGACCGCCGTCGCACGCCCGGTCTGCCCGATACGCGTGAGATGGCGGGCGATCCCGGGCCGGTGACCGGTTTCACGGATCCGGGACCTCGATCCGGCTTCTCCATCGGCCTGTCCGTCGCCGCGGTGGGACCCGCCATCGGCATGGCCGCGCCGGTCCGGCCCATCAGGTCCGGGGACAGGCTCCTGCCGGCAAGCGGGCTCTGCGCCGGGGCCTTCGGCCACCATGTGATCTTCAATCTCATGCACCGACGGTCCGACGGTCGGCCGGTCCGTCGGTGGCCGCAGCCACGCTCCTGCCTTCCGCTCCTGCCTTCCGCCGTCCGGGGCAGGGACCGGGGCGCCCCGGCCGCCGGGCCAACTGGGGCCCGCTGAAAACCATTCGACGGCCGTACCCGCCGTCGGCGAGTATCGACGCATGTTCCGGCAGACCTTCCCCACAGCGCCGTCCGCAGTCGCGGACGCGCCGAAGGCTGCCCACTTCCCCGCTCTCGCGGCCGTCTCCACAGTCCTCGCCGTCTCCGCTGTCCTCGCCGTCTCCTCCGTCAGCGCCCTCTCCGCGGCTCTCGCCGACGCGACGGCCACGGCAGCCGCCGTCGAGGCCGCCACGGCCTCCGTCGCCCCGGCTGCCGCGGCGGCGCCCGCCGGCGGCGCCCGAAGCTGACTCTCCCCGGATCGTCCGGCGGACCCCGCAGGGGGAGAGTCGGTACGGCCCAGGGGTCCCCCTCCGCGAAACGGAGTCACCTTTCGAGTTCCGGGAAGGAACCGCCACAGCCATGCCCAAGACGGCATACGTGCGCACCAAGCCGCACCTCAACATCGGCACCATGGGCCATGTCGACCACGGCAAGACCACCCTGACCGCGGCCATCACCAAGGTCCTCAGCGAGCGCGGGACCGGCACCTTCGTGCCCTTCGACAGGATCGACCGCGCCCCCGAGGAGGCCGCCCGCGGCATCACCATCAACATCGCGCACGTCGAGTACGAGACCGACACCCGGCACTACGCCCACATCGACATGCCCGGGCACGCCGACTACGTCAAGAACATGGTCACCGGCGCCGCCCAGCTCGACGGGGCGATCCTCGTGGTCTCCGCGCTGGACGGGATCATGCCGCAGACCGCCGAGCACGTCCTGCTGGCCCGCCAGGTCGGCGTCGACCACATCGTCGTCGCCCTCAACAAGGCCGACGCGGGCGACCCCGAGCTGACCGACCTCGTCGAACTGGAGGTGCGCGAGCTGCTCACCGCGCACGGGTACGGCGGGGACGCGGTACCGGTCGTGCGGGTCTCCGGCCTCCGGGCACTGGAGGGCGACCCGCGCTGGACGGCCGCCGTGGAAGCACTGCTCGACGCCGTCGACACCTATGTGCCGATGCCGGTCCGCTACACCGACGCCCCGTTCCTCCTACCGGTGGAGAACGTCCTCACCATCACCGGCCGGGGCACCGTCGTCACCGGGGCGGTCGAGCGGGGCACCGTGCGCGTCGGCGACCGGGTGGAACTGCTCGGGGCCGGCACGACCACGGTCGTCACCGGTCTGGAGACGTTCGGCAAGCCGATGGACTCCGCCGAGGCCGGGGACAACGTGGCCCTGCTGCTGCGGGGCGTGCCGCGCGACGCGGTCCGCCGCGGCCATGTGGTGGCCGCGCCCGGCAGTGTGACACCGAGCCGCCGGTTCACCGCACAGGTGTACGTGCTGTCGGGCCGTGAGGGAGGGCGGACGACGGCGATCAGCACCGGCTACCGGCCGCAGTTCTACATCCGGACGGCGGACGTCGTCGGGGACGTGGACCTGGGCGGGGCGGCGGTCGCCCGGCCCGGCGACACCGTCCACATGACGGTCGAGCTGGGACGGGACGTGCCGTTGGAGCCCGGGCTGGGCTTCGCGATCCGCGAGGGCGGCCGGACCGTCGGAGCGGGCACCGTCACCGCTCTGGTCTGACCCGGGGGTTCCGCCGCCCGCCCACCGCGGGCGGCGAAACCGCCCCGTACACGTCACACTGCATCCATGGCGGACATGGATCACGCGGGCGTGGACACGGGAACGGACGGGGACGGGGCGTCGGGGCACCGGGGAACCGCCCTGGTGCTCGGGGGCGGCGGGCTCGCGGGCATCGGCTGGGAGGTCGGCATCCTGCACGGCCTCGCCGAGGCCGGGGCGGATGTCTCCGGGGCCGATCTGATCGTCGGCACGTCGGCGGGATCCGTGGTCGGCGCCCAGCTCTCCTCGGGGCTGCTCACCCTTCCGGAGCTGTATGAGCGTCAGCTCGCGGATCCCGAGGGCGAGGTACCCGCCGGAATGGGCCCCACCGTGCTCGCCCGCTACGTCTGGGGGGTGCTCCGTTCCCGCGACGCCGAGGCGTACGGCGCGCGCATGGGACGCCTCGCGCTGTCCGCCCGCACCGAGCCCGAGGAGGCCCGCCGCGCCGTCTTCGCCGCACGGCTCCTCACCCACGATTGGCCGCCGGCGCGCCGCCTCGTCGTCACCGCGGTGGACGCCGTCACCGGACGGCTCCGCGCGTTCGACCGGAGCAGTGGGGTGGGGCTGCTCGACGCCGTCGGCGCCAGTTGCGCCGTTCCCGGAGTCTGGCCGCCCGTCACCATCGACGGGCGCCGCTTCATCGACGGCGGGGTGCGCTCGTCCACGAACGCGGACCTCGCGGCCGGATACGGCACGGTGGTCATCGTCGCGCCCATCTCCGTCGGTGGTGGACCCGTGCCGTCCGCCCGAGCCCAGGCGTCCCGGCTCGCCGCCGCCGGAGCCCGCGTCGTGCTGATCACCCCGGACCGCGCGGCCCGGAGGGCCTTCGGGCGCAACGTCCTGGACCCCGCGCGCCGGGCGCCCTCCGCGCGCGCCGGGCGCGCCCAGGCCGTCGCCCACGCGGACGCCGTGCGGGCGGTTCTGCCGGTCTGAGCCCGGGCGCGCCCAGGCCGTCGCCCACGCGGACGCCGTGCGGGCGGTTCTGCCGCTCCGGGCCGGGGCGCCGCGGTACGGGCCATTCCGCCGGTCCGGGCCGATGCGCCGCCGGTCTTCTGAGGCCGGTTCCTGCTCCGGTTCCGGCCCTGGTACCGGCCCTGGTTCCTGCTCCGGTTCCGGCCCCGGGGCCTCCCCGCCGTTCGCCGTCCCGCCCGGGGGCGGACAATGGGCAGGTGGACGACCCCATTCCCGTCGAGCGCGCCGTGGACCACGGAACCGCCAGGCTCCTGCCCGACATCGACCGGCCCCGGGCCTGGCTGCTCACCGTGGAGGGAGCTCCGCAGTCGTACGTCGACCTGGACGACCCCACGCATCTGGAGTTCGAGTACGCCCGGCGGCTCGCCCACGTCCTCGACGGCAGGGCGGAGGAGAGCGAGCCGCTCGACGTCCTGCACCTCGGCGGCGGGGCTCTCACCCTGCCCCGCTATGTCGCGGCCACCCGCCCCGGCTCACGGCAGGACGTGGTGGAGGCCGACCGCGGTCTGCTGTCACTCGTCGCCGAGCGGCTGCCACTGCCGTCCGGCTCGGGGATAACCGTGCACGCGGAGGACGCGCGTGCCTGGCTTGAGCGGGCGCCCGAGGACTCGGCCGATGTGCTGATCGCCGATGTGTTCGGAGGCTCGCGCGTCCCGGCGCACCTCACCTCCCGGGAGTACGCCGGGGCCGCCGACCGTGCCCTCCGCCCCGGAGGGGTCTACGCGGCGAATCTCGCCGACAGCGCCCCGTTCGCCTTCCTGCGCTCGCAACTGGCCACCTTCGCGGCCGTGTTCCCGGAGCTCGCCCTGATCGCCGAGCCGGGCGTGCTGCGCGGACGCCGTTTCGGCAACGCGGTCCTGCTGGCCTCGCACACCCCCATCGACGTCGTCGGACTCGCGCGCCGGACGGCGTCCGACGTCTTCCCGGCCCGGGTGGAGTACGGCGACGGTCTGCGGCGCTTCATGGGCGGTGCCCGGCCGGTGGGCGACGAGGACGCGACCGGTTCCCCCGAGCCGCCGGAGGGCTCGTTCGGCATCGGCTGACGCCGAGCCGTGCCGATCGGGCCGCGGCGCCGATCGGGCCGCGGCGCCGGGCGTCCGGGGCGTGCCGGCGGGCCGGGGCCGCGTCGCCAAGGGCAGGGTCCCGACTGCCCCGAGAGGCGTCGGGACAGGGCCGAGTCCCGGGCGGGGCAGCGCGAAGTCCCGGGCGGGACAGTGCACAGAGCAGGGGGTCAGGGGGTCTCCCGCGGCTGGAGGTCGGTCGCCGCGCCGGCGGCCGGGGCCGGGGCCGGTCCACGCGCGGCCACGTGCCTCGTACGGCGCGTCAGATTCCGTACGTCCGGGACCAGCAGCACCAGCGCCGTCACCACGACGATCAGCGCCGCGCAGCCCCACAGGGCCGTCTGGCGGCCGAAGAGACTCTCCGCCGGGCCCGCCAGAGCCGTCGACAGCGGCAGCATCGCGGTCGAACCGAACCAGTCGTACGCGGAGACCCTGGACAGCTTCTCCTCCGGGATCTCCTGGTGCAGTGCGGTCATCCAGGCCACGCCGAACACCTCGATCGCGACACCGCTGACGAACATCACCGCGATCAGCACGCCGATCTGCACCGGGACGGCCAGCGCCGCCGACGGCAGCGCCAGCGGGAACACGCACAGCGTGCCGACGAACAGCAGCCGGCGGGGCTTCCAGCGCATCATCAGCAGCGCCCCGCCGAGCGTGCCGGCGCCGAACGCGGCGAGGGCCAGACCCCACGGGCGGGCTCCGCCCAGCGACTCCTCGGCGACCAGCGGCCCGTACACGGCGTCGGCGGCACCGACGACCGCGACCACCACCGAGAACTGCGCCACGATCGACCACAGCCAGGGGCGGCCCGTGACCTCCTTCCAGCCGTCCCGCAGGTCGGCGAGCAGCCCCCCGCCCGGGGGCCGAGCCGGAATGTGACCGACGTCGAGGAACGCCCGGAGCGCACCGGCGACCGCGAAGGCGGCGGCGTCGACGGCGAGCACCCAGCCGGGGCCGACCGCGGCGATCATGGCCCCGCCGAGCGCCGCGCCGCCGATGCCCGCGCCGTGCATGGCCATCCGGAAGAGCGCGAACGCCCGGCCGGCCTGCTCCCCGTCGACGCTGGACATCAGCATGCCCTCGGCGGCGGGGTTGAAGAACGCCTGCCCGATGCCGCACAGCGCGGTGAGCAGCATCATCTGCCACAGCTGCGGATCGCCCGCCAGCACCAGTGCGGCGAAGGCCGCCTGGGACACGCAGTTGAGGGCGTTGGCGGCCACCATCACGCGGTGCCGCGGCAGCCGGTCGGCGATCGCCCCTCCGATGAGCAGGAACAGCACCAGCGGGAGGGTGCGGGCCGTCGCGACGAGGCCCACGTCGCCGCCGTCGCCGCCGGACTCCAGCACCGCGAACGCCGCGGCGATCAGGGCGCCGTGCGAGCCGAGGTTGGTGACGACCGCGGCGGCGGTCAGCAGGGAGTAGTTGCGGCCGGCCCATTCGGGACGGCGGCGGAGGAGCGGCGTACGGGAAGTCACCCGGGGACTATCGCCGCAGCCGCCCCCGCCTGCCAAACCGGTTTCGCCGCCACCCGCGCCTGGCGCCCTGCGGTGCCGTCACCCGCCTGCCGGCCGGCGGTCCCGTGACCCCTCCCGGCGACCGGCGGTGCCGTGACCCCGCCTGCCGAGCTGTGGTGCCGCCACGTCGCCTGTCTACCGGCGGTGTCGCAGTCCGCCCGCAGGGCCGGTCTCAGGACGACGGGACCTCCGCCAGCCGGACGGTGCCCAGGATCCGCCGGATCGTCGTGTCCGGGATCTCCCCGTCGACGCCCTTGGCCGCGTAGAGCACCCAGGAGGCGAAGTCACCCTTGGCGTTCTTGAAGGAGAAGGCGATCGCCTTGCCGTCGCTGTCGCACTTGCCGTCCTTCTTCACCCCGATCGCGGTCGCCGTCGAGACATGGCCGCTGAGCCCCGACGCGGTCGTGTACGGCTTCGCCTCGGTGACCTTGACCGTCCCCTTCGGCTCCGTCTGCGCGTACGCGGCCCAGACCCAGTTGCCCGCCTCGTTGTACGCGGCTTCGGCGGTGTTCCTGGCGCCCTGGCCACCCTTGGTGCCGGTCGCGCCCAGCCCGGAGTCCTCCACCCGGCCGTCGAGGTCGGAGTCGACCGAGCACCACTTGCTCTTGAAGTAGGCCGGGGCGGTCATCATGACCACGGGCGAACCGTCGCCCTTCTTCTCGTCCTCGAAGCCGGTGGCCACGCCGGTGCCGGCGACCTCCCAGCCCTCCGGCACGTCGAACTGCGTTCCGTGCTTGGGGTTGGTGACGACCTTCCAGCCCGGGATCGCCGGCTCGGCGGCGCCGGAGCCGTCGCGCGGGTTGGCGGCGGGGGAGGAGGCCTCGGCGGGCTGCGACGACGAGCCGGCCGGCTTGTCCCGGTCGGCCGCGTTCGGGTCCTCGCCGTCGTCCCGCAGTACCAGGACGCCGGTGATCACGGCAGCGGCGACCACGGCGGTGGCGGCGACGATCGCGACGGCGACCGTCTTCTTCCGGTCCGGGGAGGGACCGCCGGGCTGCGGCGGTCCGGGGACGCCGTACTGCGGCGCGGTCGGCTGCTGGTACGGGCCGGGGTAGTGATGACCGGCCTGCGGGTGGGCCGGCTGCTGGTGATGGCCGGGTTGCTGGTGATGGCCGGGCTGCTGCGGGTAGCCCGGTTGCTGGTAGGGGTTCGGCTGCTGGTACCCCGGCTGCCTGTAAGGGTTCTGGTCCTGCGGATTCCGGTCCTGCGGGTTCTGCTCGCCCCCGGGCGGCTGCTGTCCTGGCCACATGGCGAGCAACCATAGAGGTGCCGGTGCCCGGTGGTCCGTCCGCCCCTGACGAGGGGATGGCCAAGTCGTGCTACTCGTGGGTAACATCCGGTCCCATGAGTGCAGACCAGATGTCCGTGGGCGAGCTGCTCGCCGCCACGGTCCCGATGGCCAGGACCCTGAACCTGGAGTTCCTGGAGACCTCCGCCGAGCGTGCCGTCGTCCGGTTGCCGGACCAGGCCGACTACCACAACCACGTGGGTGGGCCGCACGCCGGTGCGATGTTCACGCTGGCCGAGTCCGCCAGCGGCGCGATCGTGCTCGCCGCCTTCGGTGAGCAGCTGTCCCGGGCCGTTCCGCTCGCGGTGAAGGCCGAGATCGCCTACCGGAAACTCGCCAAGGGCGTCGTCACCGCCACCGCGACCCTCGGGCGCCCCGCGGCGGAGGTCCTCGCGGAACTGGACGCCGGGGGGCGCCCCGAGTTCCCCGTGGCCGTCCACATCACCCGCGAGTCCGACGACGCGGTGACCGGTGAGATGACTGTCGTCTGGACTCTGCGCCCGAACGGCTGACCCGCCCGCGGGCGTCGGTCCGGAACCGTCCCCGTGCCGGCCGCCGGGCATGCCGGGACGGCTCTCGCTTCGGACGGCTCTCGCTTCGGACGGTCTGCCCGGCGTGCGCCGCCGGGGGGCGCACGCCGGGCAGACCGGGGCACGCGCCGCGTCCCCCGTGCAGCGGCGATCACCCCGGCGGACGGTCCCGCCGTGGGATCGCCTACGGTGCACCTGAGGGCGGCACGGCGGCTGGGGTGAGGAGAGGGCGATGGCGGAGCATGAGCGGGCAATGATCTCGGCGGTCGGCGGCAAGGAGCCGCGGATCTCCCCGGAGGCGTTCACCGCGCCCACGTCCGTCGTGATCGGCGACGTCACCATGGCGGCCGGCGCGAGCGTCTGGTACCACACCGTGCTGCGCGCCGACTGCGGCCCGATCGTCGTCGGCGCCGACAGCAACATCCAGGACAACTGCACCGTCCACGTCGACCCCGGCTTCCCCGTGACCATCGGCGAACGCGTCTCCGTGGGCCACAACGCCGTGATCCACGGCTGCACCGTCGAGGACGACGTGCTCGTCGGCATGGGCGCCACCGTCCTCAACGGCGCCCACATCGGCGCCGGGTCCCTCGTGGCGGCGCAGGCACTCGTAACGCAGGGCATGCGCGTGCCGCCGGGCTCCCTCGTCGCCGGGGTCCCGGCCAGGATCAAGCGGGAGCTGACGGACGAGGAGCGCGAGGGCGTCAGACTCAACGCCGCGATGTACCTGGAGCTGTCGAAGGGCCACCGGGCGGCGGCCGAGGGCTGACACGCCGGCAGTCGGGCCGTTCGGCTCGTCCGGCGGTCTCCGGCAGGGCGGCAGGGCGGCTGGGCGGCGACGGGGCCGCGGCGGCACAGTGCGACGGTGCGGCCGAAGCGCGTATGCCCCGCTCCGTACGGGTACCCGGCTGTGCGAAGGATCCGCAGGACCCGGAAGGCGCAGTCATGACCAACTCGAAGGAACCGCCCCCGGACGGGCCCGAACCGGTGCCGAGCGGCCCCGATCCCGTACCCCGGGATCCCCGCCCGTCCGCGCCGTCGCCCGGCTCGGCCCCGCCCACCGATCCCGAACCGGGCACCCACCCGGCGCCGGAGCCGCCGGACTGATGCCCGGTCCCTCGTCCGCCCCTGTGCCGAGCGTCACCGATTGCGGACCCTGCGTGAGGAGCGCAAGGTGGATGTGCCAGTCCACCCCCCACTCCGAAGGGACAACCGACATGGGCAAGGCAAAGGCCAAGGCGAAGCAGGCCAAGGGCAAGATGAAGGAAAGCGCCGGCAAGGCCATGGGCGACCGCGGGATGCAGGCCGAAGGCCGTGGCGAGCAGATGGCGGGCAAGGCCCAGGAGGCCGCGCACGACGCCGGTGAGCGAATGAGGAAGTCCGGCCGCTGAGCCGGAGCCCGCGCCGCTCATGCCAATGGCGGCCGCACCGCACGTCCGTGCCGGTGCGGCCGCCCCGGCGCGTCCCGAACCCACGGAGGCCGCGGCGCCTCGGCTCGCCCCGGCCTACCCCTGGCCTCACTCTTCGTTGCGCCCCAGGCCGCGGCGGACCCGGACCTTGACGTCGTCGAGCCACTTGCGGCGCGTCAGACGCTCGCGCGTGTGCCGGTCGAGTTCCTCGATGAGGCGTTCGGACCGCTTCTCGACATCCAGTTCGTCGAGGATCCGGTCGGCCTCTGCCAGCAGTGCCCCGTGCAGCTGCCAGTTCCGCTGGTCGTCGCGGAGGTCGTCGAGGAGCATCGCGGCGACGCGGTCCCGGCAGGCGTGGCCCTCGGCGAGTTCCTCGGAGAGCCGGGCCTCGGCGTCCGCACCGGTGACGGACATCTGGGTGGTGATCAGTGCGGTGAAGGCCCCGATGGCATCCGACAGATGACCGAACAGGTCCTGCAGCCCCCTGGTCGCGGCGGGCGAGAAGATGGTGCCGGTGGGCTGTGTCTTCGCCAGGTCCGTGAGCGTCCGGCAGGAGACCCGGAGGATCACCGCGCAGATCTCCAGGGTGTCCAGCCCGGTCCGGAGCACGATCCGGGAGAGGACCGGCTCCTTGACCCGTGGATTGAGCCGCAGGCTCTCCTCCGCCTGCCGCAGCGCCGCGTCCACCTGCACGATGTCGTGGTCGAGCCGGCGGGCCTCGTGCAGCCTGGCGGCCGCCCGCGCCACCGGGGTGTGCTGGCCGAGTTCCTCGGCGATGTGCGCCAGCAGGCCGCGCATCCGCCCCGACAGGTCGTTGATCGCCGCGCTGGCGTCGCTCACCCAGACGGGCGGTACGAAGAGGACGTTGAAGAGCAGCCCCACCACAGCACCGATCAGGGTCTCCAGCACCCGGTCCCAGGCCGTCTCCGTCACCTGCGTCACACCGAGGACGAGCATGGCGCTGATCGCCACTTCGGGCACGAACTCGCCGACCTTCACGAACCGCCCGATGACCAGCGAGGCGAGGATCACCAGGCCCAGGCTCCACCAGCTCAGTCCCACCAGGGCGCTGAAACCGATCGCGATCAGCACGCCCGCCACGACCGAGTTCACCCGCCGGATACCGGTGGTGAGCGTCGAGTAGAGCGTGACCTGGACGACGAGCAGCGCCGTCAGCGGTGCGGTCAGGGGTACCGGCTCGCCGCTCAGCTGGAGGGCGATGACGTAGGAGATGACCGCGGCGGCGGTGGATCGCACCGTCTGGACGACCGCCGGTTCCCGATGACGCCGCACCAGATCACGGAACGGTTCGCTGGCTGCTGCCACCCTGGTCCCTTCTCATCGTCTCATCGTCTCCTTCGTCTCTTCGCTTCGTCTCTTCGCTTCGTCTCGTTGTCTCTTCGCTTCGCGTCCGTCCGTGTGCCGGGCTCCCCCGGGTGGCCGCGTGGTCACCTGTCCGCGTTCCCGCACGTCCGCGTTCCCGCGTCTCCCCGTCCGGCTCCTCGTGGACGCTCGGGTCTCCCACCCCAGACTGCCGTCTGGGCCACCCCTCGCAATTCCACCGCGGCTCCCTCGCGATTCCACCCGATTCCACGCGCCGCACGGCGTGGGGTGAAGGTCACAGCGCACGTCCCGGGTTGCCCGCGTCCGGGCCCAC
The DNA here is from genome assembly GCF_003097515.1 of Streptomyces tirandamycinicus. Classification (NCBI taxonomy): domain Bacteria; kingdom Bacillati; phylum Actinomycetota; class Actinomycetes; order Kitasatosporales; family Streptomycetaceae; genus Streptomyces; species Streptomyces tirandamycinicus. Next base: position 2,420,362 of record NZ_CP029188.1, on the reverse strand, counting down.
TAACGTGGCCTGGTGCCGAAAAACCGAAACACGTTCCTCCCACTGGCCTCCTGGTGGCGGCGTCTGGTGTCGCGGGCCGTGCACGGCGGCTGGCGCTGGGCGCGGGAGGCCGGTGCGGTGACCGCGGAGCGGCCAGGCCCGCTGCGCTTCCGGGCCATCGGCACCGGTACCCGGCTGGCGTTCCCGCAGGGAACGGTGTTCGGGGAGGCGTGGATCGAACTCGGCGAGCACTGCATCATCGCCGAGCAGGTGACGCTGACCGCGGGCATGATGCCCGGTCTCGACCTCGGGCCCGACCCGATCCTCACCCTCGGCGACGGTGTGGTGCTCGGCCGCGGCAGTCATGTCATCGCCGACACGCGGGTGAGGATCGGCTCCGACACGTACTGCGGCCCGTACGTCTACATCACCTCGACCAACCACAGCTACGACGACCCCTGCACACCGGTCGGGAAGCAGTGGCCGCGCGCCGAGCCCGTGGAGATCGGGCCCGGTTGCTGGCTGGGCACGGGCGCCGTGATCCTGCCCGGAGCCCGCCTCGGGCGCAATGTCGTGGTCGCGGCGGGGGCCGTCGTCCGCGGCGAGGTGCCGGACCACGCCGTGGTCGCCGGTGCGCCCGCCCGGGTGGTCCGCAGCTGGGACCCGGTGGAGGGCTGGCAGCCTCCGATGCGGACGCCCGCGCCCCTGCCGATCCCGGAGGGTGTGACACCGGAGCAACTGGTCGCCCTCGCCGACCTCGACGAACGCTGAGCGGCCGGTGGCCGGGCGCCGGCCTCGACGTACGCCGAGCGGCCGATGGCCCGGAGCCGGCCTCGACGTACGCCGAGCGGCCGATGGCCCGGCGTGACCGGGCCCGCGGGCAGCGGTCAGCCCGTCGCCAGCAGGACCGTGCCGACGAGCGCCAGCCCGGCGCCGGCGGCCTGGACGGCGCGCAGCCGCTCCTTGAGCACGCCGCGCGCGGCCAGGGCGGTGACCACGGGGTAGAGCGAGGCGAGTACCGCCGCGACCGCGACCGGGCCCTGCTGCGCGGCGATGGCGTACGTGCCGTTGGCGGCCACGTCCGCCAGGCCCACGAAGGCGAGGGCCGGCAGCGAGCGGACGATCAGGCCCGGGTCCCCGTCCTCCGGGAGCACGCGGCCGCCCCGCCTCACCGAGACGTACAGCGCCGCGCCGCCCACCAGGACGTTCGTCACGCGTTGCACGAACAGTGCCAGGAACAGGCCGGTGATCGTGGTCGACGCCTCGGCGATGAGTGCCATCACGGAGCCGAACCCGAAGGCGGCGAGCAGGGTCAGCAGGATCGCCTGGCGCTGCACCGGCGCGCCCCGCAGTTCCGGGCCGCCCGCGAGCAGGACGCCCGCGACGGCGACGCCGATACCGGCGAACTGCAGCACCCCGGGCCGCTCACCGAGGAGCAGCCCCACGGAGACGGGCACGACGACCCCGAGCGATCCCAGGGGGGAGACGACGCCCATGGGGCCGAGGGCCAGCGCCTTGTAGAAGCTCAGCATCGCCACCGGACCGACGACACCGGCGGCCACCGCGTACCAGAGCAGGGGGCCCGCCTCGCTCCAGGCGCCGGTGACCGCGACGATCGCGCCGAGGACGGCCACGGCGATCGTCTGCGAGACCACCACGACCGTCAGCGCGGGGGTGCGTCGCGTCAGCAGCCCGCCGCCGAAGTCGGCCAGCCCCCACAGGAGACTGGTGGCCAGGGCGAACAGGGCTGTCATCGATGCCTCGCAGTACAGTTCGGTGAACGATCGGGTGCACCACACCGTAGTACAACAGGTTGAACTAGTCTATTAAAAATATTGGACGGAATGTGTCGGACCTCGAACAGCTCACGCAGTCGCTCGCCCGCAACCTGAAGCGCTGGCGCGGCGAGCGGGGCTTCACGCTCGATGCCCTCGCCGCCCGTTCGGGCGTCAGCCGCGGCATGATCATCCAGATCGAGCAGGCGCGTACCAATCCGAGCGTGGGCACGACGGTCAAACTCGCCGACGCGCTCGGGGTCAGCATCACCACGCTCCTCGACTACGAGCAGGGACCACAGGTCCAGCTCGTGCCGCGGGAGCAGGCCGTACGGATGTGGTCCACCCCCGGCGGCAGCTCGACCACTCTGCTCGTCGGCACCGAGGCCCGTGGGCCGCTGGAACTCTGGGCCTGGACGCTGACGCCGGGGGAGGAGAGTGCCTCCGATCCCCACCCCGACGGGACCGTCGAGCTGCTGCACGTCACCTCCGGGGAGCTCACCCTTATCGTCGAGGGGCAGCCGTACACCGTGCCGGCCGGAACCTCGGCCACCTACGAGGCGAACGTGCCGCACGTCTACCGGAACGCGGGCACCGAGACGGTCGAGATGACCATGGCGGTCTCCATCCCGCCTGCCCGCTGAGACGACCGGATCGCCGCGGCACCCCCTCCCAGGAGACCGGGACGGTGGGCGGGCCGCGGGAACCCCGTGCGCTGGGACCGGGACGGTGGGCGGGTCGCGGAACCGCGTGCGCTGGGACGGGGTCGGTCAGCCGGCCGCGGGAAACCCCTCCGGCGAGACGCCGGGCCGGGTGAACCCCGTCGGCTGTAGCGTGCTGCTCATGCGCGCACCCATCGGAGACTTCGACGAGGCCCGCCCCGCACCCGAGTGCCTCGACCTCCTCACCGCCCCGGTCGCCGACGCCGTGCGGGCCTGGCACGGCGACGTCCCGGCCCGCCAACTGCTGTACGTCGACACCGACCCGGCCATCGCGGACACCGCCGTGTTCGTCGAGCACCACGGCGCCGACCTCCTCACCACCTCGGCCAACTGCGTCGTCGTGGCCGGCAGGCGCGGCAATGCGTCGACCCTTGCCGCGTGCCTGGTCCTGTCCCGTACCCGGGTCGACGTCAACGGCGTGGTGCGCAGGCAACTCGGCGTCCGCAAGGCGTCGTTCGCCCCCATGGAGACCGCTACGGGCGAGACCGGCATGGAGTACGGCGGGATCACCCCGATCGGCCTGCCCGCCGACTGGCCGCTGCTCGTCGACTCCGCGGTCGTCGACACCGAGTGGGTGCTGATCGGCAGCGGCCGCCGCCGCGGCAAGCTGATCGTGCCGGGGAAGGTCTTCGCCGGGCTCCCGGGCGCCGTGGTGCTCGACGGTCTCGGCACCGCCTGAGGGCTCCGGCGATCAGTGGGCGAGGCGCTCGCCGCACGTCGCCCGCACCACCCCGCTGAACGGCGCCCTCACCCCGCTGAACGGCACCCGATCACCCGGCTGAACGGCACCCCTGCACACGGCGGGAGCGCACCCGGCTGAACCGCACCCGAGCACCTGGCGGGAGCGCGCCCGGCCTTACGGCGGGACCGCTTCAGTCAAGCAGCGGGAGTTCGATCGCCGGGCAGCGGTCCATGACCATCTCGAGGCCCGCGGCGCGGGTCCGCTCGTACGCCTCCTCGTCGACGACGCCCAACTGGAACCACACCGCCCGGGCGCCCTTGGCCACGGCCTGGTCGGCGACCGAGCCGGCCAGGGTGCTGTTGACGAAGACGTCCACGACGTCGACGTCGAACGGAACGGCGTCGAGGGACGGATAGCCCGGCTCCCCGTGGACCGTCTCGGCCTTCGGGTGCACCGGCACGATGCGTTTGCCGTAGTGCTGCAGCACCCGCGCGACCCCGTAGGCGGCGCGCCGCTCGTTCGAGGAGAGGCCGACGACCGCCCAGGTGTCGCCGAGATCGTTGAGGATCCTGCGGACGCTGTCCGTCTCGCTTTGCACGTGCTGCCTCCCTGGTCGGTATCCCGCCGCGGAGCCGGCCTCCCGCCGGGGAGCCGGGCTGCCGCCGCAGTGTGGGGAACGGCCGAGGGTCTCCCGGCATTCCCGCTGGAGGCGGGGAGGCCGCGGACGGGCTGCGTCCGCATCGCGCCCGGGCCCGCACGCGCCCGGGCCCGCACGCGCCCGCTTGGGTTCAAGGGGTCGTCGCAACACCGCTTGGTTTCAGGTGGTGAGTAGATCACGTAGTCGCTCGGCTGGGGTATCCCAGCCGAGCGTCTTGCGTGGGCGGCCGTTGAGTTCCTGAGCGACGTGTTCGAGGTCTTCGGGACTGTGGACGCTCAGGTCGGTGCCCTTGGGGAAGTACTGCCGCAGCAGCCCGTTCGTGTTCTCGTTCGAGCCGCGTTGCCAGGGCGAGGCCGGGTCGCAGAAGTAGACGGGCATGCCGGTGGCCATGGTGAACTGCTTGTGGCGTGCCATCTCGCTGCCCTGGTCCCAGGTGAGGGAGCCGCGCAGGTGGGCGGGCAGGGTCTGGATCGTGGTGACGAGGCCGTCGCGGACGGTCTCGGCGTCGTGGGCTCCGCCCGGCAGGTGGACCAGCATGGTGTAACGGGTGCTGCGTTCGACCAGGGTGGCGATAGCGGAGCGCCCGCCTGCGCCGATGATCAGGTCGCCTTCCCAGTGCCCGGGCACGGCCCGGTCCTCGACGGCGGCGGGGCGGTCGCTGATCATGATCATCGGGTCGGTGAACCGCGGCGTGCGCCGCTGGGGATCCCGGCGTGGTTTGCGGCGGGTCCGGCCGGAGCGGATGGCTGTCTGCACTTCCCGTTTCAGGCCGCCGCGGGCCTGGAAGTACAGCGCCTGGTAGATCGTTTCCACGCTCACCCGCATGCTCTCGTCGTCGGGATGTTCCCTGCGTAGAGCGTGGCAGATCTGCTGCGGTGACCACCGCCTGCGCAGGTGGTCCTGGACGAAGCGGCGCAGCCGTCCCTCGCGCAGCAGCTTGCGCTCCTTGGGCCGGGGCCTGCGCGCTGCCGCCGCCCGGTGGGCCGCGTAGGGCTGGTAGCCCCCGCTGCCGGAGTTGGTGTCGATCTCCCGCTTGACCGTGCTCGCCGGCCGTCCCAGAGCACGCCCGATCGCCCGCAGTGACTGACCCGCCGCGCGCAGATCACGGATCTGCTCGCGTTCGGCGAGCGTCAGGAACCTGGGGTGGAGTTGCTTGTCCAGGGCCGCCAGGCCCACCGATGGTGCGGTCACGCCGCCCATCGTGACGGTCCCCGCCGCGTAGTCGACACGGCGGCCGTCGGCATAGGTCCTTGTCGTTGCGGTCTTCTTGACGCCCTGGTCCCAGTCCCGGGCCGTGCGCTCGTTCACACCGACGCGCCTCGCCGCCACGGACTGCGCGACGCCCTCGGCCCGCAGCCGCTCGTACTCGTCCCGCCGCGGATGCCGCCGTGGCAGGCGCACCGAACACCGGCCGGTCTGCCGTGCCCAGCCGAAGGCGGTGTTCCGGTTCACCCCCAGCTCACGCGCCACCACGGTCACGCTCCCCACGACGTCCAGCCGCGCAAGGAAACGCTCCCTCACCCCCGCAAGATCAGCCCGCTCAACGACCACGGTCCTCGCAACTCCCACAGATCGCGGGTGTTGCGAGGACCGTTAGAACCCAAGCCGGGCCCGCACGCGCCCGGGCCCCGCGACGGCCGCCACCGCGAGCCGCGGCGACCGGTGCCTTCGGCGCGTCATGGCGGCGGCCCCATGCCTCCCTGTCCCGCCCCCCGGGCGGCGCCCGGCCCACCGGCCGTGCGGGCCGGGCGGCGGCATAGGGTGGCGGGATGCAGGAGCAGTACCGGACGGTCGCCCGCGAGGGCGTGCACGAGACCGAGATCAACCGATCGCGCTTCATCTGCGCGCTCGCCCCGGCCGCGACCGAGCGGGAGGCGCAGGACTTCGTCGCGCACGTCCGCCGGGTGCACCCGACCGCCACCCACAACTGCTTCGCGTACGTCATCGGCGCCGACGCCGCCGTCCAGAAGGCGAGCGACGACGGCGAGCCCGGCGGCACGGCCGGGGTGCCGATGCTGCAGATGCTGCTCCGCCGTGACGTCCGCTACGCCGTGGCCGTGGTCACCCGCTACTACGGCGGGGTGAAGCTCGGCGCGGGCGGGCTCATCCGCGCCTACGGCGGTGCGGTCGGCGAGGCCCTGGACGCGCTCGGCACCGTGACCCGGCAGCGCTTCCGGCTCGCCACCGTCACCGTCGACCACCAGCGCGCCGGCAAGGTGGAGAACGATCTGCGCGCGACCGGCCGGGAGGTGCGGGACGTGCGGTACGGGGAGTCGGTGACGATCGAGATCGGCCTGCCGGACTCCGAGGTGGACGCCTTCCGCGCCTGGCTCGCGGACATCACCGCGGGCACGGCCCTGCTGGAGCTCGGTGGTGAGGCGTACGGCGACGCCTGAGGCTGAAACTGCGACGGCGACGGCGACGGGGTCGGGGGCTGGGAAAGAGACTGGGACGGGGGCTGGGAAAGGAACGGACGGGTCGTCGGCCCCGGGCCGAGGGAACCGCTCCCGGAATCGGGTGAAAACCGAGGCTCCGGGGGAAGCGGGCGACCACCGGCGCTAACGTGGTCGGTGCCGTCCGGCGGGCCTCGCGCCCCGGCCGGGCACCGGCTACCGGGCCGGGAGGGGACACGATCAGGTCGGAGCCGTTTTCTTGAGATTTCTGCACACGTCGGACTGGCACTTGGGACGTTCGTTCCACCGGGTGAGCCTGCTCGGCGCACAGAAGGCCTTCCTCGACCACCTGGTCGCCACGGCGCACGCACACGACGTGGACGCCGTACTGGTGGCGGGCGACGTCTACGACAGGGCCGTACCGCCCCTGGCCGCCGTGGAGTTGTTCGACGACGTGCTGCACCGGCTCGCCGACGCGGGCGTGCCCACCGTGATGATCTCCGGCAACCACGACTCGGCCCGCCGGCTCGGAGTGGCCTCCGGACTGATCGAGCGCGCCGGGATCCACCTGCGCACCGACCCCGCCGGCTGCGCCACCCCCGTGGTGCTGCGGGACGGGCACGGCGAGGTCGCGTTCTACGGTCTGCCCTACCTGGAACCGGCCCTGGTACGCGACGAGTTCGGCACGGCGGCGGGCCACGAGGCGGTCCTCGGCGCGGCGATGGAGCGGGTGCGGGCGGACCTCGCGCAACGTGCGCCGGGCACCCGCTCCGTCGTCCTCGCACACGCCTTCGTCGCGGGCGGCGAACCGAGCGACAGCGAGCGGGACATCACCGTCGGCGGTGTCGCGGCCGTCCCCGCCGGACTCTTCGACGGCGCCCACTACACGGCCCTCGGCCATCTGCACGGCTGCCAGACCGTCAGCGAGCGGGTGCGGTACTCCGGTTCCCCGCTCGCGTACTCCTTCTCCGAGACCCACCACCGCAAGACCATGTGGCTGGTCGAACTCGGCCCGGCCGGGGAGATCACCGCCGAGCGGCTGGACTGCCCGGTGCCCCGGCCGCTGGCCCGCATCGAAGGCCGGATCGAGGACCTCCTCGCGGACCCCGCGCTCGCCCGGCACGAGCAGTCCTGGATCGAGGCCACCCTCACCGACCCGGTACGGCCCGCCGACCCCATGGCCAGGCTCACCGAGCGCTTCCCGCACACCCTGAGCCTCGTCTTCGCCCCCGAGCGCACCGGCGAGGACACGGCCGCCTCCTACGCGGAGCGGCTGCGCGACCGCGACGACCACCAGATCGCGGAGGACTTCGTGACCCACGTCCGCGGGGGCGGCGGCCCCGACGAGCTCGAACGGGCCCTGCTCCGCGGCGCCTTCGACCACGTTCGGGTGGACACGGCCGTCCGCGAGGTGGCCGGGTGAGACTGCACCGGCTGGAGATCACCGCCTTCGGGCCCTTCGCCGCACGGCAGGAGATCGACTTCGACACGCTGTCCGCCGCGGGTCTCTTCCTGCTGCACGGACCGACGGGGGCGGGCAAGACGTCCGTCCTCGACGCCGTCTGCTACGCCCTGTACGGCGCGGTGCCCGGTGCCCGGCAGACTCCCGGCGCACCGCTGCGCAGCGACCACGCCCCCGCAGGCACGTACACCGAGGTATGCCTGGACCTGACCGTGGGCGGCCGCCGGCTGGAGATCACCCGGCGTCCCGCGCAGTCCCGCGCCAAGAAGAAGGGCACGGGCGTCACCACCGAGAAGGCCCAGAGCCGGCTGCGGGAGTACGACGCGGCACGCGGCGAATGGACCGCGCTCAGCCGCTCCCACCAGGAGATCGGCGACGAGATCGCCCAGCTCGTCGGCATGAGCCGGGAGCAGTTCTGCCAGGTCGTCCTGCTGCCGCAGGGCGACTTCGCACGCTTCCTGCGGGCGGACGCGGAAGCACGCGGAAAGCTCCTCGGCCGGCTCTTCGACACCCGCCGGTTCGCCCTGGTCGAGGAACGCCTCGCCGAGCTGCGCCGCGCCGCCGAGCAGCAGGTGCGGGACGGTGACGAGCGGCTGCTGGCCCTGGCCCACCGGATGGGCCAGGCGGCCGGGAACGCGGCAGGCGACTGGCCCGCCCCCACCCACCGGCCGGGAGACCCCGGCCTCGCGGAGGCGGTGCTGCAGTGGGCCGCCGTGGCCCGCGCGGGCGCCCGGGAATCCCTCGCCGTCGCCGCCTCGGCCCGGGCCGCGGCCCAGACCCGCCAGTCCGCCGCCCGGCGCGCCCTGGACGCGGAACGGGAACTGGCCGCACTGCAGCGGCGACACGCCGACGCCGTGCGGCGGGCCGCGGAACTGGAGGACCGGCGGCCCGCGATGGAGCAGGCACGGGAACGCCTGGAGCAGGCCCGCAGGGCCGAACTCGTCGGCCCGGCGCTCCGGTTGCGCGAGGACGCCGAACGGGAGCACCGGACCGCGGACGCCGCCGCCCGCCGGGCCCGGGCCGCCCTTCCCGCCCCACTGGCGGACGCCGGAGCGGAACGGCTCTCCGCAGTGGAGCACGAACTCCGCCAGGAACTCGGCGGCCTGGACGCCGCGCGCCGCGCCGAGCGGCGCAGCGCCGACATCGCCCGCGAGCGCGGGGAGCTGGACCGCCAGGCCCGCCACGACGAAGGGATCCTGCAGGACGCCGAGGGCTGGCTGGCCGACTGGGACACGGTGCGCCGCGCGCTCCAGGACCGGATCGAGGCCGCGCAGGAGGCCGCCACCCGCGCCGAACACCTCGCAGGACGGCTGGAACCGGCCCGCCGCCGGGTGACCGCCGCCCGTGAACGCGACCGCCTCGCCGCCAGGGCCGCCGCCGTCGAGGACGAGCACCGCACCGCGCGCGAGCGGGCCAACGCGGCCCACGAGAACTGGCTCGGCCTCAAGGAGCGCCGGCTCCGCGGTATCGCCGCCGAACTCGCCGCCGGGCTGGCCCCCGGCGAACCCTGCGCCGTCTGCGGCTCCGCCGAGCACCCCGCACCGGCCAGGGCGGGGGAGGCCCATGTCGACCGCGTGGCGGAGGACTCGGCGTACGAGGAGTACGCCGCCGCCGACCAGGACCGCGCCGAAGCAGAGCGGCAACTGGCCGTGCTGCACGGGGCGTTCACGGCCGCAAGGGACGCGGCGCGCGAAGCCGCTCCCGAGGACCCACTCGACGGCGCCGCCCACCGCGCGGCGCCGTCCGCGCCGGAGCCGGGCATTCCGGCACCGTCCGCGGCGCCCGACGACCTGGGCGACGGAAGGGCGGCGAGCGGCTCCGGCCGGCGGCCCGGAACCGGAACCGCACCTCAGGCACCGGCCGGCGGCGCCGCGGACACCCGGATGGAGGCCGCGTCCACGCCCCGGACCGCGGTCGACGGGTCGCCGTATGTCGCGGCGGTCGCCGAACACGACCGCGGGGTCCGAGCGGACCCCGCGCCCACCGACCCCACCGTCGCGGCCCTGGAGGCGGTCGTCGCCCGGCTGGAGCGCGAGCACCGGGACGCCCACGCGCTGGCGGCCGGGACGCACGAGGCCCGCGAGGAACTGGACCGGGCCGAGCGGGAGTACGGCGAGCGGCTGTCGGCGCGGCAGGAGGCCGAACGGCGCGCCGTCGCGCGGACGTCCCGGCGGGAAGCCCTGGAGAGCGAGCAGAACGCGCTGGACGCGGAGGTGACCCGGGCCGCCGGTGGCTGCGGCACCGTCGCCGAGCGGGCCGCGCTGCTGGAGCGGCGCATCGCGCTGCTCCACGAGGCCGCGCAGGCCGTACGCGCGGCGGACACGGCGGCCGGCCGCATGAAGGAGGCCGACGACCGGCTCTCCGACGCGGCGTTCCGCGCCGGGTACGAGACCCCCGCCGCCGCGGCCGCCGCGCTCCTGGCCGACGCGGAACAGCGCGACCTGGGACGGCGGCTCGACGCCTGGCAGGCCGAGGAGGCCGCGGTGGCCGACCGCCTCGCCGAACCGGAACCCCGCTCCGCCGCCGCCCGGCCGCCCGCCGAACCCGACGCCGTGCTGCGCGCCGCCGACGCCGCCGAGAGCGCACTGCGCGACGCGGTCTCGGCGCTCGACGCCGCCCGGGAACGCTGTGCGGAACTCGACCGGCTGTCCCGTCTCGCCGCGACCGAGGCGCGCCGGCTCGGCCCGCTGCGCGACGAGTACGAGCGCGTCGCCCGGCTCGCCGCCCTCACCGCGGGCACCTCCGCCGACAACGAACGCAGGATGCGCCTGGAGTCCTACGTCCTGGCTGCCCGGCTGGAGCAGGTCGCCGCGGCGGCCACCGTACGGCTGCGGCGCATGTCCGCGGGCCGCTACACGCTGGTCCACTCGGACGCCCGCTCCGGCGGCAAGCGCTCCGGACTCGGTCTGCACGTCGTCGACGCGTGGACCGGCAAGGAGCGGGACACGGCGACGCTCTCCGGCGGGGAGACCTTCTTCGTCTCCCTCGCCCTCGCCCTCGGCCTCGCCGACGTCGTCACCGACGAGGCGGGCGGCGCGCGGCTGGACACCCTGTTCATCGACGAGGGTTTCGGCAGCCTCGACGACCAGACCCTCGACGAGGTGCTCGACGTCCTCGACTCGCTGCGGGAACGCGACCGCAGCGTGGGCATCGTCAGCCACGTCGCCGACCTGCGCCGTCGGATCCCCGCCCGGCTGGAGGTCGTCAAGGAGCGCGACGGTTCCACCGTGCGGCTGCGCTCGGCCCCGGTCAGCGGCTGACCGGCCGTCGGGGCAGGGGCGAGGAGTACACGACGCTCGTCGTCACCGAGCCGAGTCCGCCGATCCGGCCCGAGATCTCCTCGAGATGGCTCATGGACCGGGCGGCGACCTTCAGGACGAAGCAGTCGTCGCCCGTCACATGGTGGGCCTCGAGGATCTCGGGAGTCGTGCCGAGCAGATCGTGGAACGGCTTGTAGTTGCCGTTCGGGTAGCGAAGCCGGACGAAGGCGAGGATCGGCAGGCCGAGGTGCTCCCGGTCCACGACGGCCGTGTAGCCGGAGATCACCCCCGCCTCCTCTAGCCTGCGTACACGCTCGGTCACCGCACTCGGCGACATGGAGACCGTCCGGGCGAGCTCGGCGAAACTGGCGCGCCCGTCGGCCTGCAGGGCGTCGAGGATCCGCCAGTCGGTGGCGTCCGGTGCATATCCCGTCATGCTCGACAGGTAACAGGGGGATCCCCGGCCGATCAAGGCATCCGCCGGGGAATCCTGCTTCAACCCGGAGCGGGGTAACCATAGATTCGTGGTCATGACAACGATATGGACCGCTTCGAACCCCGTCCTCCGTGTGCCGCCGGCGTCTCCGGCAGCGGCCGCCGCCCACTTCTCCGCGAGTCTCGCCTTCCACGCCGACGTCTCGGACGTGGCCGCCGCGCTGGCCGCGGACGGCGACCCCGGGTTCGTCGTGCTCGACTCCCGCTCCCAAGAGGCCTGGGACCAAGGCCGTGTCCCGGGCGCGGTGCATCTGCCCACCGCCCTCGTGCCCGACCGGGCCGAAGGGCTGCTGGACAGATCGGTGCCGGTCGTCACCTACTGCTGGGGCCCGGGCTGCAACGGCGCCACACGCGCCGCACTGGCGCTCGCCGAACTCGGCTTCCGGGTCAAGGAGATGCTGGGCGGCTTCGAGTACTGGGTGCGCGAGGGTTTCGCGTACGAGACCCGGCAGGGCCGGGAGCGCCGGGCCGCCGACCCGCTGACGGCACCCGTCGGCGCGGAGGACTGCGGCTGCTGACATGGACCGCGGCCGCGGTGGCCGGCCTGCCGGACACGGGGCCGGCAGGCCCGCAAGTCCAGGAGCCGCGATGCGCCGTTGGCCGACGCTCGACCGTCTTACGGTGTCAGTGCTCTGCGGCATGATGACCGGCGTGAACACCGAGACACTGACAGACGCCTGGCGACGGCTGCTCGCCGACCCGCACAAGTCGTGGGTGCTGTTCGAGCACGGCACTTGTGTCGTGCTGGCCGCTCCGGAGGGAGCGCTCGCAGAACAGGCCACCGACCTGCTGAGCACGTTCGGCCCGGCGCATGCCGGATCCTCGGCAGGAGATTTCGGAGTGATCGACCTCGAGGACGTCGAGGGATGGGTCGTCACCGGGCATCACGACGACGTTCTCACCTATGTCGGCCCTGATGAGCCCCAGGACCACTCGCACTTCACCGTCGGGCTGTTCGGACGTTCCAAACGCCACAGGGACGGCACCGAACTTCATGTCGTGCACGTGGAGGACGCCCGAGGCTCGGCGGACCCCGCGTGAGTACCGCGCCCCGTCGCGCGTGGTCGCCGCGGCGTATCGGCTCCACGTTCCTCCTCTTTCGGTGACCAGGCGGGTGGGCTGTCCTGCCCAGGGAGCCGATCGCCTTCGTGACGACGGAAGCCGGAGCCTGGCGGACGAGTCGGAGAAGGGCCGAAGTCGGCCGCGGTGCGGCGGCGCTTCTCGGGCGCCGCCGCACCGCGGAATCCCGCTCGGTCCGGACGCACGGGCGGACCGCCCGGCGGCCCGTGGGGCCGGACCTCACGGCAGGACTTCCGCCGTCACGACCTCGACGGCGTCACAGCCTCGACAGCTCGTCCACCAGGTCGTCCAGGCCCAGCGGACCCTGCGACAGCGCCGCCATGTGCCACGCCTTCGCGTCGAAGGCGTCCCCGTGCGCCTCCCGGGCGCGCTCCCTCCCCAGCAGCCAGGCCCGTTCTCCCAGCTTGTAGCCGATGGCCTGCGCGGGCATGGACAGGTAGCGCGTGAGCTCGCTCTCGACGAAGTCGGCGGGCCGTCCGCTGTGTCGGCCGAAGAACTCCTGCGCCAGTTCCGGCGTCCAGCGCTCGCCGGGGTGGAACGGCGACTCCGCGGGGATCTCCAGCTCCAGGTGCATGCCGATGTCGACGATGACCCGGCAGGCACGCATCATCTGGGCGTCCAGGTAGCCCAGCCTGCGCTCGGCGTCCGGCAGGAAGCCGAGTTCGTCCATGAGCCGCTCGGCGTACAGCGCCCAGCCCTCCGCGTTGGCGCTCACCCCGCCGACGGTCGCCTGGTAGCGCGACAGGCGGTCGGCGACATGGACCCACTGCGCGATCTGCAGGTGATGTCCCGGTACACCCTCGTGGTACCAGGTGGAGACCAGGTCGTACACGGGGAAGCGGGTCTCGCCCATGGTCGGCAGCCAGGTCCGGCCGGGGCGTGAGAAGTCCTCGGACGGGCCCGTGTAGTAGGGAGCGGCGGCGCTGCCGGGAGGTGCGATCCGGGATTCCACCACCCGTACCCGGTCGGCGAGTTCGAAGTGCGTGCCGTCCAGGGCCTCGATGGCCTCGTCCATGAGCCGCTGCAGCCACTCGCGCACTTCCTCCACCCCCTCGATGTGGGTGCCGTGCACGTCGAGGTGGGCCAGCGCCTCCCAGGGGCCCGCACCCGGAAGGATCTTGTCCGCCTCGGTCTTCATCTCGCCGAGCAGCCGGTGGTACTCGGACCAGCCGTACGCGTAGGCCTCGTCGAGGTCGATGTCCGTACCGTTGAAGAAGCGGACCCACCGGGCGTAGCGCTCGCGCCCCACCGTGTCGGGGGCACCCTCGATCCCGGGGGCGTACACCTCCCGCATCCAGTCGCGCAGCGAGCGGAAGGCGGCGGTGGCGACGGCCGCGGCGCCGTCGAGCTCGGCGCGGAGTCCGTCCGGCCCGGCGGCGACGAAGTCCTCGAACCAGCCGCGGCCGTCCGGCCCGCCCGTCCACTCGTCGAGCTGTGCGACGAAGGCGGCGGTGGCGCGCGGACCGGCGGGAAGCCCGCGCTCCAGCCCGAGGGCCAGTGAGGCACGGTAGCCCGCGAGGGCGTCCGGGACGGCCCGCATGCGCTCGGCGACCGCGGTCCAGTCCTCCTTCGACGCCGTCGGCATCACGGTGAAGACGTTGCGCACACTGTGCGCGGGGGAGCGCAGGTTGCTGACGGTGCGCAGGCTCTCCTCGGCGTCGTGCACGGCGAGTTCGGCGGTGAGCCTTTCCCGCAGCAGACGGCCGCAGCGCCGTTCCGCGTCCGCTTCCGCGGCGGGCAGCTTCTCGGCCTCGTCGAGCCGGACGAGGGTGGCACGGGCGAGTTCGGCCACGGCCTCCCGGCCGGCCGGGGAGAAGTCCGGGAGGAGGCCCGCGCTCTCCGGGACTCCGAGGTAGGTACCGGTGATCGGGTCGAGGGCGACGAGGGCGTCGACATAGGCGTCGGCGACCTGGCGGGGCAGCACGCTGCTCGGTGTCTCTGACATGCGCTCATCCTGGTACGCGCGGGGGGCCGGCGTCATCACCGGCCGGTCTGGCTGGGCCCCGGTCGGCTGACAAATGAGCATGCCTGGTGGGCTCCTGAGCGGGTGGCAGCAGGGGGCCGCAGTCCCACTGCTGGAAGATCAGGCGGGTCTCCACACGGGCGACTTCACGCCGCGAGGTGAACTCGTCCAGCACCAGCCGCTGCAGGTCCGCCGTGTCGGTCACGGCGACATGCACCAGATAGTCGTCGGGCCCCGTCAGGTGGAAGAGCGCACGTGATTCCGGCAGCGCCCGGATCCGCTCGACGAACGGGCCGATCAGCTCCCTCCGGTGCGGGCGCACCTGAACCATCAGGAGCGCCTCGAGGCCTCTTCCGAGTTTGGCCGGATCCAGTCGCAACTGGTGCCCGAGGATGATCCCGCTGCGGCGCAGCCGGCTCACCCGGTCCAGGCATGTGGAGGGGGCGACGCCCACTTCGGCGGCCACCTCCCGGTAGGTGGTCCGGGCGTCGTTCTGCAGGATGCGCAGTATGTCCAGATCCACCGGGTCCAGAGCGACAGAATCAGCCATGGCCCGAACGTAACACGGAGCAACCACGCTACCGCCCGGTAATTGTCCAGAGTGCGCGCCATGGAATTCGTCCCCTCGAACGCCCCCGCACCCACCCGGGCGCTCGCCACCGAAGCCGTGCACGCCGGCCGCGAGGACCTCGTGGAGCTCGGCCTGCACGCCGCGCCGATCGATCTGTCCACCACCTACCCCTCGTACGACGTGGAGGGGGAGGCGGCGCGTATCGACGCCTTCGCCTCCACCGGCGGGCGGCTGGACGGGCCGCCCGTCTACGCCCGGCTGGACAACCCGACGACGGCCCGCTTCGAGACCGCACTGGCCCGGCTCGAGGGCACGGAGAGCGCGGTGGCCTTCGCCAGCGGCATGGCCGCCCTGACCGCGGTGCTGCTGGTCAGGGCGTCGATGGGGCTGCGCCATGTGGTGGCGGTCCGGCCGCTGTACGGGTGCAGCGACCACCTGCTGGACGGCGGACTGCTCGGGACCGAGGTGACCTGGACCGACCCGGCGGGCGTCGCCGCCGCGATCCGGCCCGACACCGGGCTCGTGATGGTCGAGAGCCCCGCCAACCCGACGCTGGCCGAGGCCGACATCGTCGCGCTCGCCCACTCCTGCGGCTCGGTCCCGCTGCTCGTCGACAACACCTTCGCCACCCCGGTGCTCCAGCGGCCCGCCGAGCAGGGTGCCAGGCTCGTGCTGCACAGCGCGACCAAGTACCTCGGCGGCCACGGCGACGTGATGGGCGGCGTCGTCGCCTGCGACGAGGAGTTCGCCGCCGCGCTGCGGCAGGTGCGCTTCGCGACCGGTGGAGTGCTGCACCCGATGGCCGGCTATCTGCTGCTGCGGGGCCTGTCCACGCTGCCGGTGCGGGTCCGGGCCGCGTCGACGACCGCCGCCGACCTCGCCCGCAGGCTCGCCGCCGACCCGCGCGTCGCCCGGGTCCACTACCCCTCGGTCGGCGGCGCGATGGTCTCCTTCGAGGTGTACGGGGACCCGCGCGACGTGATCGCCGGGGTCCGGCTGATCACCCCCGCCGTCAGCCTCGGCAGCGTCGACACGCTGATCCAGCACCCGGCCTCCATCAGTCACCGGATCGTGGCCGAGGGAGACCGGCGTGCCGCGGGCGTCAGCGACCGGCTGCTGCGGATGTCGGTCGGTCTGGAGGACGTCGAGGACCTGTGGGCCGATCTGTGCGAGGCGCTCAGCGCTCGGCGCGACCCGGCTCGGACCACCCGGGGGCAGGCTCCCGGGGCAGTGCGTGCGATTCCTCGTGCGGAAGCCGTGAGCGCACCGGAGCCGCGCTGAGGCGAGCGGTGATCACGAGGGTGCCCTCCTCGATCTGGTAGTCGAGCGGGAGGCCGAGCCCGCGCATGGCGGCGACCATGCCGGTGTTGGACGACTGGGTCACGGCGTACACGCTCTCGCACCCCGCCTCGACGGCCAGCGCCACCAGCCGGCCCAGCAGCTCGGAGCCGATGCCGCGGCGCTGCCAGTCGTCCTCGACGAGCAGCGCGACCTCGGTCTCGTCCCCGTCCCAGAGCAGGTGGCCGAGGGCGACGATCCGGCCGGACGCCGTCTCCACGGCGAGGGTGCGGCCGAACCGGGGGCTGAGCAGATGGTTCAGGTAGCGGTCCGCGTCGGCGACCGGCCCGTGGTAGCGCAGCCCCAGGGTGCGGGCCGAGCAGCGGTCGTGCATCGCGCGGGCGGCGGCGACGTCGCCCTGGTCCGCGCGGCGGACGGTGATCTCGTTTCCCTCGGGGAGCGTCAGCACGTCCTGGGCGCGCGGAACGCGCGGGCCGAGGCGGGCGTCGAGCTCGACGAGGGCGCGGGCCCGGGCGAACTCGGTCGGGGTGAAGGGCAGATAGGCGCGCTCGACCGTGATCGTGCCGCCGTTCGGGTCGCGCAGCCGGATCACCGTCTCGTCCAGCACGCCCTCCTCGGGGACCTGCTCGCCGGTCGGCCGGCCCCCGAGGGTCTCGGCGGGGCGTGAGTGGATGGTGCACCGGCCGAGCAACTGCCGCAGCGCGAGCGGGAGTTCGGCCGCGTCCAGGGCGGTGCGGGTGGCCAGGCCCAGCAGCCTCGTCGGAGTGTCGACCAGGTCGTGGGCGTCGGCGCGTTCGATCCAGGTGCTGCTGCCGCCGGCGGACGACACCGCCCGGGTGATCTCCTCGGCCCGGAGGGCGGCGGGTGCCCGCAGCAGGAACTCGTCGACCGTGCCGTCCGCCAGGGGGTGCGTCTGCAGCGTCAGGATGTCCACCCGGTGGCGGGCCAGGGCCCCGCACAGGGCGGCCAGGCTGCCGGGCTCGTCCCGGACGGTCGACCGCATCCGCCACAGCACGGTCTCACGGGGAGCCGGTCCGCCCGCCTCGGCCGGGCCGGTGGCAGCGAACGTGCCGGCGGTCCCGGAGCCGGCGGCTCCGGGACCGCCGGTATCGGCGGCCGGAGGCGCATGACTGTGGCGGCGTGCCCACCAGGTGTGGAACGCTGCCGTGGCGATGAGCGTGACGGCCGAGGCGACCAGCAGGTAGGGGCCGTCGGGGCCGTGGACGATCGTGTTCGCGATGGCGTCGGCCACGGCGACGGCGGTGAACAGGGCGGCCAGTTCGACGAGGTCCCGCCGCCAGTGGTGCCGGCGGGTGCGCGTCGCGGAGTTCACGTCGGTCATGGCACCACTGTGACCGAGTGGTGTTGCCTGATCACAAACGCTTTGTGACTGATGGGTTAAAGCCGATTCTTGCATGTTATGGCCCGCTTTCTACCGAATCTGTCGTTGAAGGATCGCGGCGATGACGCAAGGCGGTCGGCAGTGGCCCGCTCGGGCGATGCGCGGGGCGGAGCCGCCCCGCACGGCCGGCTCGTGGGGACCGGCGGGCCTGCTCGGAGCGGGCCGCCCCGAGGCGGCCACGCACCGCTCCACGCGGTCGGCGGGCACGCAGAGTGTCTCCCTCCGTGCCCGGCGGATGGTCGCCGCCGCCCGGCGGACGGGCGACTCCGCCCTCCGGGGCACCGATCACGTCGCCGCGTGAGCACCGGTCACCGAGGCCGATCGGGCCGCGTCCGCGAGCCGGTTCGGCTCGACCGTACCAAGGGCGGCGAGCCCGGCAACGTCATGTCCCAGCCGACCTTCGCCGTGCGGGCCACGGGCGGTGAGCAGGAGAAGCGCGTCGACGGCCACGGGCGGTGAGCAGGAGAAGCTCCTCGACGGCCACGGGTCGGTCCCGGCGCGACGGACAACGGGATCACGAGCGGGACCGGGCGGGGGCCGCAACGGGCCACCCGCGAACTCCGCCCCCTTGGGCGGCCGCGCCCCCGCCCCTCACGCAGGGCACGGCCCGTCAGCGCGGGCAGCAGCCGGGCGGCCGGAGCCGCGCGGTCCGCCCGCAGTACCGCGAGCCGCCGCGCGCCGGGCGCCGTCCGGGTCGCGTACCGGGCCGCCCGCGGTACCGCGAGCAACCGCGCATCCGGTGCCGCCCGGGTCGCGCACCGGGTGCGGCCGATCGTCCCGGGCCGGGGTCGGAACCGCGCGGCCGACCCGCGGCGAGCCGCCAAGGCCCGTGAGCGGGCCGCGACGAGACGTGCGGTGTGCGCCGTGCTCGGTGTGTCGAGGCACTGCCGCTCCGGTCCGCCCGGGCCGGGTCGCGGCAAGCTCGCGGGGGACGGGAGACGTCCGCGACGTCGTACCCCACCCGCCCCCTCGGCGTGCCGGGCCGGGTGGGCGCGACGCCCGGCCCGCGGCCTCCCGGGTGGCCCCTTCGCGGCGCACCGTGCGGGCACCGGGCTGCCGGCCGGAGCCGCTCCCGGTCAGGCGCGGCTCTGACCGACCCGGCCCGGACGAAGCACCCTGCTGAAGAGAACCGTTCCGCCCTCGGCCCGCAGCCGGACCGTCAACTCGCCGCTCGCACCGTCGATCTCGACCTCGCCGAAGTGCTGCGGCGACTCCATCGGCGACACATTGGCCCGCTCCGGCGCCCGCACGAACACCCGCTCCGGACCGAACGTCCCGTCCAGCGCGTTCGCCGGGAACCCGCCCGCCGCGAGAGGGCCCGAGACGAACTCCCAGAAGGGTGCGAAGTCCTTGAAGGCGGCCCCCGCCGGGTCGTAGTGCTGGGCGGAGGTGTGGTGCACATCGGCGGTGAGCCACAGGGTGCCCGTGATCCGCCGGTGCTTGATGAACCGCAGCAGCTCCGCCACCTGCATCTCGCGCCCCAGCGGCGCCCCCGGGTCGCCCTGGGCGACCGCCTCGAAGTTCGCCGCACCGTCCGGGACGACCAGCCCGAGAGGCAGATCGGACGCGATCACCTTCCACACGGCACGCGACCGCGACAGCTCGCGCTTGAGCCAGGCCAGTTGCTCCACGCCCAGGATCCCGGTGGCGTCGTCGGCCTGCCGGCCCGGGGAGTTGGCGTTGCGGTACGTACGCATGTCGAGCACGAACACGTCCAGCAGCGGTCCGTACCGCACCACCCGGTACACGCGCCCCTCGCGCCCACCGGGACGCAGCGTGGACACCGGGAAGTACTCGCCGAACGCCCGCAGCGAGCGGGCCGCCAGCACGTCCACGTCCTTCTCGGTGTAGCGCGGATCGTCGAGGAGCTGGCCCGGGTACCAGTTGTTGCGCACCTCGTGGTCGTCCCACTGCACCACCGTGGGGACCTGGGCGTTGAACCGGCGGACGTTCTCGTCCAGGAGGTTGTAGCGGAACGTGCCCCGGTACTCCGCGAGCGTCTCGGCGACCTTCGCCTTCTCCTCGGTCATGAGATTGCGCCACACGCGGCCGTCCGGCAGCGTCACGCTGGGGACGAGCGGCCCGTCGGCGTACACGGTGTCGCCACTGCAGAGGAAGAAGTCGGGATCGAGGCGCCGCATCTCCTCGAAGGCCCGGAACCCGCCGATGTCCGGGTTGATCCCCCAGCCCTGCCCCGCGATGTCGCCCGACCACAGGAAGCGCACGCCCGCCCGGCGCCGCGCCGGAGCCGTGCGGAAGGTGCCGTGCACCGGCTCCCCGGTGCGCCGGGGGTCGTCGGGATCGGCCAGCGTCACCCGGTAGTGGATCTGCTCACCCGCCGGCAGACCGCGCAGCGCGGTCGTCCCGGTGAAATCGGTCCCCGGCCCGAGCAGCGGGCCGTGCCATCTGCGCGCGCGGCGGAACGACTCGGTCGCCGAGGTCTCCACGATCATCCGCGCCGGCCGGTCCGACCGCACCCACACGAGCCCCGACGACGCCGTCACATCACCGGCCTGCACGCCCCATGCGGCGCCCGGCCTGCCCCGCAGTGCCTGCGCGGGAGCGGCGGCACCCACGGTGAGCGCCGCCGACGCGGCGAGCGAACCACGCAGCACGGTGCGGCGGTTGTAGGACATGGGGTGGGCCTCCTGACGAGTGGACGGCTGCCGTGCCGTGTCCGAGGTCCGTCCCGCTGCCCCGTCGGGTCGGGGCGCGGCGCGAGACACGGGCGATCGCACGGCGGAGCGTCGTCCTCATACCGGGTGTCGGCGGGCGATACGACGACGCGGCGAGGTGCCGTGGCCGTCGGCGTGCGCCCGCCGGGCTTGCGGGACGGAACCTAGCGGCCCGCGGCAGCCGGAACGCGAACCGCACATGAACACGGGGCCGAGCGCAGGGCCGATCGCAGAGTCGAACGCGGGGCCGGGCGCCGGCCGCGGGGGCCGAACACTCCCGCGCGAGCCGGGCGCGGCCGAAAGCTTTCGGGCGAACCGCGCGGTCCGGGACACGCCACGCCTCCTCGGCGCCCACCGTGCCGGAAGGCGGGCGGTCACGAGGGGCCCCGCCGCGGTACCGGTGGCCTCCGCGCCCCGGCCAGGCGCTCGCCCGCCCGCGCGCCGGTCAGCGGCTGCCGTCGAGGATGACCCGGGCGACGAGGGCCGGATCGTCGTTCATCGGCACATGACCGCAGCCGGGCAGCCGGACGAGCCGTGCACCGGGGATGGCCTGCTTGGCCCGGACGCCCTGGCGGCGCAGCAGCAGCCGGTCCCGGCTGCCCCACGCGACGGTGACGGGGACATCGGGCACGTCGGAGGTGAACTGCACCCGGCGGCCGGCGTCGAGCGTCTCACGGAAGCCGGTTGCCTCGCGCAGTGCGAGGGTCTCCGCCACCACCGCCTCCGGTGAACGGCGCCCGGGGCGGGCGTAGATGGTGCTGGTCAGCGCCGCCCGTCCGGCGGCGGTACGGGACAGCCTGCCGATCACCGGCTCGGGGACCAGCCGTGCGCCGCGGCGCATGGCGAGCAACGTCCCGAACGCGTACCTGCGCTCGGCCTCCGACCAGAATCCGGCGGGGGACAGGGCGGTGACGGACCGTACGAGCTTCTGCCGGCCGAGTTCCAGGGCGAGCAGCCCGCCGAGCGAGTTGCCGGCGACATGGGGCCGGTCGACGCCGAGCGTCTCGCAGAGAGCGCCGAGCGCGGGAGCGACGGCGGGAAGCCCGTACGACATGCCGTGGGGCAGCGCCGGGGACGAGCCGAAGCCCGGCAGGTCGACCGCGATCACGTCGCGTTCCGGCGCCAGCAGCGGAAGGACCGGCTCCCAGGCCTGCCAGTGGTGACCGATGCCGTGCAGCAGCAGCAGGGGCTCACCCGCGCCGCGACGCTCGTACGACACCGACAGCGTGCGGGGACCGCCGGGGGAGTCGACCGTGAACGAGACCTTCGAGACCATGCTGCCGCTCCTGACCATGACGTCGTACACGCGTTGTCGGCAACAATTACCGCCCGGTAGCACCGGCGGGCAAGAGGGGCGGGAGCCAGGAGGGGGCCAACGCGCACGCCGAAAGCAGGCGTTGGCCCGGGAGAACGGCGCCGTCCGGCCGCCCGGCCGTGGCCCCCGACCTCGCGCCGCGCCGCGGATGTGGCCCGAGACGCACCGGGATCGTCTGGACATCGACCCTGGCCGTGGGCTGGGATGGGCTCGTGCCAGGCGATACCGCGACCGATGTCTTCGAGACCCACCGCTCCGTACTGACGGGGGTGGCGTACCGCATGCTCGGCCGCTTCGCCGACGCCGAGGACGTGGTGCAGGAGGCCTGGGTACGGTGGTCCGCCGAGGACCGCTCCGACGTCCGCGAACCCCGCGGATACCTCGTGCGCATCACCACCCGGCTCGCCATCGACCGGCTGCGGCAGGCGCAGTCGCGCCGTGAGTCCTACGTGGGACCCTGGCTCCCCGAGCCCATCGCCACCCGCTTCGGGCAGACCGCCCCCGACTCGGCCGAGCGCACCGAACTGGCGGAGTCCGTGTCGCTCGCCGTGCTCGTGGTGCTGGAGTCCCTCTCGCCCCTGGAGCGCGCGGTGTTCGTGCTGCGCGAGGCCTTCGGCTTCCCGTACGGCGAGATCGCCGCCACCCTCGACCGCAGCGAGGCGGCCGTACGGCAGCTCGCCGGGCGCGCCCGCCGCCACGTCGAGGAGCGCAGACCGCGGTACGACGTCGACCCCGCCGCCCGCCGCGATCTGACCGAACGCTTCCTCGCCGCGGCGTCCGGCGGCGATCTCGACGCGCTGCTCCGGCTGCTCGCCCCCGACGTCCGGCTCGTCGGCGACAGCGGTGGGAAGACGAAGGCGCCGCTGCGCGTCCTGCGATCCGCCGACAAGGTGGGCCGGTTCCTGTGCGCCGTGGCCCAGCAGCCCCTGCCCGGCGCCGAGTTCCGCATCCTCGACGTCAACGGCGCGCCGGGCGTGCTGGTGCTGGTCGAGGGGAAGCCGGACAGCGTGGTTCAGATCGAGGTCAGGGACGGACGCGTCGCCTGCGTCCATATCGTTCGCAACCCGGACAAGCTCACCGCCTTCGCGGTGTAGGCGCGTCACGGCCGTCGCCTTCTTGCGGCGCTCACCGCCCGGTCGCGGGGCATCCGCCCCCGAGCGGGCGCCCGGCGCGTCCCGCGACGCGGCGGTCCTCGTGCCGCCGCCCCCGCACCGCGGCCGAGTTGACGGCTCGGCGGCTGCGCGGCGGGTCCACCGCGGCGCACCGCGACGATGCCGCGGCCACCTCAGCCCACCCCACCCCACTTCACCCCATCCCGATTCACCCCATCCCGATTCACCCCATCCCATCCCGGTCCACCGCACGGCACGGCACGGCACCGCGGCGGGAACGTCGCGTGAACGCTCTGCGGCAACGGCCGATTCCCCTGTGTAAGGGGCACAGGATTGGTCTTGACCAAGGGTGAGGGCCGCCCTATGGTCGCAGAGATAGTGCAGGAACCTTTAATAAACAAGGGCGCGTAATGCCGCCGCGGCCACGGCGATTGCGGAGGACAGGGTGGGGACCACGCAGCCGGAGACGGTGCCGGAGCCGAAGTACTGGCACCTGAAGACCGTGATCGGCGAAGCGCTCGACTCCGAGTTCGCGGTCGG
Source organism: Streptomyces tirandamycinicus (assembly GCF_003097515.1). Taxonomy (NCBI): domain Bacteria; kingdom Bacillati; phylum Actinomycetota; class Actinomycetes; order Kitasatosporales; family Streptomycetaceae; genus Streptomyces; species Streptomyces tirandamycinicus. Next base: position 2,396,979 of record NZ_CP029188.1, on the reverse strand, counting down.
GGAGATCCTGCCCAACGAGCGTGAACTCGCCGCCCGTTTCGGCGTGGCGCGGGCCACCCTCCGCCAGGCACTCGACCAGCTGGAACTGGAGGGCAGGCTGCAGCGCCGCCGCGGCGTCGGCACCACCGTCGCCCCGCCCCGCGTGGGTGTGGACGTCTCCACCTCGCCGAACGACTGGCCCGGCGCCGGCGGCGACGCCTGGCAGGCGGCCGACTGCACCCTCGCGGTGCCGCCCGCGGCCGTGGCGCGGGCACTGGACACGGAAGGCGACGAGACCGTGCACATCGTGCGCAGGCTCCTCGTCACGCACGGCCGGCCGGTGGCCGCCGAACTCCTCTACGTCCCGGCCCCCTCCGTACCCGACCTCTCCGCGATCGACGCCCCCGCCGGCGCGACCCGTGCCCGAGCGGTACTGCGTGAACTGCGGCGCCTGACCCTCGACGGCCAGGACCGGGCCGTCGAACTCGGCTCCGCCCGTGCCGACGACGCCAGGGAACTCGACCGCCTCCCCGGCGCGCCCGTACTCGTCGTCACCACCCGGTACTTCTCCGGGGGCCGCACCGCCGCCGCGTCGGTCGCGACCTACCGGGCCGACACCTGCCGGCTGACCTTCGGCGACGCGGGCGATCTGGAGATCCGGCAGCCCAGCCGCCGCCGAGCCTGCTGACCGCCATCGGATCCAGCCGCCGCCGAGCCTGCTGACCGCCATCGGATCCAGCCGCCGCCGAGCCTGCTGACCGCCATCGGATCCAGCCGCCGCCGAGCCTGCTGACCGCCATCGGATCCAGCCGCCGCCGAGCCTGCTGACCGCCATCGGATCCAGCCGCCGCCGAGCCTCCCGACCGCCCCGCCCGGTCCGGCGCCGAGGGCCGGGCGCTCAGCGCCGGGCCGTCACCGTTCCCTCGACGGCGAACAGCTGCTCCTCCACATGGTCGAGCGCCAGTCGCAGCGCCCCCGTCGCCACCGCCGCCTCACCGAGCAGGGAGAGCGCCACACGGGGCGGCCGAAGGCAGTAGCGGGACAGTTCGTCCCGCAGCGGAGGGAGTACCCCGTCGAGCCCCGCGGCCCAGCCCCCGACCACCACCAGCTCGGGGTCGAGCGCGAGCACCAGCGCCGCCACATCGTGCACCAGCCGCTGGATGAACCGGTCGACCGCCGCGAGCGCACGCTCGTCGCCCTCGCGCGCCTCGGCGAACACCCCGGCGACCGCACGCTCGTCCAGCGGGTGCAGCGGCTCACCGGTCGTCGACAGCAGCGTCTCCGGTGTGACCTCCCTGCCCAGCAGATGCAGCGCGCCGATCTCACCGGCCGCGCCGCCGTAGCCCCGGTGCAGCCGCCCGCCGATCAGTGAACCCGCCCCGGGGCTGAGCCCCGCGAGGACGAAGACGAGGTCGTCGGAGTCCGTCCCCGCACCCTTCCAGTGCTCGGCCACGGCCGCCGCGTTGGCGTCGTTCTCCACGAGCACCGGGCAGCGGAACGACCGCCTCAGCCGCTCGCCCAGGGCCAGCCCGGTCCAGCCGGGCAGCGCCGTGCCCAGCCGTACCGTGCCGTCCGCCTCGACGATGCCCGGCGTGCCCACCCCGACCGCGCGCAGCGAGCTCCTGGCCACCCCGGTCCTGCGCAGGACGTCGGCGACGACGCCGCGGACCCGTTCGAGACGGTCGTCGGCGCAGGCCGTCTCGGACACCTCTCGTGAACCGGACCCGATGATCCGGCCGTCCAGACCCGACAGCAGCACGGCGACCCGGTGCGGGCCGATCTCCACACCCAGCAGATGCCCGGCCTCGGCGCGGAACCGGAACCGGCGTGCCGGCCGCCCCTGCCTGCGGGCCTCTCCCTCGTCGGGCCCCGTCTCCGCCACCAGCCCCGAGGCGACCAGGCCTTCCACGACACCCTCGACGGTCGGCCGGGACAGACCGGTGATCCGGGTCAGATCGGTGAGCGTGGCGGAGCCGGATCCCCGCAGCGCGTGGAGCACCACCGCGGAATTGATCCGCCGCAGCAGCGACGGGTCGCCTCCGGTCAGCCGCCCCACCGTGTGCCCTCCCAGCTCGTACACATGTCTGGCGGATCGTACTCAATGGCGGCGGAGCGCTGCGAGCACCCGGGACCGCGGCCCTGTGATCCCGGCGCCCGCGGCTCAGCGGTGATCTCCGGTCCGGGGCGCCGGGGCGCCGGGGGCGAGGCCGCCGGGGCGACGGACCCGGGCCGGCCGCGGGGTGCCCTCCGGGTGGCGGTGGTCCATCGCAGGGTCAGCTGACAGACCGCCATATGTCAGTGGGGAAAGGTTTACTGAAGGCATGACCATCGCACGGCACCTGGCGACCATCGACCTGTTGCGCTCCCGGCCGTTCCCCGTGCGGGCGGGCCGGTCGGACGTGGGCAGCAGCGCTCCGGGCTACCACACGGCCGAGCTGAGCACGAGCGAGGAGTTCTGGGACGACCGATCGCACCTGGAGGTCGCCGGGGACCAGTACGAGGCGGAGCGGGAGGCCCTGGCCGCCGTGCTCAGCGCGCGATGGGGCCCTCCCCAGATCTTCAGCCTGCGCTCGGTGCTGATCAGATCGGTCGAGGAGGAGCACATACCGGAGCCCTGGGCCATGCTGAGCGCATCGGTGCCGGACGTACATCTGTGGCGGGCCGACGGACGGTGGGTGGTGCTGGGGGTCTCGAAATGGGGCACCGAACTGCCGTACCAGCTGCTGGCCGTCGTCACCGAGGTCGATCCGCCTTAGGAGTTGTCGTCGTACGTCACGCCCGGGCTCTCAGCCGACTCCACCTTCTTGATCGGGTTGATCGAGCCATTCGTAGGGTCGGGTTGCCGCTGCTACAACACCGCACCGCCAGTCACAACGGCTGCTTGATCATCGGCATTAGGAAGCGTTGGCGCAGATGGCCCGGACAGTGACGCTGAAGGTGGAGGCGGTGGTGTTGCGCATGGTGCTTCTCCACGTGGTGTTGCTGATCGGTCCGGACTCATAGAGGTACACACCGCTACTGATGAAGGTGTTGGTGTTGAGACCGCCGCCTGTGACCACCGTCCCGGCTGGACAGGTTGCCGTGAACATGCAGAAGGTGTCGGCTCCGCACGTCTGAGTGTTGGAAACCTGTTGGTAGCCGGAAACTCCGGGAGGTCCGGCAGGTCCAGTGGGTCCGGCAGGTCCGGGGGGTCCGGCAGGTCCGGCAGGTCCGGCAGGTCCGGGGGGTCCGGGGGGTCCGGGGGGTCCGGCTTTGCCCCTGCACTTGTCGCGGTCGCCCAGTGCGAGTGGGAAAGAGCCGTCGAAGGGGTGTCTGTCGCACCGGTCGTCTGCTGATACCGGCACCGCGGGTGCCTGAGCCGTCGTCCCGTGGGCCTGAACGGCGGCCAGCGCAGGAGTGGCCAAGGCCGATAGAGCTGTCGAGAGCAGGAGACCTCCGGTCAGTACCGTTGTACGTGGGGAGAGGGGCCGGAGCCGAGGTCCAGCACGCATGGCGTATCTGCTTTCGTAGTCGGCGTATCCCAAGGCGCCGAAGGGCACGTCCTCCGACGCCTTCCAGCGCTCATGGTCAGGCAGTGCCGGTCACCGGCCGAGTGAGGCACGCTCGATGCAGGCTGATTCATCAGCTCAACGGCCCAACGGGCCGCTGTCATGGAGTGGTACACCCCGTGACAGCGGCACGTCGGGAGCTCTGTGCGTCGTGACGTTGCAGGTCATGGCTATGGAGTGGGTGATGTCCGGGATGCTCGTGCCGGTCCCGCGCGGATGACTTCGGCGGTCACCGGGAGACTTCGCGGTCCGCCAGGACCGGCAGAGCCCTCGCCGAAGCGGTCCACTTCGGATCGGTGCTGCAGGCAGGCACGTTCCCCTTCGTGGGCGGCACCGGACGGCGCAGGGGCCGGGCCGCCGGCATCACCGTCAGGACTCCCACTCCGATGCCGCCGCTCGCAGCCGGCCGTACTCCTCCGCCATGGTCCGGAGCGTCCAATGCGCGTTCAGCCCACTGGGGTTCGGCAGTGCCCAGACCCGGGTCTCGCCGATCGTACGGTCCTGACGGCCGATGCGTGCTCCGCGGTCGCCGAAGGCCGTGCGGTACGCCGTGACGCCCGCGACCGCCAGCCAGCGGGGCCGATGGCGCTCCACCTTCTCCCTGAGGATCCGGCCGCCCTCGCGGAGCTCCTCCTCGGTGAGTTCGTCGGCCCGCGCGGTGGGCCGGGCGGCGACGTTGGTGATGCCCAGTCCATGGGCCGGCAGCTCGTGCTGCTCGCACGGCCTCAGTTGACGCGGGGTGAATCCCGACGCGTGCAGCACGGGCCAGAAGCGGTTCCCGGGCCGGGCGAAGTGATGCCCGGTCGCGGCCGTCATCAGGCCGGGATTGATTCCGCAGAACAGGACGGACAGACCGTCCGCGATCACATCGGGGACGAGGCGATCGCGGGCGGCCTCCAGTTCCGCGGCGGTGATGCGGGGCATGCCGGCGCCGCCCGGGTCAGAGGATGGAACCCGGGGTGTACGCGGCAGCCTCCGGATGCTGCTTGGCGATCTCCTCGATACGGGAGACCACCGAGGCGACCTGGCCGCTCGCCGCACCGGTGAAGGACAGCTTGTCCGCCATCAGCGCGTCCAGCTGGGCCCGGTCCAGCGGCACGCGGTCGTCGGCGGCGAGCCTGTCCAGCAGCTCGTTGCGCTCGGCACCCTGCTCGCGCATGGCCAGGGCGGAGGCGACCGCGTTCTCCTTGATGGCCTCGTGGGCGACCTCGCGGCCGACCCCGGCCCGCACGGCGCCCATCAGCACCTTGGTGGTGGCCAGGAACGGCAGGTAGCGGTCGAGTTCGCGGGCCACGACCGCCGGGAAGGCGCCGAACTCGTCGAGCACGGTCAGGAAGGTCTCCAGCAGGCCGTCGAGCGCGAAGAACGCGTCCGGGAGGGCGACCCGGCGCACGACCGAGCAGGAGACGTCGCCCTCGTTCCACTGGTCGCCCGCCAGCTCGCCGGCCATCGAGGCGTAGCCGCGCAGTACCACCATGAGGCCGTTGACGCGCTCGCAGGAGCGGGTGTTCATCTTGTGCGGCATCGCGGAGGAGCCGACCTGGCCGGGCTTGAAGCCCTCGGTGACGAGCTCGTGCCCGGCCATCAGCCGGATCGTCTTCGCCACCGACGACGGTGCGGCGGCCAGCTGCACCAGTGTCGTGACCACGTCGTAGTCCAGCGACCGCGGATAGACCTGGCCCACGGAGGTGAAGGCATGGGCGAAGCCGAGGTGGCCCGCGATGCGCTGCTCCAGCTCCTCGAGCTTCGCGGCGTCCCCGCCGAGGAGGTCCAGCATGTCCTGGGCGGTGCCGACCGGGCCCTTGATGCCGCGCAGCGGGTACCGGGCGAGGAGCTCCTCGACCCTGGCGTAGGCGACCAGCAGCTCGTCCGCCGCCGTCGCGAACCGCTTGCCCAGCGTCGTGGCCTGCGCCGCGACATTGTGGGAGCGGCCCGCCATCACCAGCTCGGCGTACTCGGCGGACAGCCTGCCGAGCCGTGCCAGCACGGCGACCGTACGGTCCCGCATCAGTTCCAGCGAGAGCCGGATCTGCAACTGCTCGACGTTCTCGGTGAGGTCGCGGGAGGTCATGCCCTTGTGCACGTGCTCGTGGCCGGCGAGGGCGTTGAACTCCTCGATCCGCGCCTTGACGTCGTGCCGGGTGACCTTCTCCCGCTCGGCGATCGACGCCAGGTCGACCTCGTCGAGGACCCGCTCGTAGTCGGCGAGGGCGGCGTCGGGCACCTCGATCCCCAGGTCCTGCTGTGCACGCAGCACCGCCAGCCAGAGCCGGCGCTCCAGCTTCACCTTCTGCTCGGGGGACCACAGCCCGGCGAGCTCCGCGGAGGCGTAGCGGCCGGCCAGGACGTTGGGGATGCGAGGCTTTGCAGTCACGTGCACCGATTCTACTGGCGGTTCACGCAGGCCGGTGCCCCGCCCCGATTTGTGGCTTGCTACGAGAGCCCCGGCGCGTGGCGGCCGTCCCGCGGGCTTCCGTCCGCGTCCCACGCCAGCAGTTCCGGCCGCTTCGGGCGCAGCCCGTCGCCCGACGAGCGCCCGGTGAGGCGGCGGCCGATCCACGGGCCCAGGTGCTCCCGGGCGAAACGGAGGTCGGCGGTCCGCCGGGCCGTCCAGCCGAGGGGCACGGACGGGGGCAGGGGGGACCGCCAGTCGTCCTCGGCGGCCAGGCCGAGTGCCTGCCAGACGGCTTCGGCGACCCTGCGGTGGCCCTCGGCCGTGAGATGCAGCCGGTCCACGTCCCACATGCGCTGGTCGCCGAGGGCCTCGGCCCCGTACAGGTCGACCACCAGCGCGCCGTGCCGGGCCGCCAGGGCGTCGATGTGCTCGAAGAGCGCCTCCATGCGGGGGCGGAAGCGTTCCATGACCGGGCCCCGCCGTCCCGGGCTGCGCATCAGCACCAGCCGGCGGCAGCTCGGGGCGAGGCGCTCCACGGCCTCCTCGAGACGGTCCCGTACCCGGTCCAGGTCGCACCTGGGGCGCAGTGCGTCGTTGAGGCCGCCGACCAGCGTCACCACGTCCGCCCGCATGGCGGCGGCGAGGCCGACCTGCTCCTCGACGATCTGGCCGATGAGCTTGCCCCGGACCGCGAGGTTCGCGTAGCGGAAGCCGGGGGAGCGGGCCGCCAGCCGGGCGGCGAGGAGATCGGCCCAGCCCCGGTACGTTCCGTCGGGGAGCAGGTCGGACATGCCCTCCGTGAACGAGTCGCCGACCGCGACAAAACTGGTGTACGAGGCATTCATCTCCATGGCCGTGCGATCCTACCGCCCGGTATGTGGCGCCCCCGGCACGGCCCCGAGCCGCCGCGGGCCCCGAGCCGCCACCCGCCCTGATCCGGCGATCCCGGCGGGGCCCGGCCCGGGAGCCCACGCGGCCCGGAGCCACCCGCGACCGGCGGTGTCAGCGGGTCTGCCCGGGAGGGCCCACCAGGATGCGGAGCACGTCCTCCATCGTGACCAGTCCCGCGAGCTTCCCGTTCTGGTCGAGGACCGCCGCCAGATGGGTACGGCTGCGCCGCATGGCGGTCAGTATGTCGTCGAGGGGTGTCCCGGCCCGCACCCGGGCGATCGGGCGCAGCGCCGAGACCGGGAACGGCCTGTCGCGGGGCGCCTGGTCCAGGGCGTCCTTCACATGCAGGTAACCGAGGATCCTGCGGGTGCTGTCGACGACGGGGAAGCGGGAGAACCTGGACTCCGCGGCGAGCCGTTCCAGTTCCTCGGGCGTCGTGCCCACCTGCGCGTAGATCACCCGCTCCACCGGCGTCACCACGTCCACGACCGGACGGCGGCCCAGCTCCAGGGCGTCCTTGAGCCGCCCGGCGGCCCGGTCGTCGAGCAGCCCGGCGGCTCCGGAGTCGCTGACCATCCGGGCGAGCTCGTCGTCCGAGAAGCTCGCCGCGACCTCGTCCCTGGTCTCCACCCGCAGCAGTCTCAGCAGCGCGTTGGCGAAGGCGTTGATGGTGAAGATCACCGGCCGCAGCGCACGGGTGAGCCCGACCAGCGGAGGACCGAGGAGCAGAGCGGCCCGGGTGGGCTCCGCCAGGGCGATGTTCTTGGGAACCATCTCGCCGAGCAGCATGTGCAGATAGGTGGCGACCGAGAGGGCGATCACGAACGAGATCGGGTGGATCAGCCCGTCGGGCACGCCGACGGCGTCGAAGACCGGCTCCAGCAGATGGGCGATGGCCGGTTCCGCGACCACGCCCAGCACCAGCGTGCAGAGGGTGATGCCGAGCTGGGCCGCGGCGAGCAGGGCCGAGACGTGCTCCAGACCCCACACCACGCTCCGGGCGCGCCGGTTTCCGGCGTCCGCCTCGGGCTCGATCTGGCTGCGGCGCACGGAGATCATGGCGAACTCCGCGCCGACGAAGAAGGCGTTGGCGACCAGGGTCAGAAATCCGATGAAGAGCTGAACGGCGGTCATCGTGCGTCCCCCTCCCCGTCGGGTGCCGTGGATCCGTCGACGCGGCCTGCCCCCGCCGGGTCTCCTGCCGAGCCTCCTGCCGGGTCTTCTGCCGCGTTTTCTGCCCCGTCTCCCGGGCCCTCCGAGCGGCCACCCGGCCCTCCCGGGTCCCTCGGGCCTCCCGGGCCGTGCGAGCTTCCCGGGCCGTGGGAGCCTCCCCGGCCTTCCGAACCGCCGGAGCGCTCGTGCGTCCCGGCCGCCGCCCGCGGCCGCCCGCCGGGCTCATCGGGCCCGCCCGCCACTCGCGGCTCATGAAGCAGGACCCGCGCCGCCCGCCGGCCCGACGCGTCCACCACATCCAGCCGCCATCCGGCCAGTTCGACGGTGTCGCCGACGGCGGGGATCCGGCCCAGCCGCGTGGCCATCAACCCGGCCAGCGTCTCGTACGGTCCCTCCGGCACCCGCAGCCCGATGACGTCGAGCTGGTCCATGCGGGCGGCACCGTCGGCCGACCACAGCGCGCGTCCGTCCGCGTCCTCACCCGCCCGGGCGAGATCCGGCGTCTCGTGCGGATCGTGCTCGTCCCGGACCTCGCCGACGACCTCTTCGACGATGTCCTCCAGAGTCACCACCCCGGCCGTGCCGCCGTACTCGTCGATGACGACGGCCATGGTCCGTTTGCCCGACAGCAGGTCGAGCAGCCGGTCGACGGCCAGGGTGGCGGGCACCAGCAGCGGTTCGCGCATGAGTTCGGCGACCGGATGGCGGTGGCGGCGGTCGGCCGGAACGCTCAGGACGTCCTTGATGTGTGCGACCCCCACCACGGTGTCCAGACCGCCCCGGTACACGGGGAAGCGGGACAGTCCCGTGGCGCGCGTGGCGTTGGCGACGTCCTCGGCGGTGGCCTGCGCGTCGAGGGAGGTGACCTGCACGCGCGGCGTCATCACGTTCTCCGCGGTCAGTTCGGCGAGCATCAGGGTCCGGACGAACATCTCCGCGGTGTCCGCCTCCAGCGCCCCCTCCCTGGCCGAGTGGCGGGCGAGGGCGACGAGTTCCTGCGGGCTGCGCGCCGAGGCCAGCTCCTCCGTGGGCTCCAGGCCGAGCCTGCGTACGACCCGATTGGCCGTGTCGTTCAGATGGCGGATCAGCGGGCGGAAGATCGAGGAGAAGATCCGCTGGGGGGTGGCGACCACCCTGGCGACCCCGAGCGGGCGGGAGATGGCCCAGTTCTTGGGCACCAGCTCGCCCACCACCATCAGGAACACCGTGGACAGTCCCGTTCCGATGACGAGGGCGAGTGACGAGGCGACGGACGGTGCGGCGCCCAGGGCCCTGAGCGGGCCGCTGATCAGCTTGGCGATGGACGGTTCGGCGAGCATGCCGACGACCAGGTTGGTGACCGTGATGCCGAGCTGGGCGCCGGAGAGGTGGAAGGTGAGTTCCCGCACCGCCTTCAGAGCGCTCGCCGCGCCGCGCTCACTCCGCTCGGCAGCTCTCTCGAGCTCGGCCCGCTCGACGGTGGTCAGGGAGAACTCGGCGGCGACGAAGCCCCCGCAGGCGAGGGCGAGCAGCACCGACAGGAGGAGCAGCAGCACTTCGGTCATCGGTTCACCTCCGTCCTAGGGTCGGCCAGGGCCTATGGTCGGCCAGGGCGAGGGGTATCGCGCGATGTCCGCCACCAGAGGCTCGCCCATGGGCCTGCGCTCACACCTTTCGCTTCACGGTTCACCTGACGGTTCGCTTCCTGAGGAGAAGGGACGGTTCCTCCTGGTCCGGGGCCGGTACGGCAGGTGGTCGTCCACCGGTACGGCACACGATGGACCTGCGGGCCCGTCCCCGTGTCGTCGCCGCTCGCGAACCCCCCTGGCTCTCCCTCGTCCACCGGCCGGACGGGTGAGGAGGAGCCGGCCACCCCGGTGCCCGGCACCGCCCGCTCCTACCGCTCCTACCGCTCCTATGCGAGCGGCTTCACCCAGCGGCTACACTGCGGCTCGGGCGCGTAGCCGGCCGCCCGCCACGCGGGGTGCGCGGCCTCGTTCCGGTCGAGGACCATCGCGTCGCCGCGCCGTCCGCCCAGCCGCAGGAACCGCTCCTCCGCCGCGCCGAGCAGCGCACCGGCGATCCCCTGCCGCCGGTGTTCGGGGTGGACCGCCAGCCGGTACAGGTGGCAGCGCCAGCCGTCGAAGCCCGCGATGATCGTGCCGGCCAGCACCCCGTCGCGCTCGGCGAGGATCAGGGCCTCCGGGTCCCTGGCCACCAGCCGCTCGACCCCCTCCCGGTCGTCGCTGATGCTCGTGCCCTCGGCGGCCGTCCTCCAGAAGGCGAGTACGGCGTCGAGGTCGGCGGCCGACGCCGCCCTCGTTCGAAGATCGCTCATGGTGGTCATCCCATCACCGCCCCGGCCGTGCCGTCGAAGGGATTCCCGTACGCGGCCGCCTGCCGCGGCCCCGTACCGGGCGCCGGCCGCCCGGTGCGTCCGGCGGCCGCGCCGCGATCCGCCGCCCCTCCATGCCCTCGGTCACCTCCATGCCCCCTCGCAGCCGGTCCACCGGCGCGCCCTCGCGCGCGCCGCCGCTCCGACACGCGCCTTCCCGCAACCGTTCCGGCCATGCGCCCTCGTACGGCCGGTTCGCCCGTGGCACGGTTCGCCGGTCTGTCCGTCCGTGCTGCGCGTCCGTGCCGTCCGTCCGTGCCGTCCGTCCGTGCCGTCTGTCCGTGCTGCGCGTCCGTGTCGTCCCGTTCGTCCGTCCCCCGTCCGTCGCCCGTGTCGTCCGTCCGCGTGCCGTCCGGCTGCGCCGACCGGTGGAGGAACCGTGACGAGTGGCCGTCGTGAGGACCCGTCAGCGGAGCGATTCCGTGACGCCGGAGTCCCGACCGCGGCTGGCGCGCGATTCCCCGGCCCTGCGCGGCCTCGGCGGGCGTCGCCATGCCGACCCCCGCGCCGGGACGGCGCCTCAACCGTCAGCTGCCGAGCGATCGTTCACGAGCGGCGTTCCACGGAGGGGTGACGGGCACTCTCCTCCCGTCCGTGCACCCCGCCCTCTTGCCGCTACTAGCGCGATGGCGCTAGCTTGAAGGGGTGGCCAAGACACAGTTGAACGTCCGGGTGGACGAGAGCACCGCCGCGGCGGCGCGTCGGCGGGCGCACCAGCGCGGGCTCAGCGTGAACCGGTACATCGAGGAGCTCGTCAAGCAGGACGCGGGTGAGGCGGGGCGCGCCTTCGTCGAGGCGGCGGCCGACTTCATGAAGCAGTACGAGTCGGTGTTCGCCGAGGAGTTCGGAGCCGCCGCCCCGGTGCCGGTCACCGCCATGAGCCCGTCGGGCGGCGGGGACGCGGGACCGGGGGGAGACGCCACCGGTGCCGCGCGCCGCTCCCGGCGCAGCAAGTCCGGCGCACAGGGCGAGCGTTGAGCCTGTCGGTCGACCTCGCCTGGCTGCTCATGGTCGCCGAGCAGAAGACGCCCGGCGATCCGCAGGTCACCGACTGGGGTGCGCTGATCGCCGCGGTGAGCCGCCATGAGGCGGAGATCTTCGGCATGGCCGTGTACGACGACCCGTACACCCGCGCGGCGGCCCTGATGCAGGTACTGCTGCACGTTCCCGCCCTGGAGCACTCCAACGCGATGTTCGCGACGGCCGTCGGCTACGGATATCTCGTCGCGAGCGGACTGCGGGTGGCCGTTTCCGCCGAGAGCGTGCGCGATCTCGCTCGGCTGGTGAAGGAGGGCAAGACGGGCGTCCACGGGATCGCACGCGAGCTGCGCGGCTGGGTCCAGTGACCCGGTGGCCGGGCGGCACGTGGCCGGTCCGGCGGTGTGCGGCCGGAGGCCCTCAATGGCACGGTGGCCGGGGGCGTACGGCCGGTCCGGCGGTGTGGTGCGGCCGCGCGGTCCGGTGCCGAACGGGCGGGTGTTGTGCGGCCGTGGGCGGTGCCGGGAGGCCCGGGACGGGCGGGGCGGCCGGCCGAGGTCCGCAGCGGGCCAACAGCGGGGCCGGAACGGACCGGTCCGGTCGGCGGGCTCAGCGTGTGTCCTCGTGCGGTCGCCGCGCGACCCCCAGTACACAGAAGGACGTCGGAAGCCGAGGCCCCTTCTCGGGCACGCGCAGTCTTCGGTACGTCCCCAGCTCGAAGCCGGCTGCCTCGATCGCGCCGAGCGTGTCCCGGGCCGTGTGGCAGCCCCCGAAGACGCGAGGCCAGACGGTACGGTCCAGGGCCCGCTGCGCCGTCGCCATCGGCCGGCCCGGAGCGGCCCCGTGCTCGAAGAACCGCAGTTCACCGCCGGGGCGCAGGACCCGCTTGATCTCCGAGAGCGCACGCGGCAGGTCCCGGACGCTGCACAGCACCAGTGAGGCGACCGCCGCGTCGAAGGCCTCGCTCTTCACGGGCAGCGCTTCCGCCGCGCCCGGCACCACGTCGACCGGCACCTCCGCGTGCATCGCGGCCGTCAGCGCCAACTGCCGCAGGGTGCGCTCCGGTTCCAGGGCGACGACCTCGGACACCGCCGCCGGGTAGTGGGTGAAGTTCAGCCCGTTCCCCGCGCCGATCTCGATGACGCGACCCGAGAGGCCGTCCAGCAGCTCCCGGCGGTGTGCGACGATTCCGCCCTTGACGTCGGCCGCCACGCTGAACCGGGCGTAGAAGCGGGCGAACAGCGGATGGTGTACGGCGTCCCGGGGGACCTTGGAGCTGCGCGACGGCATGGCTGGCCTCCTCCGGAGCACGACTCGGGCCCGCCCGCCGCGCGAACCGCCCCCGGCGGAGGGACGGCGGACAGAATGATTCTCCCCCCGAGGGCCACGACTCAGTCGACCCGTTCCCCGAGGGGCACCACCCCCGCGACCGGGACGCCCGCCTCCGCCGGCCCCGGGGACGTCCGGCAACCGCGCCGCCTCCGCCGCAACGAGCCGCAACGAACCGGAATGCGCCGGAACGCGCCGGCCACCGGCAGGCCACCCGCTCCGGGACATCCGCGCCGACCCGTACGCCCGCGCCGACCCGCACACGCGTACGGACTCGTACGCCCTGCCGGCGCTGCGTTCCACGGCCTGCCCGCCGAGCGGCCCGGCCCGGAACCGGGCCTGCGCCGACGGCTCCGCACAGTCGAAAACGATCTCCTGAACGGGCGCCCGCATGGTGCTCAGCGTCCGGCCGGCCCGAAGTCCGCCGCGAACGCCTCCGCGTCCCAGGACCCGCCGAGCGCGGGTGCCAGCCAGCGCGGCGCCGCGGCCCGGAACGCCTCGGGAGCCAGCGAGCCGGACCCCTCGGGGACGGCGCCGAGCAGTGCCGCACCGGCCGACTCCGGCAGATCGGCGAGATTGCAGCGGGCGGCGAGGTCCGGCGCCGCGGGCCAGCTGCCGACCACGATCCCCAGGGGCTCCAGGGAGCGGGCGCGCAGGGCTTCCGCGGTGAGCGCGGTCGCGTTGAGCGTGCCGAGCCCGGCCGGGGCCACGACCAACACCGGAGCGCCCAGCAGGCGGGCGGCGTCCGCGAGGGTGCCGCCCCGCGCGTCGAAGCGTACGAGCAACCCGCCCGCGCCCTCGACCAGTACCAGGTCGTGCTCCGCCGCCAGCTTCGCGGCCGCCTCGGCGACCTCGTGCGGTGCCACCGGCGCCATTCCGGCCCGGCGGGCGGCCGTCGCCGGGGCGAGCGGCTCGGGGAAGCGGGCGAGCTCGGTCCCGGTGACGCCCGGGCCGGCCAGCCGGGCCGCCTCCCGGGCGTCACCCGGTTCGCCGTGGGAGAGACCGGTCTGAGCGGGTTTCAGTACCGCCACGGTCCGTCCGCGCGCGGCGGCCGCCGCGGCGACGGCCGCGGTGACGACGGTCTTCCCGATCTCGGTACCGGTCCCGCTGACGACGATGACACCCATGGAGCTCCTCTGGTGATGGACGCGTGGGAGGGAAGGGCGCGCGGACGCCCCGGCCGTCGGACGCCCCCGGTTCGGCCCGCGGACGCCCCGGCCCTGGGACGCCCCCGGTTCGGCCGGCCGCGCCCCCGATTCAGCCTGCCGGGGCCGCGTCAGCCTGCCGCGGCCGCGGCCCGGACCGCCCGCGTGATCAGCGCGAGATCCGCGTCGCCCGTGACGTACGGCGGCATGGTGTAGATCAGATCGCGGAAGGGCCGCAGCCACACGCCCTCGCGCACGGCGGCCTCGGTCGCCGCCGCCATGTCCACCGGGTGGTCGAGCTGGACGACGCCGATGCCGCCCAGTACGCGGACGTCCCGGACGCCGTCGATGCCCGCCGCCTCCCCGAGACCCTCGCGGAGCCCGGTCTCCAGCCGCTTGACCTCCTGCTGCCAGTCCTGGGAGAGCAGCAGGTCGATCGACGCGCAGGCGACCGCCGCGGCGAGCGGATTGCCCATGAAGGTCGGCCCGTGGGCCAGTACCGGCACCTCGCCCCGGGAGATGCCGTCGGCGACCCTCTCCGTGCACAGCGCCGCCGCCATGGTCAGATAGCCGCCGGTCAGCGCCTTGCCGAGGCACATGACGTCGGGCGAGATCCCCGCGTGCTCCGCAGCGAAAAGCCTGCCGGTGCGCCCGAACCCGGTGGCGATCTCGTCGAGGACCAGCAGCACGTCGTGCTCGTCGCACGCCTCCCGCAGCACCCGCAGATACGCGGGGGAGTGGAAGCGCATCCCGCCCGCGCCCTGCACCACCGGTTCCACGATCACGGCGGCCAGTTCGTCCGCGTGCCGGGCGACCAGTTCGCGCAGGTGGTCCCCGTACGCGGGGTCGTAGGGCAGGTCGTGCCCGGCCGGCGGCGCGTCGGCGAAGACCTGCCGCGGCAGCACCCCCGCCCACAGGTCGTGCATCCCGCCCTCGGGGTCGCACACCGACATGGGCTGCCAGGTGTCGCCGTGGTAGCCGCCGCGCCAGGTCAGCAGCCTGCGCTTGTCCGGGCGGCCCGTCGAACGCCAGTACTGGAGGCACATCTTCACCGCGACCTCGACGGACACCGAGCCCGAGTCGCAGAGGAAGACGTGCCGCAGCGGCTCCGGAGTGATCTCGACGAGCCGGGTGGCGAGCCGGACGGCGGGCTCGTGGGTGAGCCCGCCGAACATCACATGGCTCATCCGCTCCAGCTGGCCGCGCGCGGCGTCGTTGAGCACCGGGTGGTTGTAGCCGTGCACCGCCGACCACCAGGAGGACATGCCGTCCACCAACTCGGCGTGCCCGTGGACCGGTTCGGCGAGCCGCAGCCGCACTCCGGACGCGGACTCCACGACCAGCGGGTCCGTGCGGCCCGGCATGGGACCGTACGGATGCCAGACATGGGCCCGGTCCAGGGCCACCACCTCGCGGGAGCTACGCATTGGGGGCGAGGCCGGTTCCCGCGCCGCGGCGGCGGACGGCCACCAGATCGGGGCGCGCGCCGGGCGTGCCGGCGGCCTGCTGCCCGGTGTCCTCGGCGGAGTCGCCGCACGGGGCGCATCCTCCGCCGCCGTGCGAACCGCAGCCCCCGGAGGCGGCCTCCGTCCGGTGCGCCGGAAGTGTCGTGGTGTCCGCGCCCTCCACCTCGAAGCCCGCGTCCGCGATCATCTCCAGGTCCGCCTTGCCGGCCTGGCCCTCGCTGGTGAGGTAGTCGCCGAGGAAGATCGAGTTGACCAGGTGCAGCGCCAGCGGCTGCAGGGTGCGCAGATGGACCTCGCGGCCGCCGGCGAGGCGTACCTCCACGTCCGGGCAGACGAACCGCACCATGGCGAGGATCCGCAGCGCCCGCTGGGGCGTCAGATTCCATTCCTTCGCCAGGGGAGTGCCCTCGAAGGGGATCAGGAAGTTCACCGGCACCGAGTCGGGGTCCAGCTCCCGCAGCGCGAACACCACGTCGACCAGGTCCTCGTCGCTCTCGCCCATGCCCGCGATCAGGCCCGAGCAGGCGGACAGCCCGGCCGCGTGCGCCTTCTGGACGGTGTCCACACGGTCCGCGTACGTGTGGGTGGTCGTGATGTCCCCGTACGTCCCCTCGGACGTGTTGAGGTTGTGGTTGTAGGCGTCGGCTCCGGCCTCGCGCAGCCGTTCGGCCTGGCCCTCGGAGAGCAGCCCCAGGCACGCGCACACCTCGACGCCCTCGTTCTGCTCCTTGATGGCCTCGATGGTCTTCGAGACGCGGTCGACGTCCCGGTCCGTCGGGCCGCGGCCGCTGGCGACCAGGCAGACCCGCTTCGCGCCGCCCGCGACCCCGGCGGCGGCGGCCTGGGACGCGTCGTCCGGCTTCAGCCAGGTGTACTTGAGGATCTCCGCGGTGGAACCGAGCCGCTGCGAACAGTACGAGCAGTCCTCGGGGCAGAGCCCGGACTTCAGGTTGACCAGGTAGTTCAGTTTCACCCGCCGCCCGAACCACTGGCGGCGCACCTTTCCGGCCGCGGCCACCACATCGAGCAGATCGTCGTCGGAGGTCGCCAGCACGGCGAGCGCTTCTTCGCGGGTCGGCAGCTCACGCCGCAGGCCCTTGTCCACCAGCGTGTTCAGGAGGTCCATGGCGCAGATCCTCGCCTACCGGACACCCCCCGGCCAAGGAGGAACTCCACAACGGCCCCCGTTTGAGGTGTGTGTATGGCCACACTCTGACCTTCGGCGTCCCCCGCTAGGGTCTGTTCGCTGCCTACAAAAGGACCGGACCATGCCCCCAGTGCCGCAGGATCCTTTCGACTGGACGGACGACGCGGCGCGCCGCCGTGCGGACGCGGGCCTGGTCCGTTCACTCCGCCCCCGGCCCGCGGACTCGGCACTGCTCGATCTGGCGAGCAACGACTACCTCGGCCTCACCCGCCGGGCCGAGGTCACCGAGGCGGCCGCCTCGGCCGCCCGGCGCTGGGGCGCGGGGGCCACCGGATCCCGGCTGGTGACCGGCAGTACCGAGCTGCACGCGGAACTCGAGCACGAACTGGCCCGGTTCTGCGGGTTCGAGTCCGCTTTGGTGTTCTCCTCCGGGTACGCGGCGAACCTCGCGGCGCTCACGGCACTCAGCGCACCCGGGACCCTGATCGTGTCGGACGCCGGCAACCACGCCTCGATCGTGGACGGCTGCCGGCTCTCCCGGGCCGAGACCGCCGTGGTGGCACACGCCGACCCGGAGGCCGTGGCCAAGACGCTGGACGCCCACCGCGGCAGGCGCGCCCTGCTGGTGTCCGACTCGGTGTTCTCGGTGGACGGCGACGCCGCACCGCTGTCCGCCTTCGCCGGGGTGTGCCGTGCCCACGGGGCCGCGCTGGTCGTGGACGACGCGCACGGCTTCGGCGTCCTCGGCGAGGGCGGCAGGGGGGCTCTGCGGGCGGCGGGCCTCGCGGGGGCCACGGGTGTCGTCGCCACGCTCACCCTGTCCAAGTCCCTGGGCAGCCAGGGCGGAGCGGTCCTCGGCCCGGCGCGGGTCATCGAGCATCTGGTCAACGCCGCCCGTACGTTCATCTTCGACACCGGACTCGCCCCGGCCGCGGTGGGTGCGGCCCTCGCGAGCCTGCGGCTGCTGCGCCGTGAGCCCGCTCTCGCGGACCGGGCCCGGAGCGTGGCGAGCATCCTGCACGGGCGGTTGACGGAGGCGGGGCTGACCGCTGCCCGGCCGGACGCGGCCGTCGTCTCCGTGCAGGCCCCGTCACCGGAGTCGGCGGTGCGCTGGGCGGCGGACTGCCGTGCCGCCGGTCTCGTGGTGGGCTGCTTCCGGCCGCCGTCCGTACCGGACGGGATCTCGCGGATCAGGCTCACCGCGCGCGCCGACCTCACCGAGCGCCAGATCGGGACGGCGGTGGCCACCATCCTGGAGACGGCACCGGAGGTCTGAGACGGTACCGGAGGTCTGAGACGGTACCGGAGGTCTGAGACGGTACCGGAGGTCTGAGGTGGCTTCCGGGATCTGAGGCGCCTCCGGGAGCGGGACCACGGCGAGAGCCAGCAGCCGGGACGCGGCGGACTCCGGTTCCGGCGCGGCAGCGTCTCGCGCCCGCCGCTCCGGCCGGTCAGCGCGGTGGAGTGCCCAGTCCGTGGACGAATCCGGTCCAGGCGCCCGGTGAGAACACCAGGTACGGCAGTCTCGGGTTCTTCGAGTCGCGCACGGCCACGGCGCCTTCGCCGCACCGTGCGGTCTCCACGCAGTTGTTCATTCCGACACTGCGGCTGCTGCGCCGCCAGGACGTGCCGGGCTCGGGGCGTACACATGCGTCGTGAGCAGACATCGGGGGGTGCCTTCCCTACACGCCGTCACGGATCCCTGCGACGAGATCCAACGAGTCGGTCGGGGAGAGCGCATGCGCCTGCATGGTGCGGAAGGCGGCGCCGTACGTCTCCAGGTCTTCCTTCCGTTCGAGGTAGAGACTACTCGTCAAGTGGTCGAGAACAACCACGTCCAGATCAGAAGTGTTCGGAAAGGAGAAGATAACGAAAGATCCGGTCAGTCCCACGTAGCCGCCCATGGAGAAGGGCAGCACCTGCAGGCGCACATGCGGGAGTTGGGCCATCTCCAGCACCCGGCGCAGCTGACCGCGCATCACCTCCCGGCCCCCCACCCGGCGCCGGAGGACCGCCTCGTCCAGCACCGCACTGAAGGTCAGCGGGCGTTCCGCCCGAAGCACGCGCTGGCGTGCGATGCGCACCTCGACCAGCGAGTCCACCGTCGCCGACGGCACACCCTCCAGCGCGGAACGGGTCACCGCCCGCGCGTAGTCGGGCGTCTGGAGCAGCCCGGGCACCACGGAGGTCTCCAGCGTGCGCGCCGCGCTCGCCTGGGACTCCAGGCTGATGAAGTCCCGGTACTGCGGCGGAATCACCCCGCGATAGGCGTGCCACCAGCCCTTTCCCCCGCCGTCCGCGGTGTCGGCAAGCGTCCCCAGCAGCTCGCGCAGCCGCTGGTCGGCCACTCCGTAGGCGTCCAGCAGCAGCGCGACATCGGCCGGTTTCACACCGCTCGTTCCGGTCTCTATGCGGCTGACTTTCGACTGGTTCCAGCCGACGAGGAGTGCCGCCTCACGGCTTGTGAGGCCGACGCCCAGCCGCAGACCCCGCAACTCCTCCCCGAGCTTGCGCCGGCGTACCGCGGGACCCTGCCGCATGCCGTGTCTCCTCGCATCCTCTCGTGTCCCCCGGTGTCCTCCGGTATCCTCTGCCGCCCCCTGGTGTCGCGCGGTGTCCCTTGGTGTCCTCTCGTGTCCCCTGGCGTCCTCTCGCGTCCTCCGGCGGCTGCCGGGCCGCCGCCGGGGCACCGGGCGGCCCGGCACGGGTGACCGCTCGGGGGCACATGCAGGCGCACTGCCAAACGCCCAGTCTGAGCCCAAATACGCTCTCGCGTCGCAGAGTTCACCGCTTTGAGGGACAGATATATGCATATCCCGGTGGATCCGCTCCCAAGGGGGCGGCAACAGTGGCAGTCTGGCGCGAAGCGCAGTCCGAGGCTGTTCCGGCATCCAATCCGCTGTGTGCCGCGCTCCGGCAGCCCCGGTGGGAAAGGGACAGCTCGCCATGGCAGACCATCAGGAAGCCTCCGTCACTCTGCCGAGCGATCCCGCCTCGGTATCCGCCGCGCGCAGATACGTCTCCGAGGTGCTCGCCGAGTGGGGACTGCCCGGGGAGGACGGCACCGCGGACACGGTTCGTCTCATCGTCTCCGAACTCGCCACCAACGCCGTCCAGCACACCTTCGGGCTGTCCCCGACCTTCACGGTCGACGTCCGCCTCGAGCGCGACGAGCGTCTGTGCGTCGGTGTGACGGACAGCCATCCGCGCCGGCCCCAGCGCCTGCCCGCGGCCGTGCAGCAGGACAACGGCCGCGGCATGGTGATCATCCGCTGGCTCACCGCGGAATGCGGCGGCAGGCTGTACGTCGATCCCACACCCGAGGGTGGCAAGACCGTCTGGATCGCCATGCCCTGGAGGGCGGCCGCCGCCGATCATCCGCGGTGAGGGTCCGGGCGCGCGGGGCGGGCCTGGCCCCGGGTGGCGGCTCCGGCCGGGCCCCGGGTGGCGCGGCCGTCCCGCTCCGGCCGCGCCGGACCGGCCGCGCCCACCGCCGAGTCGCCGCGCACGGGGGCGGTTCCGGCGCCCCCCGGCGGGGCGTGTCCGCCGCCCGGTGCACTCGTCGGCGCACGGGGCGGCGGACATGCCGGCTCGGCTAGCGCACCCGTCCGTAGCGGACGCTCTTGGACCAGATCTTGGTCAGCTTCACGACGGAACCGCTCTTGGGCGAGTGCCAGATCTTCCCCGCCCCGGCGTAGATGCCGACGTGGTAGACGTACCCACGCGAGTGGAAGAACACCAGGTCACCGCGCTCGCGCTGGGAGGCGGAGATATGGCGGGTGCGGTTGTACTGCTGCTGGGCCGTGCGGGGCAGCTTCTTGCCCGCCTTCTTGTAGGCGTAGAGCGTGAGCCCCGAGCAGTCGAAACGGTTCGGACCGGTGGCTCCGTACCCGTACGGGGCTCCCTTCTTCGACGCGGCGACCTTGAGAGCCTTCGTCGCGTGAGTCGAGGCGGCGTGCGCCTCAGGTGCGCCGCCCGGCACGATCAGTGAGCCGCCGACGGCGGCGATCGTGAGTGCCGAGACGGCACCCGTCCGGGACAGCAGGGACGGGAGATGTGTCTGCGCAGTCATGCGCAACCCTTCGTCAGCCGCCTGTGAAGGATGACCTGTCGGGTTCGGACCGGCGAAGACGCCCGGCCGCGTACGCGGCTTCACCCCAAGGACCCGCCACCGATCCGGCGGCCGGCCCGCACTGCTGGGTCCTCCACTCCTGCCGAAGCCCTCATGTCGACCAGGCATCCGGTGCGGCGGCAGGACTCGGCGTCCGCCCGGACCGCCCCGCCGCGGTGGCGGGGGCTTGTCGTCCCACGGATCTTGACCCATGAACTGCCCGATTTCCGACTCGAAACGACGGTTTGTGAGGCTCCTCACCACTGATCTGTTCGAGTGGACAGAGCCGTTCGGGGGACCCGGCGTCCCCGGGTGATGAGCCCCGTACCTGCGGCGGAGCCGGTCGTTGGGCCGTTCGGGCCACGCCGTCGCGCAACTCGCACGGGACCAAAGCCGAAGCCGCCGGTGGTCCGGATGGGCGACACCCGGTCGTACGCATCACGGGCGCACCGGAGGGCTCACGACAGGGGGTGCGCGGCGGCTCGTCAACTCGGTTCCTCCGGCGGCAGGGTGACCCGTGACGCTCTGCGCTCTCCGCCCAACACCCGCAGTGCGCGGGCCAATGTGGTGGCGTGCAGCTCGCTCTCACCGCGCGTGTGCATGACCGTCAGGGCGTCGCGGAGTGCGGTGGCGCCGGCGACCAGTGCCTGTGCGGCGCGCAGGGCGCCATACGTGTGCGTCCCGCGTGCCGGGTTGATCCTTCCCATTTGGTCGATCACTTCGAGGTAGCGGTCGATGAACTCGCTCTCGGCGTGCGTCAGGGCGGGCAGCGGCGGCAGCTCCGGTGGCAGCACCGTCCCCTCACCGGTCGCCGGCGGAAGTCGGGGCGGCCTTCCGGTTCTTGACGATGTGGTCGATCAGCCCGTACTCCCGTGCTCCCGCGGCGTCGAGCACCGTGTCGCGCTCCAGGTCGGCGGCGACGCGCTCCACGCTCCGGCCGCAGTGGCGGGCGAGCATGACGGTGAGCTGCTCCCGCAGCCGCAGCAACTCCTGCGCCCGGAGGTCCAGATCGGTGGGCTGCCCCTGCGCCGGTTCCGGCAGCGAGGGCTGCCGGACCAGCACCCGGGCACCGGCCAGGGCCGTGCGCTTGCCCGGGGCGCCGGCCGCGAGCAGTACGGCGGCGGTCGACGCGGCCTGGCCCAGGCAGGTGGTGGCGATGTCGCAGGTCACCGTCTGCATGGTGTCGTAGATGGCGGACATGGCGCTGATCGGGCCGCCCGGCGAGTTGATGTAGAGCGCGATGTCCCGGTCCGGTGCGGAGTACTCCAGGTACAGCAGCTGCGCGACGACGTCGTTGGCCGAGGTGTCGTCGACGGGAGCGCCGAGCAGGACGATCCGCTCGGACAGCAGCTTGGAGTACGGATCGAGCGTGCGCTCTCGGCCGCTCGCGCGTTCGGTGAACTCGGGCAGGACGTGACGGGCGGACGGACGTTCCACTGCGTACCACTCCTCCGGCGGCCGCTCCGGGCGGCCGTGTCTGCGGTGTCTGCGGTGCCTGCTGCGACCTGACCTTCGGCAAAAATGTACAGGACGTACAGACCACTATGATGAGGAGCATGGCCTACGAGATTCCGGTGACGCAAGCGCGAGCTGAGCTCGCCGACCTGATCAATCGCGTCGTCTACGGTGGCGAGCGGGTCGTCGTGACCCGCCACGGGAAGCCGCTCGTGGCTCTGGTGTCCGCCGCTGACCTGGAGCGACTGGAGACCGCGGAGCACGCGGTGGAGGGCTCCGTGACCACCTCGGTGTCGACGCCGCCCCCCGGCAGGCCGTCCGCTGCCGGCGAACGTGGCCGCTTCGGCATCGCGGCCGAGCACCGGGCGCCGGGCGCGGGCGGCGGCCCCTGACCCACGGGCCCGGAACACCCTGCCGGCGGCGTCCCGTCCCGCCCGCGCGGCGGATACGGCGAAGCCGCGCGCTCCCGTCCGCTACAGCGGGAGCGCGCGGCCGTTCGGTGCCGCCGGGACGCGGGGGCCGGTTCGGGCCCCCACCCGGCGTCAGCCCGCCGGGGCGGTCAGCCCGCCGGTGCCGGTCCGGCGGGGCGGGTAGCGGTGAGCGCGGGGGCGGTGGTGCGGCGGTGACCGCCGATCAGCACCGCGATCAGGCCCAGGACCGCCCACAGCGTCAGGGTCAGGGCCGGCCCGCCGGCGCCGCCGCCGTCGAAGTACGCCACCGACCGCAGCAGAGACCCGCCGGCGCCCGGCGGCAGCCACTGGCCGATCAGACCGGCCGGTTCCGGCAGTAGTTCCGGCGCGGTCGCCACGCCGGAGAACGGGTTGCCCAGCAGCACCACCAGCAGCGCGCCCAGGCCGATTCCGGCCGGTCCGAGGAGTGCCGCGAGACCGGCTACGGTGGCCCCCACCGCCAGGGTGGCCAGCGTGAACGCTCCCGCTTCGGCCCACCAGCCGCCCGCCAGAACCCCGAGCCAGCTGTCCGTCAGCCCGGTCGCGGTGACGCCCACGAGAGCGGCCGCCCCGGTCAGCGCCACCACCGACCGGGTGCCGCGCAGTCCGAGTCCGGTCACCATCGCCCCGGCCGCCACACCCGCCAGCGCGAGCGGCAGGACGCTGGAGGCCAGAGCGCCGCCCCGGGGGTCGCCGGCGGGGGTGGACACCACGTCCTCGGTGGCCAGGCGGACGCCGGGCGGAGCGCCCGCCGCCACCGAGTCCCTGAGCAACTGGGCGACCACCGGACTCGCGGCGGATGCCGTGAGTACCTTCGGCCCCTCCGGCGTCGTCACCACCGCTCCGTATACGACACGGTCCTCGATCGCCTGCCGGGCCGCGGCCTCGTCGGCGAAGCGGTGCACGGCGAACGCCCCCTGCCGGTGCTCGAAGTGCCGCTCCAGAGGTGCCGCCGACGCGGCGGGGCCCGCGACGCCGACGGGCAGGTCGTGCGGTGCCAGGCGGGCCGCCGGCCAGGCGAAGGCCCACAGGGCGAAGGCCACGACGGCCGGTATCAGGAGCATCACCGCGATCGTGCGGCGGGCCGGGGAGGCGGTGGACATGGGTCCTCTTTCGTGCCAGGTGCCGGGTCCGGGCCTTCAAAAAGAAGGATCGTTCGTTTTACGTCAACGCCACTTTCCTGGCCGGAACGCCGGTTGTCAAGAAGGAATGTTCGTTTTAAATTGGGATCATGGCTCGTGTATCCCCGGAGCACCTCGAGGCCCGCCGCCGGCAGATCCTCGACGGCGCCGCCCGCTGCTTCGCCCGCAACGGCTTCCACGCCACGTCGATGCAGGACGTGTTCGGCGAGGTGGGACTGTCCGCCGGCGCCGTCTACCGCTACTTCAAGGGCAAGGACGAACTGATCTCGGCCATCGCCCGCGAGGCGTTCGCCGGCATACGCGGAGCCTTCGAGGAGGCGGCCGGGATGGCGGTGCCGCCGACGCCCGACGTCCTGCTCGCACGCGTGCTGCGCACCTTCCTGGAGGAGGAGGTCCCCGGCGGCGACCGGCAGGCCTTCGCCCGCCTCATCATCCAGGTCTGGACCGAGACGCTCCGCAACGACCAGCTCGCGGAGATCCTGGACGAGGGCTACCAGGGCATGCGGCAGGCCTGGTCGCAGGTGGTCGAGGCGTACCGGAGGAGCGGGGTCCTGCCCACCGGCGTGCCCGCCGACCATGTGGCCCGGACGATGATCGCCACCGCCCAGGGCTTCATCGCCCAGCAGGCGCTGTTCGGCGACGTGCGCGTCGAGGTCCTGGAGGACGGGCTGCGCGCGCTGATGTCCATGCGGGTACCGGAGGCCAGTTAACGCGCCGGAAAAACTTCCGCCCTAACGTTCAGACCTCGGCGGCCGACCAGGCCGCGGAGCGCCGGCGGACCGCCGGCGTCCGGCATCGTCCGCCGCACCCGGTCGCGCCCGGGCAGGCCGACTGTGAGGTGGGAACGTGCAACTGACGCCGCATGAGCAGGAACGGCTGCTCATCCATGTCGCCGCGGACGTCGCGGAGAAGCGCAGGGCACGCGGGGTGAGGCTCAACCACCCCGAGGCCGTGGCCCTCATCACCACCCACATCCTGGAGGGCGCCCGCGACGGGCGCACCGTCGCCGAACTCATGGCGTCCGGACGCAAGGTGCTCACCCGCGACGACGTCATGGACGGCATCCCCGAGATGATCCACGACGTCCAGGTCGAGGCGACCTTCCCCGACGGGACCAAGCTCGTCACCGTCCACCACCCGATCGTCTGAGGGGGCGCGCCGATGATCCCCGGAGAGATCCTGCACGCCGACGGGCCGGTCCGGCTGAACGAGGGCCGCGAGACCACCCGCCTGACGGTGCTCAACGCCGCCGACCGGCCCGTACAGGTCGGCTCCCACTACCACTTCGCCGAGGCCAACCCCGGGCTCGACTTCGACCGCGCCGCCGCGCACGGCCGCAGGCTCGACATCGCGGCGGGCACCGCCGTCCGGTTCGAGCCGGGCATCCCGGTCGAGGTCCGGCTCGTACCCCTCGCGGGAAGGCGCATCGTCCCGGGCCTGCGCGGCGAGACCGCCGGGCCGCTCGACCCGCCCGGCGCCCGGCCGGAGAACGGAGGCACCCGTGCCTGAGCTGACCCGCGCGGTGTACGCCGACCTCTTCGGCCCCACGACCGGCGACCGGATCCGCCTCGCCGACACCGAACTCCTCGTCGAGATCGAGGAGGACCGCTCCGGCGGCCCCGGACGCGCCGGCGACGAAGCGGTGTTCGGCGGTGGCAAGGTGATCCGCGAGTCCATGGGCCAGTCGCGTACGACACGCGCCGAAGGCGCCCCGGACACGGTGCTGACCGGCGCGGTGATCATCGATCACTGGGGCGTGGTCAAGGCGGACATCGGCATCCGCGACGGACGCATCACCGGCATCGGCAAGGCCGGCAATCCGGACACGATGGACGGCGTCCACCCGGACCTCGTCATCGGGCCCGAGACCGAGGTCATCGCGGGCAACGGGAAGATCGTCACGGCGGGCGCCGTGGACGCCCACGTCCACTTCATCTCGCCCACCGTCGTCGAGCAGGCCCTGACGTCCGGGATCACCACACTCGTCGGCGGGGGCACCGGTCCCGCCGAGGGAACCAAGGCGACCACGATCACCC
The DNA here is from genome assembly GCF_003097515.1 of Streptomyces tirandamycinicus. Classification (NCBI taxonomy): domain Bacteria; kingdom Bacillati; phylum Actinomycetota; class Actinomycetes; order Kitasatosporales; family Streptomycetaceae; genus Streptomyces; species Streptomyces tirandamycinicus. The sequence continues at coordinate 2,371,361 of NZ_CP029188.1, read as the reverse complement.
CCGGCCCCTGGCACCTCGCCCGCATGTTCGAGGCGCTCGAGTCCTTCCCCGTCAACATCGGGCTGCTGGGCAAGGGCAACACGACCTCACGCGAAGGCATGTACTCCCAACTGCGCGGCGGCGCGCTCGGCTTCAAGATCCATGAGGACTGGGGAGCCACACCGGCCGCCATCGACGCCTGCCTCGGTGTGTGCGAGGAGACCGGCGCACAGCTCGCCCTCCACACCGACACGCTCAACGAGGCCGGGTTCGTGGGCGACACCCTCGCGGCGATCGCGGGCCGCACCATCCACGCGTACCACACCGAGGGAGCGGGCGGCGGGCACGCACCGGACATCATCACCGTCGTCGCGGAGCCGTACGTCCTGCCCAGCTCCACCAACCCGACCCGGCCGCACACCGTCAACACCGTCGAGGAACACCTCGACATGCTGATGGTCTGCCACCATCTCAACCCGGCGGTTCCGGAGGACCTCGCCTTCGCCGAGTCCAGGATCAGGCCCTCCACGATCGCCGCCGAGGACGTCCTCCACGACATCGGCGCCATCTCCATCGTCTCGTCCGACTCCCAGGCCATGGGGCGCGTCGGCGAGGTCGTCCTGCGGACCTGGCAGACCGCGCACGCGATGAAGCTGCGCCGCGGCGCCCTCCCGGGCGACGGCCGGGCCGACAACCTCAGGGCCCGCCGGTACGTCGCCAAGTACACGATCAACCCCGCCGTCGCCCAGGGCATCGACCACGAGATCGGCTCGGTCGAGACCGGCAAGCTCGCCGACCTGGTGCTGTGGGAGCCGGCGTTCTTCGGGGTGAAGCCCCAACTCGTCCTCAAGGGAGGCCAGATCGCGTACGCGCAGATGGGCGACGCCAACGCCTCCATCCCCACCCCCCAGCCCGTCCTGCCGCGCCCCATGTTCGGCGCGCTCGGCAGGGCCCCCGCCGCCAACTCGCTCAACTTCGTCTCCGGGGCCGCCATCGAGGACGGCCTGCCCGGACGGCTCGGCCTGGGCAAGCGCTTCGTCCCGATCCGCAGCACCCGCGGCGTCACCAAGGCGGACATGAAGGAGAACGACGCCCTGCCCCGGGTCGAGGTCGACGCCGACACCTTCACCGTGACCATCGACGGCGACGCGGTGGAGCCGGCACCAGCGCGCGAACTGCCCATGGCGCAGCGCTACTTCCTGTTCTGACCATGAGCGACGTCATGGATACGCGGAGCAGGGCCCCGCGCGACGGCCTGGGCCCGCCCCGGTCGCCCGGCCGGGACCGGGGTGCCGGGGCCGCCGGGGACGGGCACCGGGCGGCCGGCCCGCTTCCAGGCGGACGCGTGGCGGGATGGTCCGCGGGGGTGTGGCGGTGGCGGTCATCGCTTCTCCCGCGGTGACACCCCGGCACCGACCAGGTGCAGGGCGAGGTCGCCGACCACCTTCGAGGACGGGGTGACCTTCACCAGCCGGCCGAGGATCCGGTCCGCGGCGGCGTACATCGCCTCGATGTCCTCGAAGCGGTCGCCCAGACCGAGCGCGACCGCCTGGGTGCGCAGATTGGACAGCTGCCCGCCCGGGATCTCGTGGTGGTAGACGCGCCCGGTCGGCGAGGCCAGTCCGGCCTCGAACGGCGCGTAGATCCGGCGCACGCCCTCCCAGTAGGCGGCTCGGTGGCCGGCCCGGCGGCTCCCGAAGGGTACGCAGGGGGACCCGGAGCGCCCGGCGTCAGCGTCGTCGTCGCGACCCGCGAGCGCCCCGGCCCGCTCGGCCGCGCCCTGGACTCGCTGCTCGCCCAGGACCACCCGGACTTCGAGGTCGTCGTCGTCGACAACGCGCCGCTGACCGGGGCCACCCGGGAGCTGGTCGAGCGGAAGTACGGCGAGCGGGTGCGGTATGTGCACGAGCCCGTGCCCGGTCTCGCCGTCGCCCACAACCGTGGTGTCGCCGCCGCCGAAGGCGCCGTGCTCGCCTTCACCGACGACGACGTCGTCGCCGATCCGCACTGGCTGACCGCGCTGACGGCGCCGTTCGCCGAGGACCCCCGCATCGGCTGTGTCACCGGGCTGATCCTCCCCGCGCGGCTCGGCACACCCGCCCAGGTCCTGCTGGAGAGCCACGGCGGCTTCGCCAAGGGCTTCGCCCCCCGCACCTACGACCCGGCGCGGCCGCCCGCCGACGAGCCGCTGTTCCCGTTCACCGCGGGCCGTTTCGGCTCCGGCGCCAACATGGCGTTCCGCGCCGGGGCGCTCAGGGCGGCCGGCGGGTTCGACCCGGCGACCGGCACCGGCACCGCGGCCCGCGGAGGTGACGACCTCTACGCGTTCGTACGGATCCTCACCGACGGCCACCGGCTGCGGTACACGCCCGACGCGCTCGTCTGGCACCACCACCGGGAGACCGAGCATGACCTGCGGAGCCAGGCGTTCGGCTACGGCGCCGGCCTCACCGCGTACCTCACCGCGCTCGTCGCCCGCCGACCGGGCCTGCTGCCGGCCCTGCTCGCCCGGCTGCCGCGCGGTCTGGCCCACGCCCGCTCGATGACCGCGCACCGGGACGCGGTGCAGGGCGCGGTGCAGGGCGAGGGCCGGGGCGCGGTCCAGGGCGTGCCAGGGGAACACGGAGCCGGCGGCCACCCCTGGCCGCGCAGCCTCTCCCGGCTGGAGCGGCGCGGGATGCTCGCCGGGCCCCTCGGCTATGTCCGGGCCCGCCACCGGGTCCGCCGTCTGCCGCTTCCCTGGGAGGAGAGATGACGGCACCACGATCCCCGCAGGAGTCCCGAGCACCGCAGGAGTCCCGTGTTCCGCAGAGGCCTTGCGCCCCACCCGAGTCCCGTACCCCACCCGAGTCCCGTACCCCACCCGAGTCCCGTACCCCACCCGAGTCCCGTACCCCACCCGAGTCCCGTACGTCGCATGAGTCCCGCGCCCCCTATGAGCCCCACCCGCCCGCGGAACGCCGGGCCCTTCGGCAACCCCGGCCCCTTCGGCAATCCCGTGGCCTCCGGCAATCCCGCGGCCTCCGGGAACCCCGCAGCCTCCCGGAACCCCCGGGCCTGCCGGAGACCCGAATTCCCGTGCTGCTCTACCACGCCGTCATGGACGACCCACCGGCCTGGATCGCCGAGTTCACCGTCGGCCCCGCAGAGTTCGCCGCCCAGCTCGACGCCGTCGTCGCCAGCGGCCGTACGCCCATCAGGATCGGCGCCCTCGCCGACCACCTCGCGGGCCGGGGCGCACCCCTGCCGCCCCGGCCCGTCGTCCTCACCTTCGACGACGGCTTCGCCGATCTGCCCGGCCCCACCGCCGAGGCGCTCGCCGCCCGCGGTCTCCCCGCCACCGCGTATCTGACCACCGGGGCCATCACGCCCGGTCTCCGCAGTCTGCTGCCGCCCGCGCCGATGATGACGCTCGCCCAGGCGCCGCTGCTGGAGCAGTACGGCATGGAGGTCGGCGGCCACACCGTCACCCACGCCCAGCTCGACACGCTCGGCGCCCGGCGGCTGCGGTACGAACTGCGCCACTCCAAGGCCGTACTGGAGGACGCCCTCGGCCACCAGGTGCGCCATCTCGCCTACCCGCACGGCTACAACAGCCGCGCCGTGCGCCGGGCCGCCCGGGCCGCCGGGTACGAGTCCGCCGTCGCCGTACGCCACGCGCTCAGCTCGGAGACCGACGAGGCATACCGGATCGCCCGGCTCATCCTGCGCCGCGGCCACACCGCCGCCGACGTGCGGGCGTGGATGGACGGCACGGGCGCACGGGTCGCCCCGTACCCGGACTCGCTGCCGACCGTGGGCTGGCGGCTCTACCGGAGGGCGCAGGCGGCCGTGCGGGGCCCGCGGTTCGCGGGCTGACGGGCGAAGATGGTCGAGAGCCGCCCAAAACCTAACCAGGTTCCTATACTTCGCTGAAAGGGACAGCGGTCTGACAGCAGCGTCCACATCCGTGGGGGGAGTCGCACGGTGCAGCAGCAACGCGTGCCCACACCGGTCACCGGGAGCAGCGTGCTGCCGGCGGCGCCGCGGGCCGAGGGCCACCGCCCGCCCGCGGGCACCGGCGCCCGCCCGCCTTCGGGCACCGGCCCCCGGCCGCGGAGACGGCCGCGCCTGCCCGGCCTCGCCTGGCTCCCCCTGCTCCTCGGTCTCGGCCTGTGGGGGTACGCGCTGCCGCGCATCGGCTTCCGGACGATGGGGGAGTACGGGCTCCTCGACCGGCTTCCGGTCGCGTTCTTCGCCGCGCTCCTGGTGCTCACCGCCGGCTTCCTGCTCGCGCTGCGGCGCGCGGGAACCGCCCCCTGGTGGCCGGCCGCGTACTGCGTGGGGATGCTGCTGGCGCTGAAGGCCCCGCCCGCGCTGCTGTACGACTCGGTGCGCTATCCGTGGGCCTCCAAGCACGACGCCGTCATCGACACCCTGCTGGCCAACGGTGAACTGCGGCCCCACGCACCGCTGTCCGGGAACATGGCGGCCTACGAGCAGTGGCCCGGCTTCTTCGGCCTCAACGCCGCCCTGGTGCGCTCCTTCGGCGTGGACAGTGCGGCCGCGTACCTCAACTGGGCACCGGTGGTGCTCGGGCTGCTGCTGATGCCCGTGCTCGTCCTGCTCTACCGGACCTTCACCGAGGACTGGCGGCTGGTGTGGACCGGTGTCTGGATCTACCAGCTCGCCAACTGGGTCGGCCAGGACTACCTCGCCCCACAGGGCTTCGCCTACCTGCTGCATCTGACCGTACTCGCGGTGGTGCTGCGCCACTTCGTGCTGCCGGGGTCGGCCGGGAGGCTGCGGGACCGCACGTTCCTCGACCCGGCCGCGGCCGCCGTGCCGCCGCCGACCAGCCGCCGCCAGCGCGCCGTCTGCGTGCTGGTCCTCGTGCCCCTGCTCGTGGCGATCAACGCCTCGCACCAGCTCACCCCGGTGATGCTGTGCGTGTCGCTGTCCGCCCTGCTGCTGACCCGCCGCTACCGCAACTTCGGGCTCCTCGCGGTCGCCTGCGCCGTGATGCTGGCCTGGGACCTGACCATGGGGCGGCCGCTGTTCATGGAGACCCTCGGCACCCTGCGCGAGTCCCTCGGCGAGCTGACCCGCAACTCCCGCGCCGGATACGCCGGCCGGTTGACCGGCCCCGGGCCCGAACTCGCGGGCCTGGCCAATGTGCTGATGGTGCTCGCGATCGCCGTGCCCGCCGCCTTCGCCGTGCTCACCCGGCGCAGGCTGGTGCGCAGCGCCCTGCCGCTGCTGCTGGTGTCGGCGGCGCCGCTGCCGCTGTTCGCCGTCAACGACTACGGCGGCGAAATGCTCTTCCGGGTCTACCTGTTCGGCCTGCCCGGAGCCGCGTTCTTCGCCGCCGCCGCACTCGTCCCGGCCGCCCGCGCCGCTCGCGGCGGACGGGCCGGCTCACCGCGCGCCAGGACCGTGCGCCGCCGCGCCGCCGCCGTGGCGCTGCCCCTGTCGCTGGTCGCGCTCGCCGCCGGGTTCCTCCCGTCGTACTACGGCAAGGAGAGGATGCACTACACCCCGCCGGCGGAGACGGCCCTGGTCACCAGGTCGATCGACCGGGCCCCCGAGGGAAGCCTGGTCCTCGCCGCCACCGGGTCGTTCCCGAAGGCGCTGCACCGCTACGACCGGCTGGAGCACTGGTTCTTCGCCGAGCAGGAACTCCCGGAGAACGAACGGATGCTCGCCGACCCGGCCCGCTATCTGGCCGACGGCATCCCGCCCGGGACGCGGGCGTACGTCATCCTCACCCGCACCCAGGACGTCTACACCGCGGGCGAGGGGCTGCTGCCTCCCGGCGGCTTCGCGAAGCTGCGCGACAGGCTCGCGGCGTCCCCGCTCTTCACCGTCGTCGAGGAACACCCTTACGGCGTCGTACTCGAACACCGATCACCAGCGAGGTGAGTCCCGATGCCGAAAGAGACCCCGATCCCGCTCAGAGCGGCCGTGGCGCTGTCCGGCTGGGCGGCGCTCGCCGCCACCCTGCTGCCGGGCGGCTCGCCGCTGCGATGGGTACCCGTGCTCCTGTTCGTCGGCTTCGGCCCGGGTCTCGCCCTGCTGCACCCGCAGCCGGCCGGTCTGCGGTCCGCCGCCCGTCTGGAGGCGTTCGCGCTGGCGGCGCCGATCAGCCTGTCGATCGGCGTGCTCACCGCCACCTCGCTGTTCCTGGTCGGGGGATTCACGGTGACCGCGTTCCTGCTGCCCCTCGCGGCCTTCGCGACGGTCGTCGCCGCACTGCCGGGACTTCCGCTCCCCGCGGCCACGCGCGGGGCGGCCGGGCGGGCCGCGCATGAGTTCGCTCCGGGTACGGCACCCGCGGCCGGGCCTGCGACCGGGCCTGCGACCGGGCCTGCGGCCGGGCCCGCGACCGCGGGCGACGGTGTGTCCGTCCCTGGGCCCGAGGGTGCGTCCGCCCCTGGGCCCGAGGGTGCGTCCGCCCCCGGGGCCGACGGTGTGTCCGCCCCCGGGGCCGCGCCCGAAGGCCCGGCGGGGAGTGGTGGCCGATGAGCGGACCTCGTTCGGGACCCCGGCGGCGCCTGGCCGCGGCGGTGGTCCTCGCCGCGGTCGCCGCGCTCCTCGCCGGCCTCGGGATCTGGGCCACCGCCGACGACGGCGCCGTGGACGGGAACCGCCCGGGAAGCCCACCGGGAAGCCCACCGGGGAGCCCATCGGAGGACCTTCCGGGGAACGCCGTCTCCGGCGAGCCCCCGGGCGGACCCTGCGCCCCCGACGCCGTACTCGCTCCTCGCTGCGGCGCCTGGTGGGGCGCCTACATCCCCTACGACGGGAACGGCTCGCTCACCGCACCGGTGTACGCGTTCGAGAAGAAGATCGGACGGCGGCTCGACCTCGTGTACACGTACCACGACATGTCGGGGAACGAGCTCGACGGGCAGTTGCTCACCCCCGACGAACAGGAACTGGGCCGCGACCGCCTGCTGATGCTCGCCTGGGAGTCCACGGTGTGGAAGGAACCGCACCACGCCAACTGGACCGAGACCCAGCTCGGCTGGAGGAACATCGCGTCGGGCCGGTACGACACGGAGATCATCGACCCGCAGATCCGCCGCATCAAGGCGTACGGCAAACGGGTCTTCCTCTCCTTCGACCAGGAGGTCGACGCCCGGATCGGGGAGGGCGCCGGGACTCCCGAGGAGTACGTGGCCGCCTACCGGCACCTGCGGGACCGCTTCGAGAAGCTCGGTGCGCGGAACGTGGTGTGGGTGTGGACGGTCTCCGGCTACCTCGGCAGCGCCGACCTGATGAAGCGGCTGTACCCCGGTGACGACTACGTCGACTGGCTCGCCATGGACCAGTACAACTACTTCACCTGCCACCGGACCACGGACTGGAAGGACTTCGAGCGCAGTCAGCGGCCCGGTCACGACTGGCTGCTCGCGAACATCTCCGACGAGAAGCCCCTGATGCTCGCCGAGTTCGCCACCGTCCCCGATCCGGCCGACCCCGACCGGCAGCGCGAGTGGTACGCGGCCATCCCGGAGGTCGCCCGGACCATGCCCCGGGTGAAGGCGATGGTGCACTGGAACCGCGCGGTACCGGGCGAGGGCTGCGATCTGACGGTCGACGACGGGCCGGGGCTGGAGGGCTACCGGCTCGCCGGCCGGGACGGCTGGTTCAGGCAGCCGGTCCCGAGCCGCTGAGGGACTTCCGCCGCCCGTCGCGCCGGCCCGTACGGCGGTGGACGAGCGCCGCCACCGCCGCCGTCAGGAAACCGGCCGACACCGGCAGCGCCGCGGCGGCGAAGGCGCCCTGGGCCGCCCAGCCCGCCACCGCCAGGACCCACACCGCCGCCGCGGTGGTCCGGCCGGGCGCACCCAGGGCCCGCAGGGCGGTGGCGGCCAGCCCCAGGCACAGCAGCTGCAGCAGGGGTGGCAGGACCGCGCGCAGCTCCGCCGGGCCGGCGATCCCCACCGGCCCGGTCAGCAGGCCCGCCAGCGCCTCGTGACCCGGCCCGGAGACGGGCGGAGGCCGCACGCCCAGCAGCGCGGGCGCGGTGTGCAGCGCGGCGGTGGTGGTGAGCAGAGCGGCCGTGAGCAGGACAGGCCGCAGCCGGCTCAGCGCCACGGCACCGCTGTACACGACCACCAGCAGCACCCCGGCAGCCACCGTCGGCGGCGGCAGCGCGTGCAGCAACTCGGGGCCCGTCAGCGGCCCGGGCGGAACGTCCCCCGCCCGCGCCAGCGGGAACCAGAACAGGCCGGCCGCGATCCCCAGCAGCAGCCACAGCCAGGCGACGGCGCCGTACTCCCCGCCGCGCCCGGCGGCCGGGAGCCCCTCCCGTGGTCCGTGCGCGGGTGTGCGGGGCGCCGGGGTCCACGCCTGATGCACCGGTGTGCGGGGCGCCGGGGCCCCCGCCTGATGCACCGGTGTGCCGGGCGCCGGGTCCCCCGCCTCCGTCAGCTCCCCCGCCTCCCCCGCCTCCCTCGTCTCCCCCGCCTCCCTCGTCTCCCCCGCCTCCCTCAGCTCCCGCAGAAGGACGGCCTCCCGCGCCCGGTCCCCGGCCTCCCCTGCCGCGTCGGAGGCCCGCCCTGCGGACAACGGCCCCTCGGACAATGGCCCCTCGGACTCCCGCCCTTCGGACGCCGGCCCCTCGGACGCCCGCCCCGCCGCGGCCCGTCGCGCCCAGGTCGTGCCGAAGCCGTCGGCCGCGGCGCGCCGCCGCCGCGCGAACAGCCGTGTCCCGCACGCCGGCCGGGGCTCCCGCCCGGCTAGGGCCGCCCGGAGGCCCGGCGCGGAGACCAGCGCCATCAGCGCCATGGACAGCAGCATCGCCAGGCCCGCGCCCGAGATCCCGGCCGGGCCCATCAGGACCGCGGCGCTGCCCAGCACCATCGCGCACATCGCGCCCTGGAGGGCGGCGAGGACGCCCGTGCGGCCCTGCACGCGCAGGACCCCGATGTACAGCTCCACGACGACCCGGGGCAGCGCGGCAGCGGCCAGCAGCCTCAGCACGGTCGTGCCGTGCTCCGCGTAGTCGGCGCCGAACGGCGCGAGGATCACCGGCGCGAAGACGACGAGGACGGCGACGACCGGCACCAGCAGCAGCGCCATCCGGCGCAGCGCACCGCGCACCCCGTCGGCGAGGCTGCCGGGGCTGTGCGAGGCGTGCGCGGTGAGCGAGGAGGCCATGTTGATGGCCATGAACTCCATCGTGCCGCCGACGGTGTAGGCGATGTAGAAGAAGCCGTTGTGGGCGGCGTCGAAGCGGACGGCGACCATCACCGGCAGCAGGTTGATCATCGCCAGGGAGAAGAGGGCGCCGACCGAGTCCCCGGCGAGAAACCGCCCGACGTCCCGCATCCGCGGCGGCTCGCGGTCGCCCTCGGCGGCGGCGTGGCGGGGTATCAGGCGGCGGAACACCAGCCAGCCGAGCGGCAGTACGGACAGGGCGATCGCCGCCGCCCACGACACGAACACGCCGAGGACGGGGAGGGCGCCCGCGAACACGACGAGCAGCAGCAGCTTGCCAACGGAGAACACCGCGTTGCCCACCGGTACCCAGACGGCCTCGCGCAGCCCGGTCAGCACCCCGTCCTGCAGGGTGAGCAACGCCCAGCCGACGCAGGCGGCGGTGAAGACCGCTCCGGCGACGGGGCCCCGCAGCGGGGCGTACGACGGCCCCCACAGGTCGAGGGTGACGAGGAAGGCCGCGCACGCCACGCACACGACGGCCGAACTGACCGCGTACGCCCGCCACACCAGCGGCCCGGTCGCCCGTCCGGCCCTGGGGACGTACCGCACCACCGCGCCGATCATCGTGGTCGCGGTGATCGACGCGAGCAGCCGCATCGCCGCGATGGCGGCCGACCCCTGCCCCACGGCCTCCTCGGTGAAGTACCGGGCGGCCACCAGCCAGAAGCCCAGCCCCAGGGCGGCGGAGACGCCGGTGGAGAGCATCAGCGCATAGGCGTTGCGGAACATGGAGGCGCCGCCCGCGGACCCGCCGGGCGCCTCGCCGGAGGGAGCCGTCCCGCCGGGCGCCCCACCGGAGGGAGCCGTCCCGCCGGTGGCGGTACCGGGCGCCCGCACCCGGGTCGTCTCAGCCACCGACCCCGCCCTCGGGGCCTCCGGCCGGCCCCGCTCCCGGTGGCGGCGGGGCCGGCCGGACGCCCGCCGCGTCCAGGACGGCGGTGATCCGGTCCGCCCTCAGCGGGTCGGCCGGCAGGGCGTGGCGGGCGAACCAGCGGGCCGGTTCCGGGTCGGGCGGCGGGTCGGTGAACAGCCCGGAGGCGTAGTCGTCGAGCGGCGGGTCGTACAGATAGCCGGTGGTGATGCGGTGCCGGGCCAGTGCGGCGACGGCCGCGTCCCGGTCGGCCACCAGCAGCGGGACGCGGAAGAGCGGCTGGACGGGGCCGGTGCCGGGCGCCGCCCAGGGGCTCGCCAGCAGCCGCCGGGTGCCTTCGAGATGGGCCGCGAGGCGGTCGTCGAGGCGGTCGAGCAGCCGCGCGGTGCGGTGGAGCCGGGCGCGCCCGGGGCTGATCCGGTAGTCGTGCATGTCGACCCGCACCCAGGAGTGGAACGGTGTGAGCGCGGGGGCCTCGGCGACCGCCCTCCGCAGTTCGCCGGGCCGCAGCGGCATCCGTATCCCCCCGCGCTCCTCCATGCCGAGCAGCCGCATCACGGCCCGCGCCGCCCGGACCAGGCGCAGCCCGCGCACCGAGGCCTCCGCGTACGGCCGCAGGGCGTAGGCGAGTTCGGCCGACGGCCGGGAGGGGGTGAGCAGGCGGTCGCGTGCCTCCCGGAGGGCGTTCCGCAGGGCCGGGTCGGCGACCGTGAGGAAGCCCCCGGTCTTGGCGGCGGTGTGCTTGGAGAGGCTGAAGACGGACGCCTCCCCGTAGGAGCCGACGGGTCGTCCGCCGACGCTCGACCCGATCGCGTGCGCCGCGTCCTCCAGCAGCGGGATGCCCAGCGCGTCGCAGCGGGCGCGCAGCCCGGGTGCGGGGTCGGGGTTGCCGTACAGATTGGTCGTGACGACCGCGTCCAGGGTTCGCCAGGTCGCCTCGGGGACGGCGGACTCGTCGATCGAGCCGCTTCTCGGGTCGAGGGGTGCCTGCACCGGGCGCAGGCCCGCCGCCAGCACCACGAAGAAGATGACGTCGTCGTTGACGGGCGACATCAGCACCCGTCCGCCGGGTCTGCACCAGTGGCGCAGTGCCACGTACAGCCCGAGCCGGCACGACGGCAGGTAGAGGCACTCCCTGCCGATGCGGTCGCGCATCCGCGCTTCCAGCGCCTCCCCCACGGCCCCACCACCCCCTGAACCCCCGGCTCAATGTGGCCCATTCCGGACCCCACCGTCAATACGGCGGAAGGGCCCATCCCTTGACGGAATGGACCCTTCAGGCGGGGCGCCCGCGGGCGGGAGGTCACTCCTCGACCGTGAGGCCCTTTCTGAGCTTGGTCAGCGTGCGGGTCAGCAGACGCGACACGTGCATCTGCGAGATCCCGAGCTCGTCGCCGATCTCGGACTGGGTCATGCCCGCGACGAAGCGGAGGGAGAGGATCCTGCGGTCGCGCGGGGGCAGCGAGGCGATGAGCGGCTTCAGGGACTCGATGTACTCGATCCCCTCGAGGCCGTGGTCCTCGTAGCCGATGCGGTCCGCCAGCGTGCCCTCGGACTCGTCCTCGTCGGGCTGCGCGTCCAGCGAGCTCGCGGTGTACGCGTTGCTCGCGGCCATGCCCTCGACGACCTCGTCCCTGCTGATGCCGAGGCGCTCGGCGAGTTCGCCGATCGTGGGCGCGCGGTCGAGCTGCTGGGCGAGCTCGTCGCCGGCCTTCGCGAGGTCCAGCCGCAGTTCCTGCAGCCGCCGCGGGACGCGCACGGACCAGGAGGTGTCGCGGAAGAAGCGCTTGATCTCGCCGATGATCGTCGGCATCGCGAACGTGGGGAATTCCACGCCCCGGCTGAGCTCGAAGCGGTCGATGGCCTTGATCAGGCCGATCGTGCCCACCTGGATGATGTCCTCCATCGGCTCGCTGCGGGAGCGGAACCGGGAGGCGGCGAACTTGACCAGTGCGAGGTTGAGTTCGACGAGGGTGTTGCGCACGTAGGCGTACTCGTGCGTGCCCTCCTCGAGGGCTTCCAGGCGGGCGAAGAGCGTCTTCGAGAGAGCGCGCGCGTCCACGGGGCCGACCTCGTCGAACGGCGGGAGCGCCGGGAGGTCGACATCCTCGTACTGGCCGTACTGGCCGTACTGCCCGTACTGCGCGTACTGGCCGTGGCCGTAGTGCCCGTGCTGCCCGTGCCGCCCGTACGGGTGGTGCTCGCCGGGTACCTCGGGCGCGTGGTGCCCGGTGTGCTCGCGGGAGTCGGGGAACTCGGGGGACTCCGTGGATTCGAGGTGATCGTGCTGACATGTCGACGGCGCGTTCGGGGTACGCGTTTCGTCGAGCCGGGGTGACATGGTCTCCTCCATCGTTCTCGGCATATGGCTGCCGATGCCCATACGCGGTGCTGCGGTGTGCGGCGCCTCCAAAGCCGGCCGTGTTGGTGGTGTCCATATAGCCCTACCCGCTCTTCACCGCCCGTTGCAAGTGTTGAAAGTCATGTATGTCCGATTTGTGGGGGAGTTCGGCTACCGATCGGCGTACGAAAGGCGTAATGTGCTGCGGACGTCAACGTCGTCGGCGAAGAGGACGGGCATGGACCGCGGGACGGTCGGCAGTGCGAATCGAGGCCGCCTTCGGGTCGAGGTAAGGACCGAAGGCCAGAGCGAGGTGGTGACCCCGGCGGGTGAGCTCGATCACCACACCGCCGAATTGTTGCGTGCGCCACTCGAAGATGCGCTCGATCAAGGTCGTGCACGCTTGGTGGTCGACTGCTCACACCTGGAGTTCTGCGACTCCACGGGGCTGAACGTGCTGCTCGGTGCCCGCCTCAGGGCCGAGGCCGCCGGAGGCGGGGTCCATCTGGCCGGAATGCTTCCCGTCGTGGCACGGGTCTTCGAGATCACCGGTGCCGAGGCGGTCTTCACCGTCCACGACACGGTGGAAGCGGCCCTGGCGGAGTGACTCCCGCCGCATGACCGGACCGGGGGGTGTTGTCCGGATCCGGCCGGGCAGAAGACCCCAGCAAGGTTCCCCCAGGGACCCTCGCAAAAGCGTGCGAACCCCCGCACGCTCCGTATCGACCCACAATCGACCCACACGCGAACTGGTGAATCGGTGAGGTGAAGCGCTGATGAGCACCACCCGGCAGCATCCGCCGGGCGACCTCGGCCCCGAGCCGGACGGCGCCCCCGCCGGGGCCGGCGGCGGACCCGGTACCGTCCTGCCCGACGGCCGGGTGCGCACCCTGGCTCTCGGGAACGCCAGCGGCATCGTCCCGCTCGCTCGCGACTTCACCCGGCAGGCCCTGTACGACTGGGGCTGGCTGCCCGCCCCCAATGCCGACCGGCGCGCCGCCGCCGAGGACGTCCTCCTCGTCGTCTCGGAACTGGTCACCAACGCCTGCCTGCACGCGGAAGGCCCCGACCGCCTGCGGGTCTCCAGCGATGCCAAGGTGCTCCGGCTGGAGGTCACCGATCTCGGCGCCGGCCAGCCCGCGCCCCGCACCCCGCACCGGGCCGGCCGGCCCGGCGGCCACGGCATGTTCATCGTCCAGCGCCTGTGCCTGGACTGGGGTGTCGTCAGGACTCCGGGGATGACGGGCAAGACGGTGTGGGCGGAGCTCGCGGCGCCCTCCTAGCCGGGCCCGGGCGCCGGGGACGCGCAAGCTGTTGTGGAGCACGGCGATCCGCCGTGCTCTTCGTCTTCCCTCCGCACGTGCCGGGGCGTACCTTGAGCGCCCGATCTGATGTGTCGTCAGTTGACTGCGGCGACTTCCGGCATGAGGGGATTCGAGGTGTCGTACCAGAAGCGGACAGCTCTCACGCTGGCGGTGGCGCTGGCGTGCTCGGTGGTGCTGACGGCCGCACCGACCGCCGGTGCCGCCGTCGTGGACGTCGACTACCGGTGCCAGACGCCCATCGGGCCCAAGGCCGCGGTGTCGCCCATCGACATCAAGGCCGTCAGGAGCGGCAGCGGCTACCGGCTCACGATGTCGTTCGGCAAGGGCGTCTCGTCCAGCCCGGTCGAGCTCGGCAAGGGAGCGATGAACCCGAGCGCGGTCATCGAGCTCGGCGGCGCGGAGGAGGGCAGCGTCCCCGTCTCGGGGCCGCCCAACGCCGAGGCGATCCCGCCCGACACCCCCATCAAGATCAACGATCTGACCGGGACGTACACCCCCGGGAAGAGCGGCAAGGTCACCTTCACCGCCGGGGTGCTCACCATCAAGGCACTCGGGACGACGACCACCTGCACCCCCGGGAACAACCCGAAGCCCTCGCTCGAGATGGACGTCCAGGCCTCGGGCGACGGGCAGCAGTCCGGGGGTTCCGGCTCGGGGTCCGGCGGATCCGGAGGTTCCGGGGGGTCCGGCTCCGGTTCCGACGGATCGGGGGGCTCCGGTTCCGCGGCGGGCTCGGGAGCCGGGGAGCTGCCGAGGACCGGTCCACTCGACTCCGCACCCGCGCTCGGCGCGCTCGGCGGCACCGTGCTCCTGACCGGAGCCGCCGGTGTGCTGTGGCTGACCCGGCGCGGACAGCGGTCCGCGGGCTGACCGTGCCGGCCCGTGCCCGACTCGCGGCCGCGGCCGGTGCCTTGCTGACCGTGCTCTGGCCCGCGGCGCCCGCCGCGCCTGCGGTGCCCGCGGCGCCTGCCATGCCTGCCGTGCCTGCGGTGCCCGCCGCGCCTGCGGTACCCGCCGTGCGCGCATTGCCTGGGCAGGACCGGAGCGCCGAGGCCGCGGAGGAGGCCGCGGAGACCGCCGAGACCGCCGAGACCGCGGCGGCCGCCGGGTCCGTGGCGGCCGGGCAGGAGTGGAGGGCCGAGCCCGCGACCGGCGGCAGACCGTACGTCTACCTGGAAGGCAGGCCGGGCGCGGTCCTGGAGGACGGGATCTCCGTGACCAACCCGGCAGCCGAACCGCTGACGGTCCGGCTGCGGGCCACCGGCACGGCCTGGCTGGCCTTCGCGGAGGACCGGGTGACCGTCCCCGCCCGCACCCGGGCCGATGTCCCCTTCGCCGTCACGGTCCCGGCCACCGCACCCCCGGGCGACCGCCCCGCGAAGGTCGTGGTGTCGGCCGGGGGACATGAGGCGGCCGTACGGGTCCATGTGCGCGTCACCGGCCCCGAGCTGGGCGCGCTCACCGTGGAGGACCTCCGGGTCGAGGGCCGCTCCATCCGCTACACCCTCGTCAACCGGGGCAACACCGTGCTGGAACCCCGCCTCGCCGTACGCGCCGACGGGCTCACCGGCGCACTGCTGCGGCGCCCCGCCCGGACCCTGCCGGTCGAACTGGGCCCTGGCCGGAGCCTCGAACTGTCCGAACCGTGGCCCGATCCGCCCGCCCTCGACTCCGTCGACATCACCCTCCGTGTCACGGCCCCGGGCGCCGTACCGGCCGAGGCGACGGCCTCCGCCAGGTATGTGCCGTGGGCCGCGGCGACGGGAACGGCACTGGCACTCGGAGCGGCGGCGGGCGCCCTCGCACTGTGGCGCGGCCGTGAACGGGGGCCCGGCCGCCACGGCCGCCGCCGCGGATCCGAGCCGTCCGGCGGATCCGAACGGTCCGGCGGATCCGAACGGTCCGGCGGACCCCGACGCCCTCCGGCACAGGCGGGAGACCGGTCGTGAACGGCGCATCCGCCGGTGCGCCGCGCAGGGCGGCGGCGGGCCGCGGCGCAGCCGCCCGGCTGACCGCCGTGCTCCCCGTAGCGGCAGTCACGGCTGTCGTGGCAGTCATGGCCGCCGTGGCCTTCGCGGCCGGACCCACCGCGCACGCCGCCGCAGCGGTCTCCACCGGCCGCGCCCCGTACGCCGCCGCAGCAGTCGCCAACGGCCCCGCCCCGTACGCCGTCGCGGACCCGCGCCCCGTCGTCCGTCTCTCCGCGGACGAGGCGGGCAAGGGCGGCGACATCACCGTCAGCGGCTCCGGCTGGCGGCCCGAGGCGCTGCTGATGCTGCTGATCTGCGGGCAGTCCGCACCCGGCACGGGCGTGATCGGCGGAACCAACTCCTGCGCCAACGCCGAGGGCCGGGCCGTCACCACCGACGCCGGAGGCGCCTTCAGCAGGAGCATGCCGGTGGCCGAGCCCCCGGAACCGTGTCCGTGCGTGGTGCACGTCGCCACGGTGACCGGCGAACGGGCCGTCGTGGATCAGCCGTTCACGGTCGCCGGCCACCCCACCGCCCCGCTGCCGCGGCAGACCTCCGGCGGCAGGCTCGCCGTGCTCACCACCGCCGAACTGACCGGGTCGAGCGGGCTGCTCGTCTGGTTCGGCGCTCCGCCGGGTCGGGAGCTCGTCTTCACCGTCGGCAATCTCGGTACCGCCCCGATCGAGAACCCCGTCTTCCGGGTCGGCACCGCGCACGGTGTGTTCGCCCCCCGATGGGAGGAGCGGCAGTGGCACGGAACCGTTCAGCCGGGCGCGAAGGCACAGATCAGGCTGCCCGTCCGGCTGCCCGCGGGGGCGTACGGCGACTACCGGGTGTCCGTGGGGTACGGCTCGAAGGTGCTCGTCGAGCAGCCCTGGGGTGTGGGCAGGCCCTGGGGCGTGACGCTGTTCTGGGTGCTGCTGGCCGTCGTGGTCCCGGTGGCGCTGTTCCGGATCGGGATGGCCGTCGTGGACCGCGTACGGCCGCGGCAGCCCGGCCGGCACCGCGCCGGGCACCCCGTCGCGCCACGCGCGGACCCGGCGGTCTCCACGACGCGGGACGACGGCGGTTCCGCGGTCTCCACGACGCGGGACGACGGCGGTTCCGCGGTCTCCACGACGCGGGACGACGGCGGTTCCGCGGTCTCCACGACGCAGGACGGCGGTCCCGGCACCACCGCGAGTTCGCCGCGGTACGCCCCGGACTCCGCACCGCCTGAGGACCGGCCCACGCCGCAGGGGCGGATGTGAGAGGACGGGCCTGCCCGGCACGCGGTGTGCGTGCCGGGCAGGCCCGTCCGGGGATTCCGCCGGTGCGGCGTGGGCCGGGCTCCGGCGGAATCCCGTGGCGTCAGCGGACGTCGCCCATGAGGGCGCGGATCCTCTTGCCCGCCATCATGAACGTCAGGCCCGCGGCGATCGCGACGGCCGCCCACATCGAGTAGTACGCGGCGTCGCCGAGCGGCTCGTTGAGCTTGGTCACCCAGCCGTTGAGGGCGTTGCCCGTCGCGGTGGCCAGGAACCACAGGCCCATGATCTGGCCGACGAACTGCTTGGGCGCCAGCTTCGTGGAGAGCGACAGGCCCACCGGCGACAGGCACATCTCGCCGAGGGTCTGGACGAGGTAGACGCTGAGCAGCCAGAAGATGGTGACCTTGCCGGTCTCGCTGTTCGCGGCGGCGGCGCCCGCCAGGCCCATGATGGCGAAGGAGCCGCCGATGAGCAGCATCGCCAGGGCGAACTTCATCGGGGTGCTGGGCTCGCGGTTGCGCTGGGCGAGCTTCACCCAGAGGGTCGCGAACAGCGGGGCCAGGACGATGACCATGGCCGGGTTCACCGACTGGTACCAGGACGCCGGGAACTCCCAGCCGCCGATCACGCGGTCGGTCTTGTTGTCCGCGAACAGCGTCAGCAGCGAGCCCGACTGGTCGTAGATCAGCCAGAACAGCACGGCCGTGGCGAAGAACCAGACGAACGCCTGGATCTTGGGCCGGTCGGCGGCGGTCAGCGCCGGGTTGCGGTAGATCGCGGTGAAGTAGACGACCGGCACGACGATGCCCAGGACCGCCAGCACGTTGACGATGTGCTCGATGTCGTACGTGCCGAGCAGCACGTCCACGGCGAGTGCGGCGACGGCCAGACCGCCCCACAGCAGGACCCTGCGCAGCGCGGTCCGCTTCTCCTCCGGCGTCGCCGGGGTGCCGGGCTCCTTGCCGACGTCGCCGAGGTGGCGGCTGCCGAGGACGTACTGGACGACCGCCAGCGTCATGCCGATACCGGCGACGGAGAAGCCGAGGTGCCAGTTGACGTTCTCACCGAGGTAGCCGACGGCCAGTGGGGCGGCCATGGCGCCGATGTTGATCGCCATGTAGAAGAGCGTGAAGCCGGCGTCGCGGCGGGCGCTGGACTGGCCCTCGTAGAGCCCGCCGACCATGGCCGAGATGTTCGGCTTCAGCAGGCCCGTACCGGCGGCGATGAGCACCAGACCGGCGAAGAAGGCGGTGTCCGAGGGGATCGCCAGGGTGTAGTGCCCGAGGGCGATGACGATGCCGCCGACGAGGACGGCCTTGCGCGCGCCCCACAGCCGGTCGGCGATCCAGCCGCCGGGCATGGCGGCCATGTAGACGACGGCGTTGTAGACGCCGTAGATGGAGGCGGCGAGCGCCTCCCTGCCCTGGAGCGGCCCGTCGAGCACCCCCGCGACCAGGTAGAGGACGAGGATGCCGCGCATTCCGTACCAGGAGAAGCGCTCCCACATCTCCGTCATGAAGAGCGTGGCCATACCGCGGGGGTGGCCGAAGAAGGTCTTCTCGCCAGGGGTGGGGGACGAGTCCTTCGTCAGGCTGGACGCCATGTCGATCCTTGCTTCTCGGGACGCGCCGCGTCGTGAGCGGTCACCGCGCCCGGTGGTTCGGCCGGCACCGGCGGGGAAGCCGTCCCGCCCCGCGCCCGGGGGCCCGCCCCCTGGGGGGACGAGGGACACTCCTCACCGGGATCCACACCCCGTCCGCGTTGCCGCGGATGGGGCCCGGCCCAGGTCGTTCACGGTCGCGGAGGCGGGCTCACACCCGACTCCGCACACAAAAGAGACCTTTGGCGTGAAAGCAGCCAAAGGTCCCCGTTCGTGCTGTAGGCGCCTTGACACCATAAGGCATGACAGCGATATGTATAGACCATTTGAGAGGTGGGTCACAGGTGTTCGTGGAACGCCTGCCCGTTCCCGGAGGCGCCGACCAGGATCGCATCGCCACTTCCGGAGGGCGTGCCCGGGACCCCCTGAGCCGCACCGCCGCGGACTACCATCGCCTCATGACCCGTGTACTGCTCGCCGAGGACGACGCATCCATCTCCGAGCCGCTGGCGCGCGCCCTGCGCCGGGAGGGGTACGAGGTCGAGGTCCGCGAGGACGGCCCGAGCGCGCTCGACGCCGGGCTCCGGGGCGCTGTCGATCTGGTCGTGCTGGATCTCGGGCTGCCCGGAATGGACGGGCTCGAAGTGGCGAGGCGGCTGCGTGCCGACGGCCACAGCGTGCCGATCCTGGTGCTGACCGCCCGCGCCGACGAGGTGGACACGGTGGTCGGCCTGGACGCCGGCGCCGACGACTACGTGACCAAGCCCTTCCGGCTCGCCGAACTGCTTGCGCGGGTACGGGCGTTGCTCCGCCGCGGTGCCGCGGAGCCCGCCGCCGTCCCCGCCACCCACGGGGTGCGGATCGACGTCGAGTCCCATCGGGCCTGGATGGGCGACGAGGAGCTCCAGCTCACGGCGAAGGAGTTCGACCTGCTGCGCGTGCTGGTGCGGGACGCCGGCCGGGTGGTCACCCGCGACCAGCTGATGCGGGAGGTCTGGGACACCACGTGGTGGTCCTCCACGAAGACCCTCGACATGCACATCTCCTGGCTGCGCAAGAAGCTGGGGGACGACGCGGCGAACCCGAGGTACATCGCGACGGTCCGGGGTGTCGGCTTCCGCTTCGAGAAGAACTGAGCGCGCGGTCCCGGGCCGCCCGGCCCTGGACGGCGCGCCTCGGACGGCGCGGGTCCGGCCCCGTGCCGGGCGCCCGTGCCGGGCGCGGACCCGGTCCCGGGCCGCTCGCGGCTCACCACCGGGCCGTTCCCGACCGGGCGGCTCACCACGGGGCCGCTCGCGACCGGCCGGCCCGGGTCACGAGAACAGCAGGTGGGTGGCCCGAGGCCGGGCGGCCCGCAGAACGGCAAGGACCGCGGGGCCCGGCCCCCGCAGGACCGCAAGACCCGCCCGGAGGGCACCGTGCGCCGCCGACTGATCAACTCCACCCTGGCCGTGGTGCTCGTGGTGATCGCCGTCTTCGGCGTGTCGCTCGTCATCGTCGAGACGCGGACCATCGGCAACAGCGCCCAGGAGAGCGTCGACTCCGAGGCGCTTCGGCTGGTCAGCGTCATCGAGGCCAAGGTGCTGGAACAGGAGCGGGTCGACGACGGGGTGCTGGCCGAGCAGATCGGTCCCGACCGCTTCGCCAGGATCGAGATTCCCGGAAACCCGCCGGTCG
Source organism: Streptomyces tirandamycinicus (assembly GCF_003097515.1). Lineage (NCBI taxonomy): Bacteria > Bacillati > Actinomycetota > Actinomycetes > Kitasatosporales > Streptomycetaceae > Streptomyces > Streptomyces tirandamycinicus. The sequence continues at coordinate 2,351,138 of NZ_CP029188.1, read as the reverse complement.
AAGTGGGGCAGCGGCCCTCCGGCAGCGTGATCCGCGGCACCGCGGCCGGTGAACTGGGCGAGCGGGTCACCGTCGAGGAGTCCCGCGCCACCGTGACCCGCGAGGTCGGCCGCTCCCTCATGATCATCGCGGCGGTGGCGCTGCTCGCCGTCGTCGCCGCGGTACTGCTCGCGGTACGGCAGGCCAACCGGCTCGCCTCGCCGCTGACCGACCTCGCCGAGACCGCGGAGCGGCTGGGCTCCGGTGACCCCCGGCCCCGCCGCAAGCGCTACGGGGTCCCCGAACTCGACCGTGTCGCCGACGTCCTGGACGCCAGCGCCGAGCGGATCGCCCGGATGCTCACCGCCGAGCGGCGGCTCGCCGCGGACGCGTCCCACCAGCTCCGTACCCCCCTGACCGCTCTCTCGATGCGGCTGGAGGAGATCTACGCCACCGACGACCCGGACATCGTCAAGGAGGAGGCGCACGTCGCCCTCACCCAGGTGGAACGCCTCACCGACGTGGTGGAGCGGCTGCTCACCAACGCCCGGGACCCGCGGACCGGGTCCGCCGTCGCCTTCGACCTCGACGAGGTCGTCAAGCAGCAGATCGAGGAGTGGCGCCCGGCGTACCGCAGCGCGGGACGCGCCATCGTCTGCTCCGGCAAGCAGGGGATGAGGGCCGTCGGCACCCCGGGGGCCGTGGCCCAGGTCCTGGCCGCCCTGATCGAGAACTCGCTGATGCACGGGCGCGGCACGGTGGCCCTGCGCACGCGGGTCACCGGCAACCAGGCCGTCATCGAGGTGACCGACGAGGGTCCCGGCGTACCGTACGACCTGGGGGCGCGGATCTTCGAGCGCGCCATCAGCGGGCGGAACTCGACGGGCATCGGCCTCGCGGTGGCCCGGGACCTCGCGGAGGCGGACGGCGGGCGGCTGGAGCTGCTGCAGCAGCAGCCCGCGGTGTTCGCCCTGTTCCTGAGCCGGGAGGCGCGCCCGCGCGAGCAGGAGCCGGAGCGCACGGTGCGCTGACGACGAGCCGGGGCGCGGCGAGCGATCCGCCCCCGGGAATGCACCGGGCGGTCCGGACCGGGGGGAATGCCGCCGGGTGGGCCGGACCGGGGGAACCCGCCGGGCGAGCCGGGTCAGCTGCCGACGCGGTCGGGCTGCTCCGTACGCCGCTGCTCCAGGAACGACTCCGCGGTCTGCACGGCCTCGCGGGCGGGCAGGGCCCGGAAGACCCAGGTGCGGTACGACCAGAACCGGAACAGCGTCGCCACGGCGATCCCGAGGAACTTGAACACGTTGCTCTGCAGCGGGCCGTCCCAGCCGAAGCCGTAGGTCGCGACGTACAGCACACCGTTCTCGATCACCAGGCCCACCGCGCTGAACAGCAGGAACAGGGTGAGCTCCTTGGTGCGGCCGCTCTTGTCCCGATCCCGGTAGGTGAAGTAGCGGAAGCCCACGTAGTTGAACAGGATGGCGACGACCGTGGCGAGGAGGCTGGCGCGCACCACCGGGATCTCGGTGGTCTGCCGCAGCAGGTTGAAGACCGCCATGTTGACCAGGAGGCCCATGGCGCCGACAGCGCCGAACTTGGCGACCTCGCGCGCGAGCCGGTTCAGTCGCACACGCAGTGCGCCCCGTTCGCTCATGGTGTTCGCTGGTCCCGTCCGGTCGACTACCTCAACCAGACCACTCTAACCAGCGCCTCACCCGCGTGCCCGGTGGACGGCCGCGCGGGAGCCCCGCCCGGCCCTCCACCCTTGTGGGATCGTACGAAGCGGAGGGGCGGACGGGACCGTACGGAGCTCCGGATACCCTGGGAGGGTGACGTTTCCCGTAGTCGGCATGGTCGGCGGCGGACAGCTCGCCCGTATGACACACGAGGCAGGCATCCCCCTCGGCATCAGGTTCAAGCTCCTCAGTGACACCCCCCAGGACTCGGCGGCGCTGGTCGCCGGCGAGGTCGTCGTCGGCGACTACCGGGACCTGGACACCCTCCGTGACTTCGCCCGCGGCTGCGACGTGATCACCTTCGACCACGAGCACGTGCCCACCGGGCACCTGCGGGCCCTGGAGGCGGAGGGCGTACCCGTCCGCCCGGGCCCGGACGCGCTGGTGCACGCCCAGGACAAGGGGGTGATGCGCGCCCGGCTCGACGCGATCGGCGCGCCCTGCCCGCGCCACCGCATCGTCGCCGACCCGGCCGACGCGGCCGCCTTCGCGGCGGAGGTGGGGGGCTTCCCGGTGATCCTGAAGACCGTGCGCGGCGGCTACGACGGCAAGGGCGTCTGGTTCGTACGGAGCGAGCAGGACGCCGAGCCGCCGTTCCGCGCCGGGGTGCCCGTCCTCGCCGAGGAGAAGGTCGACTACCGCCGCGAGCTCGCCGCCAACGTCGTCCGCTCCCCGCACGGCCAGGCGGTCGCCTACCCCGTCGTCGAGTCGCGGCAGGTCGACGGCGTCTGCGACACCGTGATCGCCCCCGCCCCGGACCTCGACGGGGAACTGGCCGGGCAGGCCCAGCAGCTCGCACTGCGCATCGCGCAGGAGCTCGGCGTGGTCGGCCATCTTGCGGTCGAGCTCTTCGAGACCACGGACGGCCGCATCCTCGTCAACGAACTGGCGATGCGCCCGCACAACTCCGGGCACTGGACCCAGGACGGAGCCGTCACGTCCCAGTTCGCCAACCACGTGCGGGCCGTGCTCGACCTGCCGCTCGGCGACCCCAGGCCCCGGGCGACGTGGACGGTCATGGCGAACGTCCTCGGCGGCGACTACCCGGACATGTACCAGGGCTATCTGCACTGCATGGCCCGGGACCCGCAGCTGAAGATCCACATGTACGGCAAGGACGTGAAGCCGGGCCGCAAGGTCGGGCACGTCAACACCTACGGCGACGACCTGGACGACGTGCTCGCGCGCGCCCGCCACGCGGCCGACTACCTCAGAGGAACGATCACCGAATGACCACCGCTCCCGACTCGGCCCCCCTCGTCGGCATCGTCATGGGCTCGGACTCCGACTGGCCCGTCATGGAGAACGCCGCCCAGGCCCTGGACGAGTTCGAGATCCCCTACGAGGTGGACGTCGTCTCCGCGCACCGGATGCCGCGCGAGATGATCGCGTACGGCGAGCAGGCGGCCGACCGGGGGCTCAAGGCGATCATCGCGGGCGCGGGCGGAGCCGCCCATCTGCCCGGCATGCTCGCCTCCGTCACCCCGCTGCCGGTGATCGGCGTGCCCGTGCCGCTGCGGTACCTCGACGGCATGGACTCGCTGCTGTCGATCGTGCAGATGCCCGCCGGCGTGCCGGTGGCGACCGTGTCGGTGGCCGGGGCCCGCAACGCCGGTCTGCTCGCGGCCCGGATCCTCGCCACCCGGGACGCCGACCTGCTGGCCCGGATGCGGGACTTCCAGCAGGAGCTGAACGACCAGGCGACGGAGAAGGGCAGGCGGCTGCGGAGCAAGGTGGAGGGATCGGCCGACTTCGGGTTCGGCAAGTAGGCTGCGACCGTGGATTTTCTCGCCGAAGCCCGTTCCCTGCTCACTTCCTTTCCCGTCGTGGACGGTCACAACGATCTTCCGTGGGCGCTGCGCGAGCAGGTCCGCTACGACCTGGACCGCCGTGACATCGCGACCGACCAGACGGGCAGACTCCACACCGACATCCCGAGGCTGAGGGCCGGCGGCGTCGGAGCCCAGTTCTGGTCGGTGTTCGTGCGCAGCGACATGGCCGGCGACCAGGCGGTCAGCGCCACGCTGGAGCAGATCGACGCGGTGGACCGGCTGCTGGCCCGCTACCCGGCGGACCTGGTGCGCGCCCTGACCGCCGACGACATGGAGTCGGCGCGCGAGGAGGGCCGTATCGCCTCCCTCATGGGGGCGGAGGGCGGCCACTCCATCAACAACTCGCTCGCCACGCTGCGTGCGCTGTACGCGCTCGGCGTCCGCTACATGACGCTGACGCACAACGACAACAACGACTGGGCGGACTCGGCGACCGACGAGCCGCGGTTCGGCGGGCTGTCCGCGTTCGGCCGCGAGGTCGTACGGGAGATGAACCGCACGGGCATGCTCGTCGACCTCTCGCACGTCGCCGCGACGACGATGCGGGACGCCCTGGACACGTCCGCCGCCCCGGTGATCTTCTCCCACTCCTCCGCCCGGGCGATCTGCGACCACCCGCGCAACATCCCCGACGACGTGCTGGAGCGGCTCCCGGCGAACGGCGGCGTGGCGATGGCGACGTTCGTCCCGAAGTTCGTCCTGACGGCCGCGGTCGCCTGGACCAGCGCGGCGGACGAGAACATGCGGGCGCACGGCCTCCACCCCCTCGACACGACCGAGGCGGGCATGAAGGTCCAGCGGGCGTACGAGGCGGAGCACCCGCGCCCGATGGCGACGGCGGCCACGGTCGCGGACCATCTCGACCACATGCGCGAGGCGGCCGGCATCGACCACATCGGCATCGGCGGCGACTTCGACGGCACCGCGTTCACCCCGGCCGGCCTGGAGGACGTGGCGGGCTACCCCAACCTGATCGCGGAACTCCTGCGCCGCGGCTGGTCCCGCCCCGAGCTGGCGAAGCTCACCTGGCAGAACGCGGTCCGCGTCCTCCGCGACGCGGAATCCGTCGCGCGCGACCTCCGGTCCCGCCGCGCCCCCTCGAACGCGACGCTCCAGTCGACGGCGAGCACGCCCGGGCGGTGACCTGCGGGCACCCCGCGCCCGCCTCGCCGCGCCCGCCTGCCTCGCCGCGTCCGCCTACCCGCCCCGGCGCGACCGGTAAGCCCGCATCTTCGCGCGGCTGCCGCAGACCGCCATGGAGCACCAGCGGCTGCGGCCCGCGGGACTGCGGTCGTAGTAGGCCCAGAGGCAGTCCTCCGCCTGGCACGCCTTCAGCCGCGCCCAGGTCCCGTCGGCGGTCGCCTCCGCGATGGCCGCCGCGACGCGGGAGGCCAGGTCGGCCGGTTCGGCCGCGGGGCGGAGGGTCGCGGAGCCGGTGTCGTCCACCCGGACGCGCAGCGGCGCGCCCGCCAGGATCCGGTCCAGGTCCGAGGCGCGGCGCCCGGGCGCGGTGTGACCGGCGTGCGCCAGGCACGCGGCCCGCAGCGCCTCGCGCAGTTCCCTCGCGGCCGGTACCTCCGCCTCCCCGAGCCCGAACGCCGCGCGTCCGTCCGCGGTGTCCAGCGCGTCCGCGCCCGTGTCGACGCTCAGCGTGTTGACCAGCGACTCGATCAGCGCGAGCCCGCCGGGTGCCGGAGCCCTGTCATTCATGGTTGCGACGTTACCGCCACTGCGGGAACATGTGGTCACGCGTTACCGGTAAAAGCTCTTCACCGGTAACCGTCCGTCCGTACGAGAGGAAGCACCATGGCCATCGCCACACTGGGGACCGTCGTCCTGGACTGCGCCGACCCGCGCGCACTCGCCGCCTTCTACGCAGAGATCCTCGGCGCCGCGGTGGAGCGGGACGGCGACGACTGGGTCACCCTCACCGGATACCGGGGCACGCCGCTCGCCTTCCAGGCGGCCCCGGGGCACACCGCTCCCGCATGGCCGTCGCCGGAGTCCTCGCAGCAGTTCCACCTCGACCTGACCGTCGAGGACATGGACGCCGCCGAGGCCCGGGTGCTGGCGCTCGGCGCGAAGCCGCTGGACGTCGACGACCGCTCACGCGGCTTCCGCGTCTACGCGGACCCCGCCGGTCACCCGTTCTGCCTCTGCGCCGGCTGAGACGGCGGCTGCTCAGGCGCGGGGCCGGCCCATCGCCCGGTACGTCCAGCCGGCCTCGCGCCACTTCGTCCCGTCCAGCGCGTTGCGCCCGTCGAGCACGATCCGGCGGAACGCCACCTCGCCCAGCGCCGCCGGGTCGAGCTCACGGAACTCGCGCCACTCGGTCAGATGCAGCACGACGTCAGCGCCGCGCACGGCCTCCAGTGCGCTGTCCGCGTAGCCGAGCGTGGGGAAGACCAGCCGGGCGTTGTCCATGCCCTTGGGGTCGTAGACGGTGACCTGGCCGCCCTGGAGGTGGATCTGCCCGGCGACGTTCAGTGCCGGCGAGTCGCGGACGTCGTCCGAGTCCGGCTTGAACGTCGCTCCCAGCACGGCGACCCGGGTGCCCAGGAAGGACCCGCCGCCCACGGCCTCCCGGGCGAGCTCCACCATGTGACCGCGGCGGCGCATGTTGATCGAGTCGACCTCGCGCAGGAACGTCAGCGCCTGGTCGGCGCCGAGCTCACCGGCGCGTGCCATGAACGCGCGGATGTCCTTGGGCAGGCAGCCGCCTCCGAAGCCGATCCCGGCCCGCAGGAACTTCTTGCCGATCCGCTCGTCGTGGCCGATCGCCTCGGCCAGCTTCACCACGTCGCCACCGGCCGCCTCGCACACCTCCGCCATGGCGTTGATGAACGAGATCTTCGTGGCGAGGAACGAGTTCGCGGAGGTCTTCACCAGCTCCGCCGTGGGGAAGTCCGTCACCACGAACGGCGAGCCCTCGGCGATCGGTGTGGCGTACACCTCGCGCAGCAGCTTCTCGGCCCGCTCGCCGTCCACGCCCACCACGATGCGGTCCGGGTGCAGGGTGTCCCGGACGGCGAAGCCCTCGCGCAGGAACTCGGGGTTCCAGGCCAGGTCCACTCCTTCGGGCGCATGCTCGGCGAGCAGACGGGCGAGCCGGTCCGCCGAGCCGACCGGCACGGTGGACTTGCCGACGACCAGCGCGCCGCCCTTCACCCGAGGTGCCAGCGAGGCGAACGCGGCGTCCACGTACGACATGTCGCAGGCGTACTCGCCGTGCTTCTGCGGGGTGTTCACGCAGACGAAGTGGACGTCTCCGCCGAAGTCCTCCAGCTCGTCCCACGACGTGGTGAAGCGCAGCCGCCCGCTGGATCCCTCCAGGCCGGCGACATGGCGGTGGAGCAGTTCCTCCAGGCCCGGCTCGTACATCGGGACCCGCCCCGCGGCCAGCGTCGCGACCTTCTCCGGGACGACGTCCAGGCCCAGGACCTCGAACCCCAGCTCCGCCATCGCCGCTGCGTGCGTGGCGCCGAGGTACCCGGTGCCGATCACGGTGATCTTGAGGGCCATGGGGTTGCTCCTGGGGGTGGGCGGAGGGACTGCGGGCCCGAGCATAACCGGGAGCGCGTGAGGGCATTTTCCCGCTGTCGGCAAGCTCACCTATGCCTGGGCGGGCCCTGACCACTAGAGTTTGTGTTACTTAACGGTAATTAGCAGTTGCTCAGGGGAGTGAAAGACCTTGGCGCCCAAGGGAGAGAAGCACAGTGCCTGACTTCGACCTGTACCGCCCGTCCGAAGAGCACGACATGCTCAGGGAGACGGTCCGCTCGCTGGCCGAGGCGAAGATCGCGCCGTTCGCGGCCGCAGTCGACGAAGAGGCCCGCTTCCCGCAGGAGGCCCTGGACGCGCTGGTGGCCGCGGACCTGCACGCCGTGCACGTCCCGGAGGAGTACGGCGGCGCCGGCGCCGACGCGCTCGCGACCGTGCTCGTCATCGAGGAGGTCGCCCGCGTCTGCGCCTCGTCCTCGCTGATCCCCGCGGTCAACAAGCTGGGCTCGCTGCCGGTGATCCTCTCCGGTTCCGAGGAGCTGAAGAAGAAGTACCTGGGCCCGCTCGCCAAGGGCGACGCGATGTTCTCGTACTGCCTCTCCGAGCCGGACGCGGGCTCCGACGCGGCCGGCATGAAGACCCGCGCGGTGCGCGACGGCGACTTCTGGGTCCTCAACGGTGTCAAGCGCTGGATCACCAACGCCGGTGAGTCCGAGTTCTACACGGTGATGGCCGTCACCGACCCCGAGAAGCGCTCCAAGGGCATCTCCGCCTTCGTCGTCGAGAAGTCCGACGAGGGCGTGTCGTTCGGCGCACCCGAGAAGAAGCTCGGGATCAAGGGCTCCCCGACCCGCGAGGTCTACCTCGACAACGTCCGCATCCCCGCCGACCGCATCATCGGCGCCGAGGGCACGGGCTTCGCCACGGCCATGAAGACCCTGGACCACACCCGCATCACCATCGCGGCGCAGGCCCTCGGCATCGCGCAGGGCGCCCTCGACTACGCCAAGGGCTACGTCCGCGAGCGCAGGCAGTTCGGCAAGCCGATCGCCGACTTCCAGGGCGTCCAGTTCATGCTCGCCGACATGGCGATGAAGGTCGAGGCCGCCCGCCAGCTGACCTACGCGGCCGCGGCCAAGTCCGAGCGGAACGACGGCGACCTCACCTTCCAGGGCGCCGCCGCCAAGTGCTTCGCGTCGGACGTGGCCATGGAGGTGACCACCGACGCCGTCCAGCTCCTCGGCGGCTACGGCTACACCCGCGACTACCCGGTGGAACGCATGATGCGCGACGCCAAGATCACCCAGATCTACGAGGGCACCAACCAGGTCCAGCGGATCGTCATGGCCCGCAACCTGCCGTAGCGGGTCCCCGCGTGCCGGAGCCGGCTGTACGACGGCACGCGCGCCATCCCCGGCGCCCCCTTCACCGGACCGGGAAGGGGGCGCCGCACACCGCGGCATCGGGTCGCCGGGTCGACTACGGCCGTCAGGCGCCCGGGCGCGGTCCCTGGCCGCCCCCCGCCTTGACGAAACTGTCCGCGACGGTACCCGCGAAGTAGCGGGGGACGAAGGGGAACGCGGCGGTCAGGACGTAGTGGTACGTCCCGTCCGGATACTCGGGCGTGACCGCGAAGCGCCCGTTGGCCTGGTCGAGCATGCCGTGTCCCTCGACGAACTCGAAGTCCTCGGTGTACGTACCGTCATAGGCCCCGCCGGGCCCGCCGCTCCTGGTCCCGGACCGCAGACGGTACGAGGGGGTCAGGTCGCTGATGCCGGAAGCCGGGTCCCGGGGGTCGGTGTAGCCGTAGCGGGCGTAGACGGGGAATCCGTCGCCGGCCCAGCCGAGCAGCGGCGAGTGGGCGGTGGACTTCAGTACGCCCGCGAGCCCCGTGGGTATGCCGTGGTAGTGGTACGCGCCGGTCGGCTGCACATGGGCGTTGTTGTCGTCCAGGCCCAGGGTTCCCTTCGGGCCGATGGCCTCGATCGTCCAGCCGGACCGCGGGTCGCGCTGGTACCACTCGGCGGCGAGGGGATCGAAGAGCACTCCGTTGATCGCTATACCGAAGGGCTGGGGCAGGGCGAGACGCGTGAGCTCCCGGGCCTTCGTGCCGTACCGCGGCAGCTCGAACGCGTAGGACTGCGCCGATATCGTGTTCGGGTTTCCCGGGTTGGGGAAGTCGCCCGTCGTGTGGTTGGGCAGCCCGTTGGCACGGATGGAGCGGGTGTCGCCGCTGACGGTGACGTCCATCTCCGTCCCGGTGGTGCTGTCGCGGATGGAGTAGCTGCCCGTCACCTCGGTCGAGGCGACGGTGGAGGAGGCGGCGGGAGCGGTCGCTCCGGTCGTCGCGGGGGAGTCGGCGACGCCCGTGACCATGGTCCTTCCGCAGGCGGACACGCCCAGGGCGGCGGCGAGGCCCCCGAGCAGGACGATCCGGCGTGAGGGACGTGGGGGGCGGGGCGGATCGGTCTCTTCTGGTGTCATGGGGCGAGTGTGGGGACCGCGCCTGTGGATGATCTGAGAACTCCCTGTGAGTAGGCGGGAATCAGCCGGGCGCTGCTCCGTTGGCCGGGGCGCGGGGCGCGGGGACGCGGAGACTCTGGAGGCCCGCGTGCTCACGGAGAGCAGCCGATCGCGGGGGCCCAAGCGGCCCGCTGCGTCAGCCGCGGCCACGCACCGTTGCACGCTGTACCCGGAGGCGGGCGGTCGGGGAGAGTCCGGTTGAAGTTCTCCCGCCGGTCTGGACAGCCTGATATCGGGACGGCGGGTCGGACCGTCCCTGCGGCAAGCAGTCCAAACCGACCGGTGAGGGCGGCGGGCACGCGGTGCGCGCGGTGCGCGGCCGAGCACGGCGGCGGTGCACGGCGGCGGTGCACGGCGGAGTACGAGCGGGACCGGGTCGCGCTCGTCCTGCCGTCGCCGCGCGGAGACGCCGCCGAGATGGCCCGGGGCCACCCGCGGAGTGCGGCCCGGGCGCGGAGAGAGAGGAGCCGTCATGCACACCCTGCGCCAGGAGAACCTGCCGAAGCTCGATCTGCCCACGGACGACGAGCTCGCCCCGGAGACGGTGGAGTTCCTCGCGTCGATGCCGCCGCTCAACGTGTGGCGCATGATCGCCAGAACCGGAGTGGCCCGCGAGTACCGGACCCTGCTGTCCGTGATGTTCGGAAAGGACTGGTTCCCCGGTGCGGACCGCGAGGTCATCGCGCTGCGCACCTTCCGCCAGAACGGCTCGGACTACGAGATTCCGCAGCACTTCGTGCTGGCGGAGGCCGCCGGACTCCCGCGCGAGGCGAGCCGGGCCGTGCTGGACGACGAGTTGGACCGGCTCTCGCCCTGGCACCGGCGGCTGTGCCGCATGGTCGACGACATGGCCGCCGACGCAAAGCTCGGCGCCGACCAGGTGCGGGAGCTCGTGTCGCACTACGGCAGTCAGGACATGGCCGCGCGAGCCATCATGATCATGGCGTGGTTCCCCATGCTGACGCGCTTCGTCGATACGACCGGCGTTCCGGTCGAGACGGTGCCCGATGCCTATGACGGCCTCTCGGTACCGACCGGACACGGCTGAGCGGACCGGCGAAGGGCTCGTCCGCGTCGTCGCGATCCCGTCGTGCTCCTCGCCGATCCCGTCGTGCTCCTCGCCGATCCCGTCGTGCTCCTCGCGGTCCTGCGACGAGGGCCGCCGGTCTCCGGGCCGGGCATGACCGTGTCCCCCCGCCGAGGGCATGATGCCGAAGCAGCCGCCGCATGGCCCCCGGCCCTGCCTGTGGCCGCGGTGGGAAGCCCACTCCCCCGGAGGACACCCCATGAGCTCGCCGCAGGGCATCGAAGTCCCCGCCGCCTTGGTCGCGTCGTACACGAGGAACGGTGGCGAGGGGGAACGGGCCTGGATCGCGCGGCTGCCCGCGCTGGTGGCGGACCTGCTCGACCGGTGGGAGCTGGAGCGCGACGGAGGCCTCGCCTCCGGCGAGGCCTCACTGGTGGTGCCGGTGCGCCGCACCGACGGCACCCGCGCCGCGCTCAAGCTCCAGATGCCCCGCGAGGAGACGACCGCCGCGCTGATCGGACTGCGAGCGTGGAACGGCGACGGCATCGTACGGCTGCTCGACCACGACCCGCCGAACGGCGCCTCGCTGCTGGAGCGCCTGGACGACTCACGCACACTGGCGTCGGTCGGGGACGACGACGTGGCCCTGACCACCCTGGCCGGGCTGATGGCCCGGCTGCACTCCGTCCCGGCACCGGAGGGTCTGCGCGGCCTCGGTGACGTCGCGCGCGACATGCTGGCGTCCGTACCGGCGGCCGTAGCCGCCCTGCCGGACCCCGAGGACCGGCAGCGGCTGCAACGCTGGGCGTCGGCGGTCGCCGAGTTGGTCGGCGAGCCCGGCGACCGGATGCTGCACTGGGACCTGCACTACGGAAACGTGCTCGCCGCCGAGCGCGAGCCGTGGCTGGCCATCGACCCCGAACCCCTCGTCGGTGACCCGGGTTTCGACCTGTGGCCGGCGCTGGACACCGGCTGGGAGAGGCTCCACGCCACCGGGGACGCTCCACGGGTGGTGCGGCGCCGCTTCGACCTGCTGACCGAGGCGCTCGGGCTGGACCGCCGGCGCGCGGCCGTCTGGACCCTGGCCCGACTGCTGCAGAACACCCTGTGGGACATCGAGGACCGCCGGACCGCCATCGACCCCTCCCAGACCGTCGTGGCCGAGGCGCTGCCCCGCCACTGAACACCGCACCACCGAGCGCGACGGCGGTGGGCCCGTTCACGGTACGAGGTCGAGCTCGGCCCACACGGTCTTGCCCGGTACGGGGCCCGCAATCACTCCCCACCGTGCGGCGAGCGCTTCGACGATCAGCAGGCCGCGCCCCGACTCGGCGCCGTCGGCGGGAGGGGTGAGGGTCCCGGGGCCGGGCGGCAGCCGGTCGCCTCGGGTGTCGGTGACCTCGATCCGCAGGCGCCCGCCCTCGTCCTCGACGGCGAGACGGAGCCGGAAGTCCCTGCCCGGTACCCGCCCGTGCAGCGCGGCGTTGGCGGCCAGTTCGGCGACGACTCGCGCCGCCGACTCCGACGGGATGGCCCAGCACGCCAGTTGGGCCCTGGTGAGCAGCCGGGCGAGCCGTGCTCCCCGGCGGGTGGGGGAGAGCAGGACGGTGAACTGCCGGGCAGGAGCGGAAGATTCGGTTCGGGTGATTTCCACGTTCACATCACTCAGCGTGGCCGGTTCGCTCGTACTCTGAACAGAGCGCCGCGTGTACGGACAGTGACTGTCCAGGCGTTGAGCCGCCCCGTCCATGGCGCGGCTCGGCTTCACCCCCGAGGCATGGGGGGACTTCGTGGCGTACGCGGTGGGAAGCTGACCGCCGGGCACGGGACGCCCGGGCCGGGGACCGCCCCGGCCGGCGGAACCCGGCCGCGGGCCCGCGCAACGGCGCCCCGGCGCGGGCCCGCAGAACCGGCGCCCCGGCACGGCGCCCCGGCACGGGTCCGCTTGCTCGAACCGTGACGTTCTCAGTCCGCGGTGACGGTGACCTTCTCGTCGTTCTTGATCTGGTTCGTCAGCTGGCGCACCTTCTCCTTGTCCCAGACCAGGTTGCCGCCGCGGCTGCCGGAGATGGGCATGTTCATCGACGTGCCGTCGCCGCCGTTGACGCTCTTCATCGCGAAGAACATCTCCGACAGGTCGAACAGGGACATGTCCTTGTCGACGATCAGCGTGTCCAGGCCCGAGCCCAGCGTCGGGTAGAGCCTGAACGGGTTGAGGATCGTGCCCGGCGTCGCTGCCTGGTTGGCCAGCGCGGCGAGGAACTTCTGCTGGTTCTTGGTGCGGTCCAGGTCACTACCGGCGAACGCGTACCGGGTTCGGACGAAGGCCAGGGCCTGCTCGCCGTTCAGGGTCTGCGTGCCCGCCTGGAAGTCGGCACCGGACTTCTCGTCCTTGAAGGCCTTGGGAATGTTCATCTCGACGCCGCCGAGCGAGTCCACGATGTTCGCGAAACCGGCGAAGCCGATCTCCGCGTAGTGGTCGATCCGCAGGCCGGTGTTGTGCTCCACGGTGCGGACCAGCAGCTCGGGGCCGTCCTCCGCGTACGCCGCGTTCAGCTTCACCCGGCGGCCCTGGGCCGGGAACGTCTTGCCCGACTCCGAGCCCACGAAGGACGGGATCTCCACGTCGGAGTCGCGGGGGAGCGAGATCATGGTGTTCCCGCTGCCGCAGGCGGCGAGGATCATCATGGAGTCGGTGCGCTTGCCGTCGGCGGAGCCGGTGTGCAGGCGCTTCTTGTCCTCCGCGGACATGCCCTCACGGCTGTCGGAGCCGACGATCAGATACGTCGTGCAGTCGCCCTCCTCGGGCCGGTCTATGACCTTGGCGAGGTCGACCTCCCGGCGCATCTTGGAGTCCGCCCAGAAGTAGGTGCCTATGGAGACCCCGAGAGCCAGCACCAGCACGGTGATCGAGCCGACCTTGAGGCGCCGGCGCCAGTCCGGGGCCGGGCGGCCGTAGGCGGGCGGTTCGCCGGGACCGCCGTACCCGCCGCGTCCCCTGCCGGACGGTGAACCGTAGACCTGGCCCGTGTTGTAGCCGCTGTCGTACGGGGCGTCGTGCCTGTCGTCGTACCCCTGCGGCTGCTGCGGGATCGGGCGTCGCCGCACATGGCGCATCACACGCGGCCCCTCGGGTTCCGCGCCCCGGCTGCCGTGTCCGTATCCATCGGGCCAGTCATTCATGCGCAACAGTGTGCAGCCCGTGGCCGAAAGCCCGACAGGGCGGGTGACAAATCACACCGGGGCTGTAGCGAACCTGATGCAATGCCGCGGTGCCCGGGGCCCGCATAGGGTGGAGGGCATGACAGACCAGGCCCAGCGCTCGGAGAGCGATATTCCGGGTAAGCCGACATCGGCTTCGCGTACCACCCTCAGCCACATCATGACGCACAGTGACACCAACCTCCTGGGGACGGTGCACGGTGGCGTGATCATGAAATTGGTGGATGACGCGGCGGGCGCCGTGGCCGGCCGGCACTCCGGCGGACCGGCGGTCACGGCCTCCATGGACGAGATGGTCTTCCTGGAGCCGGTCAGGGTGGGCGACCTCGTACATGTGAAGGCCCAGGTCAACTGGACCGGCCGGTCCTCGATGGAGGTCGGCGTCAGGGTGCTCGCCGAGCGCTGGAACGAGTCGGCCCCCGCGACCCAGGTCGGCTCCGCGTACCTGGTGTTCGCCGCCGTCGACGCGGACGGCAAACCCCGTCCCGTCCCGCCCGTGGTGCCCGAGACGGAGCGCGACAAGCGGCGCTACCAGGAAGCGCAGATCCGCCGCACCCACCGGCTGGCCCGCCGGCGCGCCATCAAGGAACTGCGCGAGCGCCGCGCGGCCGAGGGGTACGAGGACTAGGGAAGCCGAGGGGTACGAGGACCAGCTCAGTTGGGGAACCCGCCCCCGTCCCCTCCGCCGGGTGCGTCAGCGGCAGAGGACCTCGTCGCCGGTGACGGCGCCGAAGGCGCCCCTGGGCCGCGGGGTCTCCGCCCGGACGGGGGTCACCGAGGTGAAGCCGGAGCCCGCCGTCACATGGAGCGTCGGGCCCTGGCCCTTCACGGGGCGCAGCTCGGCGCCCGGCAGCGCCACCGCCAGGGACCTCGCCGAGCGGTCCCAGCGCGGGTCGTAGGTGATGAAGGTGCGCTTCACGTCGCGCTTGCCGCCGTTCAGCGGGGTCCGCGTGGTGTTGAACCCGGTCGCCCGCAGGGCGGAGTCCACCCGGGAGCCGAGCCCGTCCAGCTGCGTCCCGTTGTAGACCTGCACCCGGACCTGCTGCGGTGGGACGTCGACGACCTTGGCGGCGGGCGCGGACGCGGCCGCCCGCGGACGTTCCGGGGCGAGCGGCCTGTCCTCGCGCACGGCCCGGAAGAGCCGCTCCGCCTTCACCGGGTCCCACTTCACCGTCGAGCCGACGCCCTTCACCGGGAAGCTCGGGTCCTTCACGGGCACGGAGACGAACTCCGTCGACGCCGGGGTGAAGCCCCTCATCGCCTTGCCCAGCGTGAGGAACTGGTCGGTGCCGAAGCCCCGGTCGGCCCGTACCGAGTTCAGCGCCGCGGTGCTGACCTGGCGGAACTTCACCGGGTTCAGCAGCACCCCGCTGCTGGTGGCCTGCTGTACCAGCGCCGCCACGAACCGCTGCTGGCGCTGCATCCGCCCCAGGTCGGCCGCCCCGTCGACATGCCGGGCCCGCACGTACTGCAGTGCCTGCGCGCCGTCGAGCCGGTGCGTGCCCGCCTTGAGGTCGAGGCCGGAGTGGGTGTCCTTCATCGGCCGGGCGGTGCAGACCTCCACCCCGCCGATCGCGTCGACGGTCCTCATGAAGCTGCGGAAGTCGATTTCGAGGTAGTGGTCGACCCGCACCCTGGTCAGGTCCTCCACGGCCCGTACGGTCAGCGCGGGCCCTCCCTCCGCGTACGCCGCGTTCAGCTTCACCGCGTGCAGGCCGTGCTTCTCGCCGGTGGTCAGGTCCGTGTGGGCGGGGATCTCCGCGTACGAGTCGCGGGGGAGGCTCACGATGCTCGCCCGCCCCCGGTCCTCGGAGATGTGCACCAGCATGATCGTGTCGGTGCAGCGGCAGGGGGCTCCGCCCAGCCGGTACTTGTGGCGCTCCTCCTTGGTGACCGTGTCCCGGCCGTCGGTGCCGACGAGCAGGATGTTCGTCCCGTTGCCGTGCTCCGGGCGGTTCTTCATGTCCCTGAAGGGATCGACCCGGCCGATCCCGCTGTCCAGCCCCGTCACCAGGGCGTGACCGATGCCGCCCACACCGAGCACCAGCACCGAGAGGGTCGTCACCACCCGCATCCCCCAGCGGGGCCGCTCCGCCCGCCCCCGCCCGCGGGTGCGCGGGGCCGGCCCCCGGCGGCCGTTCCCCGCCGTCCCCTGCCGCTGTGCCGTACCGCGCCGACGCTGTGCCTCCGGTCCGGGGCGGCCCGCCGCCGGCTTGGGAACCGGTCTGGGGCGGCCCGCCGCCGGTCGCGGACGGGGCGAGCGGGGCGGTGTGGGCACGAGGGGCACCTCCGCGGGGCAGCAGACCGGTGATCCTGAGCACCGTAGGCCCATACGATCTGCGGCACGGGGAGGCCGGGGGGAGGCGCGCATCGTTGTCCCCCGTTCGCGGTAACGTGGCGGGCGACGCCGCTGTCTCCCCGAGGCCGTTGTCTCCCGGGGGACACCCCCCCGGACCCCGAGGAACCCATGCCAGCCGCCCCTCCCGCCGTCTCCGTGATCATGCCGGTCCTCAACGAGGAACGTCATCTGCGCGACGCCGTCCGCCACATCCTGCAGCAGGACTACGCAGGCGAGATGGAGGTGGTGATCGCCCTCGGCCCGTCGACCGACCGCACCGACGAGATCGCCGCGGAACTGGTGCGCGAGACGGCGTCGAATCCCTGGGGCCGGGTGCACACGGTCCCCAACCCCACCGGCCGTACGCCCGCCGCGCTCAACGCCGCGATCAAGGCCTCCCGCCACCCGATCGTCGTGCGCGTCGACGGCCACGGGATGCTGTCACCGGACTACATCGCGACCGCCGTCCGCCTGCTGGAGGAGACCGGCGCGCAGAACGTGGGCGGCATCATGCACGCCGAGGGCGAGAACGACTGGGAGCACGCCGTCGCCGCCGCGATGACCTCGAAGATCGGCGTCGGCAACGCGGCCTTCCACACGGGCGGCGAGGCGGGGCCCGCGGAGACCGTGTACCTGGGCGTCTTCCGCCGCGAGGCGCTGGAGCGGCAGGGCGGCTACAACGAGGAGTTCATCCGAGCCCAGGACTGGGAGCTGAACTTCCGCATCCGCGAGGCCGGCGGCCTGATCTGGTTCTCTCCGGAGCTGAGGGTCCAGTACCGGCCGCGCCCCTCCGTGAGGGCTCTCGCCAAGCAGTACAAGGACTACGGCCGCTGGCGCCATGTCGTCGCCCGCTACCACTCGGGCTCGATCAACCTCCGCTATCTCGCGCCGCCGACGGCCGTGTGCGCGATCGCCGCAGGTCTGGTGGTGGGTGCGACGCTGACCCCGCTCGGCTTCGTCATCCCGGCCGGCTACCTCGCGGCGATCACCGCGGGTTCGGTCCCGGCGGGGAAGGGCCTCCCCTGGAAGGCCCGTGTCCGGATCCCGGTGGCGCTGGCGACGATGCACATGTCGTGGGGTTTCGGCTTCCTGACGAGCCCGCGTTCGCTGGCGAGGAAGGTCATCGAGAGCCGCCGGCCGGCGGTGACCGCGCCGACGCAGGCCTGATCCCGCGGACCGCACCGAGCGCGGTGCGGTCCGCGGACGGCGCGGCTCCGCGGACGGCGCGGCTTCGAGGACGGCGCGGCTCGGCGGACGGCCCGGCTTCGCGGACGGGCTCCGCTCCGAGGACCTCCCCGCTCAGGGGGGGGGTACGCGCTCAGGGGACGGGGCCGTCCGACGGGCGTCCGACGGGCCGGGTGCCGACCGGGTGCCGAACGGCCCACCCGCTGAACCGCGTCCGCCCACCTGCGGCCGTCCGTCTGCTTCGCCGACCTGCCCTCCAGCCCCTCCGCGCGCTACCAGGTGAAGCCCGGCTGCACGTCCATGCAGGCCCCGGTGTCACCCGCGTTGAGCGGCTTCGCGGACGACGGCGCCTTGGCGTCGTTCCCGGCCGCGTCCTTCGGATAGGCGGTGCCCTCCCGCCAGTCCGCGCCCACCACCAGCGTCACACCCGACACGTCCGTGGACTTCAGCACCGAGGAGACCGGAAGGCCGATCGCCTCGGCCACCGCCCGCGCATCGCCCGCCAGCTCCGCGCTCGGGTAGAACACCACCGTCCGGTCCTGCGGATCGGTCCGGCTGTCCGCCGCCGCCCGGGTGAAGCCCTTGCCGGTCAGAACCCCCGCGATCTCGGTGGCCCGCCCCCGCGCGGCCCCCAGTTCATCGGTGTACGTACCGTTCTGCACCAGCACGCCGATCTCGCCCGCCGCCGGGGCGGGGTCCTCGGGCGCTGCCGGCGATGCGGGCGCCGCGGGCGCCGTGCGCCTGGACGCCTTTCCGTCGAGCGGGATGTCCTCGCGCACCATGCGGAACACCTGCTCGGCGTCCGGCTGCAGGGGTTCGACCTTGCCGGCGAAACCGGGGCGCCGGCTGTAGAAGTTCGGCATCGTCGTCATGGTGATGCGCTCCGTCGGCACCTGCTTGAACTCCTCGGCCAGGGCGTACAGCTTGGCCACCGTGTCCAGGCCCGCGTCGACCGTGAGAGCGGAGGTGGCGGCCTCGGCCAGGCTCTGCAGCTTGGCGGGGTCGGTGAGCTTGGTGCTCCTGCGCAGCTCCCGCACCATCGAGTTCATGTACATGTGCTGGGCTTCCGTGCGGGCCAGGTCGGTGCCGTCCTTGAAGCCGTACCGGGTGCGCAGCCACTGCAGCGCCTGCTCGCCCTTGACCGAGGTCGTGCCCGCCTTCAGCTTGAGACCGGAGCCCTGCCCACGGCTGTTGCGCGAGTAGACGTTGTCCTTGACGCAGACGGGCACCCCGCCGATCGCGTCCGCCATCGACACCACGCCGGCGAAGTCGACCTGCATGAAGTGGTCGATGGTGATGCCGGTGAGCTTGTACCAGGTGGCCACCGTGCAGCCGGGGCCACCGCGGCTGAGGGACTCGTTGGTGAGCGTCCAGCCGGTCTCCTCGTACACCTTGCCGCTGCGGTCCGTGCACTCCGGGATCTTCAGCACGGTGTCCCGGGGCATGCTGATCACCGACATGTTGCTGCGGTCCGCGGAGACGTGGACCAGCATCTGCACATCCGCCAGCGGCGGGCCGTCGAAGGTGTCCCGGGCGCCGCCGAGCGCCTTGTTCTCGGCCGAGTCCCGCGCGTCCGAGCCGATCAGCAGGATGTTCAGCGGAGTCTGGCCGGCGGCGTTCACCTTGTGGCCGGCCATCCCGTTCTTGCCGAGGTTGAGGTCGTCCGTCCGGATGTTGCCGTTCAGGTGCTCGTAGTAGAGGTAACCGGCACCCGCCGTGCCGAGTATCAGCAGGGAGAGCACGCAGGCCACCCACCGCAGCGTCCGGCGTCTGCCGCGCCGTCCCGGGCCACCCGGGCCACCCGGGCCACCGAGCGTCCCGGGCCGTCCGCTGCTCCCGCCGGCCGGTGCCGCCGCCGGTGGGGATCCCTCCCCGCCGTCGTCGGTGCCGGCCGAACCGTCCTGCTCCCGCACGGCGCCGCCGCGGCCCGAGCCGTGTTCCCCGGCGTGCCCGACACGCTCCCGCGTGTCCTCCCCTTGCACGCTGCTCCGTCCCACCCCTGGTCCCCCCTGTCTTCAGGCGCGCCGCGCGCCCCGGTGCTCCGGGGTCACTGGGCGCACACCTGCTTGTCTGCTTCGACCTTGTCCACCGGCGGCTTCGCCGGTGCGGTGACGGGCACCCCCGCGCCCTTGAAGTCGGCACCGAGCGTGAGAACCATCGCCGCTGTGTCCCCGGCGCCTCCGGCATCCTGTGTGCCGGGCTTGAGCGCGGTGGCGGGCAGACCCATGAGGTCGGCGAGCTTGCGGGCCTGGTCGGCCTGGTCCGGTGCGTACTGCAGTGTCGTCTTGTCCGTCTTCTCCGGGGCGTTGCTCTTGTTGGTCGACTTGAGCACGCCCTTCTCGACCTGCAGCCAGTTCAGCGTCTTCTGCGCCGCCCCCGGGGTGTCGCTGCCGTTGTAGACGTCGACCCGGACCTCGGAGGCGTCGGCCCTCGCACCCTCGAGCAGGGCGGCCTGCTTGTCCTTGGCCGCCGACTCCTTCTTCTTGACCTCGGTGAAGGAGACGTCGTTCTGGATCATGCTGAACACCTGTGGCGCCTTGACCTCGTCGAGGAGGACGGTGGCGCCGTCCGTGTTGTCGACCACGGGCACGGTCGCGAAGCTGATGTGCTTGATGTCGATCTTGCCGAGTTCCTGGGCCATGGCCGTCAGTTTGGGGATGTCCCCGATCGCGCTGTCGACGGTGAGCGCCTGGGTCGCGGCCTCCGCCACCGCGAACATCTTCTTCGGGTTGCCCAGCGTGTCTTCCTTCATCTGCCGGATCATCGACGCCACGAACTGCTGCTGCTGCTTGATGCGGTCGAGATCGCTCTCGTTGCCCAGGCCGTGCCGATTGCGGACGAAGGCGAGGGCGTCCTCACCCGCGACCCGCTGCTTTCCGGCCGGCAGATCCAGCTTGGACTCCCGGTCCTTGATGGGCTTGACCAGGCAGACCTCCACACCGCCGACGGCGGTCGAGAGCGTCTTCACCGCGTTGAAGTCGGCCATCATGAAGTGGTCGACCGGTACGCCGGTCATCTGCTTGACCGTGCGCATCGTGCACCCGGGGTCGCGGCCCCCGACGCCGAAACTCTCGTTGAAGCGGACGCCCTGGGAGCCCTTGATTATCTTGGTCGAGCCGTCGGGCTGCTTCGTGGGGCAGTCCGGGATGTCGGTGATGAGGTCGCGGGGGATGCTCAGCGCGGTGGCGTTGGTCCGGTCCTCGGAGACGTGGAACAGGAACGTGGTGTCGGCGTGGCCGCTGCTGCCCTTGTCGCCGTACCCCTCGTTGCCCGCCCCGGTGCGCTTGTCGGTGCCCAGGATGAGGATGTTGACCGGCCCGTCCTTGCTGAACCCCTTGGAACCGGCGTCACCGACGTCGACCGTGTTGAGGTTCCCGTTGAGCCGCTCGTACAGGTAGTACGCGAACGCCGAGCCGGCGACGAGGACGCAGGCCATCACGCCGCCGGTCCACACCGCCGCCGACTTCTTCCTGCTCTTCTGCTGCTTGCGCTTCCGGCGGCCCGCCGCGGTCTGCTGCGTACCGCGCCCGCCGCCGTCTCCACCCCGAGGGTTGCCGCCGCGCCCCGGGCGCCGGGTGCGCTGCCCCGGGACGTCGGCGGTCGTGGGCGTGCCGGAAGTGCCGCGGCGGCCGGCAGCTCTGCGAGACGCGCCGGCGGAGCGGGGGGAGGCCGGCTGCGGAGCGGAACGATCCAATCGCAGTTCGTAATTGCCCGTCTGCGGGTTCAGTACCCACTGGTCGGCGGGGTCGATGTCGTCCGCCTGCCCACGGCTCTGCGCATCCACGGTTGCTTGAGTCCTCCGTCGGTGCCACGCGCGGCGCCCCTCCCCCCGGGAGACGCTCGATTCGTCGGTCCGGTCGTGTGCGTCCTCGGCCGGGAAGGCCGGATGTACCGGATCGCGTCACACTATCCGCCCAGTTCAGCGCCGGGCGACGTCCGTGACAAATTCCACGCACCTTACAACCGGGCAATCCACTCAATCCGCATGGACTGCCGGTGACTCTTTGGGCAGGGCTTTACCCGCACCTGGCCGACGTGGCGTTGGTACCGGAGAACGTCGGCGTCGCGGACGGATTCTGCGACCCCGTGGCGGTGTCACGTTCCGTGTCGCCGACGGTGCTCGTGGTCGTCTCCTTGGGCACCACGCGCACCGGCGCGTCCTGCCGCAACCGCTCGAAGAGCCGGCTCGCCGCCGGCTGCACCAGGACGTCGCGGTTGGGGTCGTACGGGTGCGACCGGCGCGGCACGGTGAGGAACTGCACGCGCTCCGTCGGCACCCCGCGCAGCGAACGGGCGAGGTCGAAGAGGTCCTTGAGGGAGTCCAGGCCCGGATCGGTGGTGAGCGACCTGGTCGCCGCGTCCAGCACGGGATAGAGGCGGGCCGGGTTCAGCAGCACCCCGTTGCTCTGCACCTTGTCGAACAGCGCGCCGAGGAACTGCTGCTGGCGGTCCATGCGTTCGGTGTCGCTGCCGTTGCCGAGGGACTTGCGGGCCCGGACGTAGCCGAGGGCCTGCTCGCCGTTCAGCGTCTGCCTGCCGGCGTTCAGCTTCAGCTGGGCGTCCCGGTCGTCGATGGCCGCCGGCAGGCAGACCGTCACCCCGCCCACGGCGTCGACCATGCTCTTGAAGCCGTGGAAGTCGACGACCATGTGGTGGTCGATGCGGACACCGGTGAGCCGTTCGACGGTGCGGATCGTGCACGCCGCACCGCCGATGGCGAACGCCGAGTTGAACTGGGCGTGCTGGGCCCGGCTGCGGGTGCCCTCGGCGGTGCGGCAGCTCGGAATGCCGACCAGGAGGTCGCGGGGCACGGACACCGCGGTCACACTGCGGCGGTCGCCGGCGATGTGCAGCAGGATCGTGGTGTCGGAGCGCTGGACGCCCCTGTCGCGGCCGTACTTGCGGTTCTCGGCGCCGGCGCGGCTGTCGGAGCCGATGAGCAGGATGTTCTGCGCGCCGTGCGGGGCGGGCAGCGGACGCTCCTTGTCGTAGCGCTCCAGCTCCTCCACGGCGGTCAGGTCCGTGGTGATGTTGCCCTCGAGGCTGCGGTACAGCCACCAGCCGACACCCGAGACCAGCATCACGAGGAGCGAGACACCCAGCGCCGCCCACCGCAGACTCCGCCGCCTGCTCCGCTGCCGCCGCCTGCTCCGCTGCCTCCGGACGCCCCCGTGCCTCCCGCCGCCCGTGCCGGACCCCGCACCGGGGGCGCGGTCCGCGGTGTCGTCCGGTTCGGCGGGAGTGCCGGCGCTGTCGGTCACGTGGTGTCGGTCCTCCCGGTGGTCGGTCGCAGTACCCACCGCCGATGATCCACCGGACCCGCCGCCGCGGCCTGCGGGCCCGGGGTGCACTGGGCCGAACGGGTGAACTCCGAGCCGCTCGCCGCGCGACGCCGCAGCTCAGGGCGTGTGTGGGCGGTACGGCCCGGGTGGGGGGCCTGCGCCGCATGCGCCCGCGCGAGGGCGCGTACGCGTGCGCGGGCGGGGCGTGTACGCGTGCGGGGCGCGGGGCAAGCCTTCTGCCGGCTGAACGCCTCGAACGCCGGTCCGCGCGCCCGCGCGAGGGCGGGGCGCCCGAACCGCCGGAGTCCGCGGATCAGACCGCCGTGTCCGTCACCCGCTCGCTCTCGACGCGCTTCCCCAGGTCCTGCGCCGGAAGCCGGTCCAGGTTCCGGCAGAGCACGACCGAGCCGCCGGACGCGAGCGGTGCGTACAGTCCGGCGGACAGTCCCTCCCAGGTCGCGTAGCCGCGCCCGGACAGCAGCCGGGAGCCCGGCGCCAGACCCAGCTCGTCCGCGTCCGCGCGGGCGCGCGCCACGAGCTGCGCCCCGGTGAACTCCGCGCCTGCGACGGCGAGCGCGGGAGCGTCCGCGTCGACGGGCGCGTACGGGGCGAAGCGGTCGCCCTGGCCGGGGACCTCGACCGCGTAGTCCACGAAGCCCTCCGGCGCCTGCGGGAACCGCCCGCCGAGCGGGCGCAGCGCCAGCGCGATCCGCTCACCGGAGCAGGCACGGGCGGTGTCGAGGGTGTCCGGGCCGCTCACGACCAGGTCCGCGGCCGCCGGGTCGCCGCCGACGTCCGCGACGACTCCCACCGAGGAGCAGGCGAGCAGCCACACCGCGGTCTGCCAGTGGGCGGGCAGCAGCAGGGCGAGCCGGTCGCCCGGCTCGGCGGACAGGCCGTCCTGGAGCAGGTTCGATGTCTTGGCCACCCAATTGGCGAAGGTGGCCACGGACAATTCCACGCGCTCACCGGTGGCGTCGTCGTAGAAGGTGACCAGGGGGCGTGCGGGGTCCGCGGCGAGCGCGGATCGCAGCAGGTCGGCTGGGGTGCGGTCGCTGGCGTTCACCCGCGCAAGGGTACGCCGCGGCCGCCGCGCGGGTGCCGCCGTCCCGGTGACCCCGTCCCCCGGACGGGCCGAACGCGCCCCGGATTCCCGTCGGGCGGTCGCCCCGCCGCCGCCCGAGGATCGTGCCATGCGTGCCTACCTCGCCTCCTCCATCGGTGCCGCCTGTACCGCCGCCCTCGTCCTTCCCGCACTCACCCCCGAGGCCTCCGCGGCGTCGCGCGTGCCGGATGTCCCGGGCTCGACACAGTCGTTGCCCCTGGTCCCGCTGCCCGGCCGCGAGCGCGCGGCCGGCGGGACGGTCGCCCAGGGGCTGCCGCAGCGCGAGACCCGCCCCTTCTCCCTCGTGGGTGTCGTCTGGGAGGACCCGGACCGCGAGCTCCACGCCTCGGTCCAGGTCCGTACCCGTGCCACCGGCTCGGGTGCGTGGTCCCCGTGGCAGGACGTGGAGAGCCACGACGCCGCACACGCCCCGGACCCGGGCTCCCCGGAGCGGGCCGCCGGCACGGTGCGGGGAGCGACCGCTCCCCTGTGGGTCGGTGCGTCGGACGCCGTCGCGGTCCGGGTCCGGCCCGAGTCGGCTCCGGGTGCGCCCCGCTCCGCCACGCCGCCCCTTCCGGGCGGTCTGCGGCTGGAGCTCGTCGACCCGGGCGACGGACTACCCCAGACCCCGCGACCGGAGACCCCGCAGCCGGGCAGCCCCCAACCGGAAGTGCCCCAGCCGGAAGTGCCGCAGCCGGGAAGCCCGGTGAATCCCGCGCCGCAGAAGCCCCCGCCGCTGAACCCCCTCCCGGAGCGGCCCGAGATCGCCGTACCCGGCGAAGGCGTGTACGAGGAACTGCCCGGATTCGTGGTCGACCCGGCCCTCACCGCGTCGCTCACGCCCGAGTCCGCCGCGGCCTCCGCCGTCAACGCGGACCTCGCGCCCCTCGGCGCCGACGCGATCCTCCCGCTGACCAAGGCGGAGACGGAGGCGCAGGCCATGGCGTACGGGTTCGCCAAGCCGTACATCGGACCGCGGCCCGGCATCGTCACGCGCAAGGGCTGGGGTGCGGACGAGGCCCTGCGCGAGAAGCAGTTCGTCTACACGAAGACGGTCCAGGCCGCCTTCGTCCACCACACCGCCACGGGCAACCGGTTCACCTGCGCCCAGTCGGCCTCCGTCCTGCGCAGTATCTACCGCTACCACGTGGAGAGCAGCGGCTGGCGGGACATCGGCTACAACTTCGCCGTCGACAAGTGCGGAAACATCTACGAAGGCAGGGCAGGAGGCGTGGCCAAACCGGTCCTCGGCGCACATACACGCGGATTTAACACGAACAGCATGGGTATCGCCGTGCTCGGAACGTACAGTTCGACCGCTCCGCCCAAGGCCGCGGTGGAGGCCATCGCCAAACTCACCGCATGGAAGCTCGGGCTTTTCGGGGTCAACCCGAAGTCCACGACATATCTGACGTCAGGTGGCGGCAACAAGTACGCGAAGGGGACGAAGGCCAAGCTCAACGTCATCTCCGGGCACCGGGACGGATTCGCCACCGACTGCCCGGGGACCCTCCTCTACGGCCAGCTCGGCACGGCCCGCACCGTCGCGGCCAGACTCCAGGGCCGCTGAGGACCCCACCCGCCGTCATACCGCGCGCCCGCCGGACCGTTTGGTCCGGCGGTGCCGCATACGTACGGACAGGCTGCATACACTGGCCGGTCATACGCACGAATCGCCCGGCCCCAGCAGGAAGCAGAGAAGGCATTGACCCAGGCCCAAGAAGCGATCCTCCTGGTCGGCGGCAAAGGCACACGACTTCGCCCACTCACCGTGAACACGCCGAAGCCCATGGTCCCGGCGGCGGGGGTGCCGTTCCTCACGCACCAGCTCGCGCGGGCGCGCGCCGCGGGTGTCGAGCACATCGTGCTGGCGACGTCGTACCTGGCGGAGGTCTTCGAGCCGTACTTCGGGGACGGTTCGTCGCTCGGACTGCATCTTGAGTACGTCACCGAGGTGGAGCCGCTCGGCACGGGCGGGGCGATCCGGAACGTCGCCTCCCGGCTGCGGTCCGGCCCGGACGACCCGGTGCTCGTCTTCAACGGGGACATCCTCACGGGACTCGACATCCGGGCCCTCGTCGGCACCCACCGGTCCTCGGGGGCCGAGGTGTCGCTCCATCTGTCCCGTGTCGAGGATCCGCGGGCGTTCGGCCTGGTTCCCACGGACGCCACCGGCAGGGTCACGGCGTTCCTGGAGAAGCCGCAGACGCCCGAGGAGATCGTCACCGACCAGATCAACGCCGGCGCCTACGTCTTCCGCCGCTCCGTGATCGACCGCATCCCCACGGGCCGGCCGGTCTCCGTCGAGCGCGAGACCTTTCCCGAACTGCTGAGTTCCGGGGCCCACCTCCAGGGCATGGTCGACTCCACGTACTGGCTGGACCTCGGCACTCCGCAGGCGTTCGTCCGCGGCTCCGCCGACCTGGTGCTCGGCCGTGCCCCGTCCCCGGCGGTGCCGGGGCGCTGCGGGGACCGGCTCGTCCTGCCGACGGCCAGGGTCGCCGCCGACGCCAAGCTGACCGGGGGGACGGTCGTGGGGGAGGGCGCCACCGTGGGCGAGGGCGCCCGGATCAGCGGCAGCACCCTCCTGGACGGCGCGGTGGTCGAGGCCGGCGCGGTGATCACGGACTCGCTCGTCGGCGCGGGCGCGCGCGTGGGTGCCCGTACGGTCCTCACGGACACGGTCGTCGGCGACGGCGCGGTCATCGGAGCCGACAACGAACTGCGCGACGGGGTCCGTGTCTGGTGCGACGCCCACCTCCCGGCGGGCGCGATCCGCTTCTCCTCCGACCAGTAGCGACGGCCGGGCCCGACGCCCCGAGCCGCGCCGGCTGTCCCGGGGCATGCCAGTGGTCGCCGGCCATGCCGGCTGTCCCGGGGCACGGCGGTGGTCGCCGGCCATGCCGGCTGTCCCGGGGCACGGCGGTGGTCGCGGGGCGTGCCCGGCTGTCCGGTGCCGCGGTCGCGAGGTCCCGCTGCGGAACCGTACGGCGACCGCCTAGGCTCGGTACCGACCTCGGCACCCCGGCGCACCCAGGACCTTCTCCGTGGCAGGACGCTTCGCCCCCCGGCCCGCCGTCACCCGCACCACGGTGCGCGGCGGCGAGGCCGCCGTACCCGCCTCCAGACCCGCGCCCGGACCCGCACCCGGAACGGCGTCCGCACCCGGGGCGACGACCGTAGGGCGGGAGCGCACCTATGTCCCCCCGGGACCGCTGGACCTCGGGCTGGTGCTCGGGCCGCTCCGGCGCGGCCCGGGCGACCCGACGTTCCGCACGGCCCCCGACGGCTCCGTCTGGCGCGCCACCCGGACTCCCGCGGGCCCGGGCACCCTGCGCGTGAGGGCGAAGGGCACGGCGGTGCACGCGGCGGCCTGGGGTCGCGGAGCCGAGTGGCTCCTCGAACAACTGCCCGCGA
Organism: Streptomyces tirandamycinicus; assembly: GCF_003097515.1. Lineage (NCBI taxonomy): Bacteria > Bacillati > Actinomycetota > Actinomycetes > Kitasatosporales > Streptomycetaceae > Streptomyces > Streptomyces tirandamycinicus. The sequence goes on along the minus strand of NZ_CP029188.1, from coordinate 2,323,991 downwards.
TGCTGGGGGACCTGGACGACCCGGCCGCCTTCGAGCCGCGGCACCGCCTCGTCGCGGCCAGCCACCGCCGCCGCGCCGGACTGCGCCTCACCCGTACGGGACTGGTCCTGGAGAACCTGATCCCGTCGATCCTGGAGCAGAAGGTCACCACGGACGAGGCCTACCGCGCCTGGCGTCTCCTCGTACGCAAGTACGGCGAGCCCGCCCCCGGCCCGTGCCCCGACCGGATGCACGTCATGCCGGACGCCCGCACCTGGGCGATGATCCCCTCCTGGGAGTGGCACCGCGCGGGAGTCGACGACAAGCGCGCGTCCACGATCCTGCGCGCGGTCCGCGTCGCGCGCCGGATGGAGGAGGCCGCCTCGATGGAGCCCGGGGCGGCCATGGCGCGCCTGGAACTGATCCCCGGGATCGGCCCCTGGACCTCCGCCGAGACCATCCAGCGCAGCAACGGAGCACCGGACGCGATCACCGTCGGGGACCTCCATCTGCCCCGCATCGTGGGCTACGCCCTCGCGGGAGACCGGGACGCGGACGACGCGGTGATGCTCGAACTCCTCGCCCCGTACGCCGGCCAGCGCCACCGAGCGGCCCGCTTCATCCTCCTCGGCGGCCAGGTCCCGCCCCGCCGCACACCGAAGATGCCCCGCTGGGACATCGGCAGGCTGTGAGCGGCCCGGCGGGCACCGCCAGGGGACCGCCCCGGCCCGACGCCCTCGGCCCGACGCCCTCGGCCCGACGCCCTCGGCCCGACGCCCTCGCCCGTTGGTGCCGTGCCCCACGGGCCACGTTCCGTCGCCCGGCTCCCGGCATCCTTTCGCTCACGCGTGCCGTGCCCCCGTCGCCCGGCTCCCGGCACCCTTCTGCTCACGCGTGCCGAGCCCCGTCGCCCGTGGCTGCCGCCGGTTCCTCACCCGGCCCGATGACACCCGCCTCCGCGCCGCGCCCCCGCCGCCCCCCTGACGCGCCGCGTCCTTGCGACGGGTGCTCCTGGCGCAGGCCGTGCACACGTCACCCCGGCCGCGGCGGCGGCCCGCCGCGCCCCTCGCGCGCCGTACTCACCGCACCTCGATGAACGCCTCCGCGTCCCGCGCCGGCCGCTCTCCCGGAGCCTGTGCCGCGTGTCCGATCGCGACCGCGCCCATCGGGTCCCAGCCCGGCGGCAGGTCGAGTACCTCCCGGACGACATCGCGGCAGAACATCGTGGACGACACCCATGCCGACCCGAGCCGCTCACCGGCCAGCGCGACCAGGAAGTTCTGCACGCCCGCGCCCGCGGCGACGACGAACATCTCGCGCTCCGCCGCGTCCCGGCGCTCGTCGCCGTAGTGGTGCGAGCCGTCCGTGACCATGCAGGGCACCGCCAGGTACGGCGCGTTGCGCAGGACGTCGCCGCGCCGGACCCGCTTCGCGATCGACTCCTCCGATCTGCCGTCGCGGCGCAGGTCCGCGATCCACGCGTCGCGCATCGCGTCGAGGAGACGCAGCCGGGAGGACTCCGACTCCAGGAGCACGAAGCGCCAGGGCGTCGTGTGGTGCGGGGCCGGTGCGGTCACGGCTGCGGCCACCGCGCGGCGGACCGCATCCGGGTCCACGGGAGCGTCGGTGAAGGCGCGCACGGTGCGGCGCCGGGTCACCGCCTCCCGTACCGCCTCCGAGGTGCCGAGCCGGAACATGTCGTCCGCCGCGGGCCGTACCAGCGCGCGGGCGCCGTCGGCCCCGTCCGCGACGACATGGCCCAGCCCGCGGACCACCGCCACCGGCAGTCCCGCCGCCTTGCCCTTGACCAGATCGCCGGCCGCCGCCAGCTCGTCGGCGGTGGCGACGACCGTCACGTCGAGCCGGTTGCCGTGCGTGTCGGCGCCGCCGCGCAGATCGTCCAGGACCCGCACGCCCGCGGCGCCGATGGCGACATCGGTGAGCCCCGCCCGCCAGGGCCGGCCGAAGGTGTCCGTGATCACCACGCCCACCTCGACGCCGAGCGCGTCCCGGAGCCCGTCGCGGATGCGCGAGGCCGAGGCGTCCGGGTCCTCGGGCAGCAGCAGCACCGTCCCGGCGGGGGTGTTGGAGGCGTCCACCCCGGCAGCGGCCATCACCAGGCCCTGCCGGTTCTCGACGATGCGCAGGGCGCCGCGGCGGGCCACCACCCGTACCGTCTCCGCGTCGATCGCCGCCTCGCGGTCGCCGGCCTCGACGATCCGGCCCTCCGCCTTGCTGACGATCTTCGAGGTGACGAGCAGCACATCGCCGTCCACCAGGCCGGGACCACCGGCAGCGATCAGCTTCGCGATGTCGTCCCCGGGCCCCACCTCGGGCAGTCCCGGCAGCGCCCACACCCGGTAGGACGGTGCGGTCATCCCCGGACCTCCTCGGCGAGCGCCAGCGCCTCGCGCGCCATGGCGGCCGTGGCGTCGAGATCGGTCATCATCAGCGGCACCGCCCGGCAGCGGATGCCCGCCTCCTCGACCTCGGCCACCGCCGCCGCGTCCGCCGTGTCCACGAGCCAGCCGTCGAGCAGCCCGGACCCGTAGTGGCGTGCCACGGCGGCCGCGGTCGACTCGACCCCGACCGCCGCCAGCACCTTGTCGGCCATGCCGCGCACGGGGGCGTTCCCGACGATGGGGGAGAGGCCCACGACCGGTACGCCCGCGTCGGCGATCGCCTCCCGGATGCCCGGCACCGCCAGGATCGTCCCCACGCTCACGACCGGGTTCGACGGCGGGAAGAGGACGACGTCGGCCTCGGCGATCGCCTCCAGCACCCCCGGTGCGGGCTTGGACTGCTCGGCCCCGACGGGCACGACGGCGTGGGCGTCGACGGACGCCCGCAGCCTGACCCAGTACTCCTGGAAGTGGACGGCCCTGCGTTCGCCGTCGATGTCGACGGCGACATGGGTCTCGACGCGGTCGTCGGACATCGGCAGCAGCCGCACCCCGGGCTGCCACCGCGCGCACAGCGCCTCGGTGACGGCGCTCAGCGGATAGCCCGCGCCGAGCATCTGGGTGCGGACGATGTGCGTGGCGAAGTCGCGGTCACCGAGCCCGAACCACTCGGGACCCACTCCGTACGCCGCCAGCTCGCTCTTGACCTGGAAGGTCTCCTCGGAGCGTCCCCAGCCCTGCTCCTCGTTGATGCCGCCGCCGAGCGTGTACATCACCGTGTCGAGGTCAGGGCAGACCTTCAGCCCGAACAGATGGATGTCGTCACCGGTGTTGCCGATGACCGTGATGTCGGCTTCGGGGGCGGCCGCCTTGAGGCCACGCAGAAATCGAGCACCGCCGATGCCGCCGGCCAGAACCACAATGCGCATGCTCAGAGTGTGTCAGGCGCCGGCGCACCCGATGAGGGCGCGGTCCGCGGGTGACGGGCCGGGGGCACGGGCGATCCGGCGCGGTGACGGGGGCGGGCCCGCCGGGCGGCGCCCGCGGGCACCGTCAGACGGCGACGGCGTCCTGCTGGGCGGCGCCCGCGGGCACCGTCAGACGACGACGGCGTCCTGCCGGGCGGCCGGTGAGCAGTGGGCCGTGTGCATCGGCATCTCGGTCAGGCCGGGGAAGTAGACGTGCAGGCTCACGACCGGCTCGAGCGAGTCGTTGACCACCTCGTGCGCATATCCGGGTGCGAAGACCCGCTGTGCCCCGGCGGGCAGCGTGCGGTCGGCCCGTGCGGTGCGCTCCGTCAACTCGCCGTCCAGGACCGTCAGTACACCGGAGGACGGTCCGTGGTCGTGCAGCCCGCTGCCCTGCCCCGGTACCCAGGACAGCAGCCAGACCTCGTAGCCGGGGCCGGTGCGGAGCCGGTGGTACCAGCGCGTCGTGGCGTCGTACCGGACGAGGTGAGCCCACTGGGCGCGGTCCTCGGCGATGGAGCGGGCGAGTCCGGCGAACTCGGCCACCGTCGAGGGGTGCTCCTTGGCGGGCTGGAGCAGGTGCGGGACTTCGAGGATGTCGCCGGCGATCTGGAGGTCGCTGTCGCTGTTCATGGGGTGCGGTGGTTCCTCGGCAGAAACGGAAGGTCAGTGCTGGGGTGTCGCGAAGCCCGCCGGGAAGCGGCGGGGGGAGAGCTGGAGCGCTACGGCATCAACAGCTGGAACAGCAACAGCGCGCCTGGACAGCGCTGCGGAACCCACGGATCGCGTGGGTCGCGGAGGGCGCTGTGGTCGCTGGCATGCACTCCAAGGTGACGACCGCGGCCCCGGATGTCAACTCAATGACCGATTTGGCGGCAATGTTTCACCTCATCCGGTTACTCCGGTCGGAGAAAGGTTTGTGCGTCGATGTGGCCGGAGACATGGCGCTGCGACTGCGCTCTCAAACGCTGCCGCGCTCTTGTGACCGGACTGTGATCCGGATCGCTTGTGCGGCCGGATCGCAACAAGATCGAAGCGCGAGACGTCCTTCCTCGTGGGCGCCGGTGGACGCCGGTGTGGCACCGGGGGAGGGGAGGGCGTGGTCAGACCGGCGGCAAGTGTCATGGTTTTTGGTGATTTGAACACTTTCCGCATACGCTTGGTTCCGCAGAGTGAATACGGGGCTCAATAGCAGATCTCGGCTTGACTGGCCCGGATCCACACACTTGTAATTTCACTCGTGTCGTTCGGCCGAAATCGGTACGGCTCACGGCCGGATCACGGGGACGCAAAGACAGACGAGGGGCGCACATGACCGAGCTGTTCCAGCAACTGCTGGTCGAGGACGCGGACGAGGAACTCGGCTGGCAGGAGCGCGCGTTGTGCGCCCAGACCGACCCCGAGTCCTTCTTCCCCGAGAAGGGCGGCTCGACCCGCGAGGCCAAGAAGGTCTGCCTCGCCTGCGAAGTCCGTTCCGAATGCCTCGAGTACGCCCTCGCCAACGACGAGCGGTTCGGCATCTGGGGCGGCTTGTCCGAGCGTGAGCGCCGCCGGCTGAAGAAGGCCGCGGTCTGAAGTAGGCCGCGCGCTCTGCACTGCCTGCAGAAGGCGGCGGTCTGCACGGCCTGAAGAAGGCGGCAGTCTGCACGGCGGTCTGCAGGGGCCGCCTGTCGGGACGGGCCGCGGCGCGTCCCGGCAGCCGTCGACCCTCGTTCGCGGGCCCCGCTCGCCGACCGCTTCCGCCGACCGCTTCCGTCAACGGTTCCGTCGACCGCGTCCGCCGCTGCACATGACGCCCGTGACCGCCGCCGAGACCGCGGCGTCCGGACGCCGACCCCGGTCCTCGGTCCTCAAGCCCGGTCCTCCACCCCCGGTCCTCCGTCCCTGTGCGCACGCCCCCCGCCGCCGGCCGGTACGTCCCGCATACCCCGCACACCCCGCACCCCGTGACGCCGTCCGTCCGCATGGTCCGCGTCTCCACCGGATCCACGCGTCACCCAGGGAGGGTGCGCCGCCGGTTCCGCTGCCGGGCGAGGACCATCCCATGTCGCCGCCGCCCACCGGGCGACGGCCGAGGCGTGCACCGTCCGCCCGGCGTCCGCTACCGACCACCGACCCTGAGCACCGACCACCGACAACCGCCCGGCGCCCCCACCGACAACCGCCCGGCGTCCGCCCGTCACCGCCCGCCGCCCGCCCACCCGGCGTCCGCCAAGGGCCACCCCGGAGCCGTCCACCCCGTGTCGGCGGCCCTCGGCCCCGCGTCGGCAGCCCTGGCCACGCCGCTTCCCCGGACCGTTAGTGTGGGGCCCCGTCCCAGACGCTCCAACGCCCCCTCGCGGGGGCGAACCGGCCGGAGGGCCCGTACCTCAATGTCCGCCACCCCTGCGGGGTTTGATCCCGCCACCCCGGCGGGATTCGTTCCCGCCACCCCGCCCGAGTTTCCGCGGCACGTCGTCACCGCCGTGCTCGTCTCCCACGACGGCGCCCGGTGGCTGCCCGACGCCCTCGCCGGGCTCCTCGGTCAGGAGCGCCCCGTGCAGAACGTCGTCGCAGCCGACACCGGCAGCGCCGACGAGTCGGCGCGGCTGGTCACCGAGGCGCTCGGCGCCGACCGGGTCCTGCACCTCGCGCGCCGCACCGGGTTCGGTGCCGCCGTCGACGAGGCCGCCCGCACCGCCCCGGTGCTCACCGCGGACGACCTGCCCTATCTGAAGCGGCCCAGCGGCTGGGACCCGGTGACCAGGACCTGGCGCGACGAGGCGTACGACATGCCGGAACTGCCCCACGGCGAACCGGTCCAGTGGCTCTGGCTGCTGCACGACGACTGCGCACCCGCCCCCGACGCGCTCGCCGAACTGCTCCGTGTCGCCGATGCGGAACTGTCCTCCGGGCGGACCGCCGCGGTCATCGGTCCCAAGCTGCGCGGCTGGTACGACCGCAAGCAGCTGCTCGAGGCCGGCGTGTCCATCGCCAACAGCGGCCGCCGCTGGACCGGGCTCGACCGCCGGGAGCAGGACCAGGGCCAGCACGACCAGGTCCGCCCGGTGCTGTCCGTCTCCTCCGCCGGCATGCTCGTGCGCCGCGACGTCTGGGAGGAACTCGGCGGCTTCGACCGCCGGCTGCCCCTCATGCGCGACGACGTGGACTTCTGCTGGCGCGCGCACGCCGCGGGCCACGGCGTGTTCGTCGCCCCCGGCGCCGTCCTGCGGCACGCGGAGGCCGCCGCCCGCGAGCGGCGCACCATCGACTGCGCGGGCCGCTCCGTCGTCGGCGCCCACCGCGTCGACAAGGCGGGCGCCGTCTACACCCTGCTCGTCAACGCGCGCGGCAGGGCGCTCCCCTTCGTGCTGCTCCGCCTCGTCCTCGGCACCCTGCTGCGGACCCTCGCCTATCTCGTCGGCAAGGTGCCCGGCCAGGCGGTCGACGAGGTCATGGGCCTCCTCGGCACCCTGCTGCGCCCGGAGCGGATCCTCGCCGCCCGGCGCAGGCGCGGCGACTCCCACGTCGACGCGAGCGAGCTGCGACCGCTCTTCCCGCCGCCCGGCGCCACCATCCGGGCCACCTTCGAACAGGTCGCCGGCAGCCTGGGCGCCGGCCGGGACTCCGACTCCGGGGGCTCACGGCACGGAGCAGTCGAGTCCGGTCCCGGCGGAGACGAGGCCGACTTCCTCGAGGTCGAGCAGTTCGCCCGGCTCAAGAAGATCGCGCGCAAGCCGGGGCCCGTCCTCTTCGCGCTCCTGCTCGCCGTCTCCCTCGTCGCCTGCCGCGGTCTCCTCGGCGGCGGCGCGCTCGCGGGCGGCGCCCTGCTGCCCGCGCCGGACGACCTCTCCGGGCTGTGGAGCCGCTACGCCGACGCATGGCATCCCCTCGGCACCGGCGGGACGCAGACGGCACCGCCGTACCTCGCCGTCCTCAGTGCCCTCTCCGTCCTGTTCCTCGGCTCCACCGGCTTCGCACTCACCCTGCTGCTGGTCTGCTCGGTGCCGCTCGCGGGCGTCACGGCGTACTTCGCCTCCCGTCCGCTGATCGAGTCCCGTCTGCTGCGGGCCTGGGCGAGCGTGGCCTACGCCTTCCTGCCCGCGGCCACCGGTGCCCTCGCCACCGGGCGGCTCGGCACCGCCGTCCTCGCGGTCCTCCTCCCGTTGATCGCCCGCGCCGCCGTCGCGGCCCACGGACTGGCCCGTACCGACGGCACCCGCGGCAGCTGGCGGGCCACCTGGGCGTACGCACTGCTGCTGACGGTCGCGATGGCCTTCACCCCTGTCGTCTGGCCCCTCGCCGTCGTCCTCGGCCTCGCGGGGCTCGTCCTGCGCCGTACCGACATCACCGCCCACGGGCTGCGCTTCCTCGCCGTGACCGGCACCCCGCTGCTGGTCCTCGCCCCCTGGTCGCTGTCGCTGCTGACCGAGCCGTCCCGCCTTCTGCGCGAGGTGGGACTCGAGTTCGACACCGGCGCCGCGTCCCCGCTCGACCTGCTGGGGATCAGCCCCGGCGGTCCCAAGACCGTCGGCGGGCTGCTGCTCATCGGCGTCGTCCTCGCCGCGCTCGCCGCCCTGCTGCGCGGCGAACGGCGGTTCGCGATCCGCACGGCGTGGACGGTCGCGGTCACCGCACTGGTCTTCGCGGCCCTGACCAACGGCTCGGGCTGGGCCGGACCCGCCACCCTCGTCTACGGCATCGCGCTGATCGCCGCCGCGGTCCTCGGCGCCGAAGGCGCCCGGGAGCGCGTCGCCGCCCAGAGCTTCGGCTGGCGCCAGCCCGCGGCCGCCGTCATCGCCCTCGCGGCGCTGGCGGCGCCGCTGCTCGCCGCCGTCAACTGGATGATCAGTGGCGCCGCGGGACCGCTGGAGCGCCGCGACCCGGTGCAGGTCCCGGCCTTCGTCGCCGAGGAGAGCGGCACCCGCGACCAGCCCCGCACGCTCGTCCTCGGCGGCTCGTCGCCGGCGGAGGTGTCGTACACGCTGGTCCGCGGCTCTGGTGGGCGCCTGGGCGATGCCGAGCTCAGCGAGGCCGCCGGCAGCGACCCGCGTCTCGACAAGGTCGTGGCCAACCTCGTGGCCGGCTCCGGCGCCGACCAGACCAGCCAGCTCAGCGGCTTCGCCATCCGGTACGTCCTGGTCCGTGACGGCGCCCCGCGCCAGATGAGCAGGGTCCTCGACGCCACTCCCGGTCTCTCCAGGCTCAGCCAGCTCGACGGCAGCGCGCTGTGGCGCGTGGACAGCCAGATCGCCCGCGTGGTCATCGTCGACGGCACGGCGGAGCCGCTGCCGGTGGCCTCCGGACCGGTCGAGGCCCACACGGACATCCCCAAGGGCCCCGGCGGCCGGGTGCTGCGCCTCGCGGACCGCGCCGACGAGGGCTGGCAGGCCACGCTCGACGGCCGCCCGCTGGAGAGCACCGTAGTGGAGGGCTGGGCCCAGGGCTTCGAGCTGCCCGCCGAGGGCGGGCGGCTGGACCTCACCCACGAGGCCCCGGCCACCCACACCGCGTGGACCTGGACGCAGGGCGCGCTCGCCGTCGTCCTGGTCGTGCTGGCCCTGCCCGGGCGGCGCCGTGAGATCGACGACGACCTGCCCGACGAGGAGGCGGTGATCCCGGCCCAGCCCGTCGAGGGCGAGGGCCGCCGGGCCCGCAGGCTGCGCGCGGCACAGGCCGAGGCCGCCGGCGCCGAGGCCGGGCCGGACCAGGGGAACGGGCCGGACCCCGGGACCGATACCGCGGACCCGTACACGGCGGTGCCCCACCAGCCGCAGTACGGCGCCGAGTGGGACGCACCGGCACCCGCGGCCGAGGGCGTCCCGGCCGGCACCGGACGGGGCTCGTACGAGGACGGCCGGTACGCCGACGCGTACCCGGGCGGCTACCAGGACGACCCGCGGCAGCACACCTACCCGCAGACTCCACAGGGCCAGGAGCAGCCGTACGAGACCGGGCAGCAGCCGTCCGGGCAGTACGGGACAGCGCAGTACGGGACCGGGCCGTACGAGACCGGGCCGTACGGGGCTGAAAGGTACGGGGCCGAGCAGTACGGGTCCCGTCAGCACGAGGCCGGGGAGTACGGGGCCGGTGAGTACGAGCCGCGTTACGAAGCGCAGTACGACCGGCAGTTCACCCCGCAGTCGTACGACCAGCAGGCGTATGACACGCGGCAGTACGACCCCCAGCGGCACGGCTCGCAGGAGCTCGACCAGCGGCAGTTCGACCAGCGGCAGTACGACCCGCAGGAGTACGACCCGCACCGGGCGGGGCCGGGGCCGGAGACGGACCGGTACGACACCTACGGCTACGAGAACGAGCAGCGTCCCGACGGGAGCAGCAATCAGTGAACCGCACGACTCTCTCGCTCCTCGCGGCCGTGACGTCCCTCGCCGCCGTGACCGGATTCGCCGCGCTCACCGCGCCGGACGGCGGGACGGCGACGCGGGCGGAGGCACCGGCCCGGCTGCCGGTGGAGCGCTCCAGCCTGCTCTGCCCGGCCCCGGCGACATCGGACATCGCGGAGACGGTGTACACGTCCATCACCCCGCGGTCCGGCGCCGCCGGCGGCGGCAGCAGCTCCGCCGCCTCCTCCACCACCTCGACGGCCGAACTCAGGCCCTCGGTCACGACGTTGAGGGGAGAGGCCGGCGACGCGGACGGGACCGGTGAGGAGAAGAAGGACGGCGGGGAGAAGAAGGACGGCGAGGACGAGGCGGGGCAGGACGGGAGCACCAAGAAGTCGCCGTCCGAAAAGCCCGTCGTCGCCCTCGCGCAGCCCGGAAAGCCCGTCGGCGCCAAGGTGAGCGGCAGCGCGGCTCCCGCGCTCGTCGGCACCGCCACCGGCGCTCTCGCGTCCGGCTGGACCGCCCAGCAGACCACCACGGTCAGCGCGGGGAGCGGCCGTGGCGTCCTCGGCGTCAGCTGCACCGCACCCGACACGGACCTCTGGTTCCCGGGCGCGAGCCTCGCCAAGGACCGGCAGGACTACGTTCACCTGACCAACCCCGACGACACCGGCGCGCTCGTCGACGTCGAGCTCTACGGCAAGGACGGCGCGCTCAAGTCCTCGCTGAGCGACGGCATCCAGGTCCCCGCGGGGGCGAGCGTCCCCGTACTGCTCTCCACGCTGACGACCGATCCCGCCGAGGACGTGACCGTGCACGTCACGACACGTACCGGGCGGGTGGGCGCGGTGGTGCGGGGCGCCGGGGACGAGACCGGCAGCGACTGGCTGCCGGCGTCCGCCGATCCGTCCGGCACGCTGGTGCTGCCCGGCGTCCCGGCGGACGCGACCTCCGTGCAGCTGGTGGCGTTCGCCCCCGGTGACGACGACGCGGAGCTGAAGGTGCGGCTGGCGAGCGCGACCGGCACGATCAACCCCGCCGGTGCGGAGAGCCTTCGGGTCAAGTCCGGCATGACGGCCTCGCTCGACATGAAGGACGTCACCAGGGGCGAGGCGGGCTCGATCCTCCTGGGCCCGGCCGAGGGCGCCCCGGCGGCGCCGGTGGTCGCCGCCCTCCAGGTCACCCGGGGCAAGGGCGACAAGCAGGAGATCGCCTACATTCCGGCGACCGCGCCGGTCACGGAGCGGGCCACCGCCGCCGACAACCGTGCCGAGGGCTCGGTGCTCTCCCTCACCGCGCCCGGCGGGACCGCCCGGGTCAAGGTGACGGCCTCGGCCGGTACCGAGGGCGGAACCCAGGCCGTCAAGACGTACACGGTCAAGGGCGGCACGACGCTGGCGGTCAGCCCGCCCGTCCCGGCCGGACTGAAGGGCTCCTACGCGCTGATCGTCGAGCCCCAGTCCGGCGGTCCGGTCCACGCGGCCCGCGCACTGCTGCTCCCGGAGGACGGCATCGAGATGTTCACCGTCCAGACCCTGCCGGACGACCGCGGCCTGGTCGAGGTCCCGGCGGCGCGGCAGGACCTCTCCGTCCTCGGCGACTGACGGAGCCCGCCGACCCGGCCCGCCACGGTGGCCGGCGGCTGCTGTGCGCGGCCGGGTCGGCTGGGCGGGGTGGGCTCACCGCGGGGAGTAGCTCCACGCCTGCGCCGGGGCGGCTCCCGGCCCTGAAGAGGTTCGTGGGCTCGTGGGCTTCCCTGCCTGCCTGCCTGCTCACGGCCGGTCCTGTGCGTGCCGGAGTCTTGCGCAGGCTCGTCCCGGTCCGGTCCTGCCGGTGCCGGGGTCGTGTGCGGGCCCGTCCCGGTCCGGTCCAGTACGTGCCGGGTGCCGCGGGCGTGCCCGGCAGTCGCTCGGCCCTGGGGCCGGACCCCGAGTCACGCCACGGCGATCATCACCGTCAGTCCTGGCCGTAGCGAGGGTCCACCGACTCCGGCGAGAGGCCGAGCAGGTCCGCGACCTGCTCCACCACCACCTCGTGCACCAGCAGCGCCCGCTCGTCGCGGTTCTTGGTGCGGATCTCGACCGGCCGGCGGTAGACCACGATCCTGGCCGGCTTGCCCCTCTCCGCCGGCACCGAGCTGCCCAGCGGCACGCTCTCGCCGGGCGACTCCGGCACGTCCAGCACCAGGAAATCCACCTCGGCCAGCTGGGGCCAGCGCCGCTCCAGTCGCTCCACCGAGTCCTGTACGAGATCGCGGAACGACTCGGCCCGGCTGACGGAGAGCGGCACCTGCGGTGGCGCGACGGGCCCGCGCATCCCCCGGCCGTGGCGGTCGCGGCGGCGCGGCCTGGGCTCGGTGGGGCGGGGCGGTACGGGACTGTCCATCACTGACGCAGGGTAGCTCTCCCGGACCGGCCCTCAGCGGGGCCGTGCCTCTCCCGAACCCCCGGACATCGCCCTCGTGGGTGACGGGCCACCACCCTGAGGCGTGAACGTTTCGACGCCCCCGGGCGCCGTATCCCGCCCCCCTGGGGCGCCGGCTCCCCGGACCACCCCGGGGGCACCCTCTCGGCTTGTCGCCTATTGAACATTCAAGCCAAGATTCGGCTCTGTTCGAGGCCTCTCCCGGATCGCTGAACTCGCGGTGAATGACGCAATTTGTATGCAGTGGTGACCGGATCGCATGGGGCCCCGGATCGTGTGCCGTTCCTGCCATGCAGGTCAGTACAGTTGGCCGGAACGCGGCCGTGCGGGACCTCGCAGCGCGACACGGTCGAGTGACGTGGTGGAGAGTCGTCGCGGCCCGCTCAAGAGTGCGGTACCGTCCAACGTCGTGAGCCCTGTACGTCGCTGTTCGCGCACCGCGTGCGGCCGTCCTGCCGTCGCGACACTGACGTACGTCTATGCCGACTCGACCGCGGTCCTCGGCCCTCTCGCCACCTACGCCGAGCCCCATTGCTACGACCTGTGCGCGGAGCACAGCGAGCGGCTCACCGCACCCCGCGGCTGGGAGGTCGTCCGGCTCTCCGACGCCTCCGGTCCGGCCAGGCCCAGCGGTGACGATCTCGAGGCGCTCGCCAACGCGGTGAGGGAGGCGGCCCGTCCGCAGGAGCGCGCGGCCCAGGCCGGCGGCGGCGCGGGAGCCCGTAGATCCGACCCGATGGAGGTCGCACGGCGGGGGCACCTCAGGGTGCTTCGCTCGCCGGACTCCTGAAGCGGCGCCCGCGCCCCCCTTCCCTCCGGACCCTGGTTCCCCCCCGGCCTCGGTTCCCTCCCGCCCGGTTCCTCCCGCGCCCCGGTAGACGGTTGGCCGGGTCCTGCCGGGGAGCCCTCACCGATTCGCCGCCCGTCGTTTTCGGGCCTGCCCCCGGCCGCCACCGCCCCTGCGGGTAGTTTGTTGCGACCACAGGGAATTCGGGAAGGTTGGGCCGTGGCTGCATCCTCTGCTGCTGATCTGTCACAGATCGTGAAGGCGTACGACGTGCGCGGGGTGGTGCCGGACCAGTGGGACGAGTCGCTGGCCGAGCTGTTCGGATCGGCCTTCGTCCAGGTCACCGGCGCGGACGCGATCGTCGTCGGTCACGACATGCGGCCCTCGTCGCCCGGCCTCTCCGCTGCCTTCGCCCGGGGCGCCGCCGCCCGCGGCGCCGACGTCACCATGATCGGTCTCTGCTCGACGGACCAGCTGTACTCGGCGTCAGGGCAGCTCGTGCTGCCGGGCGCGATGTTCACGGCGTCCCACAACCCCGCCCGGTACAACGGCATCAAGATGTGCCGCGCGGGCGCGACGCCGGTGGGCCAGGACACGGGTCTGACGGAGATCCGGGAACTGGTCGAGTCCTGGAGCGCGTCCGGTGTTCCCGCCCCCGCGGCCGCCCCGGGGTCGGTGACCGAGCGCGACACCCTCGACGACTACGCCTCCCACCTGCTCTCCCTGGTGGACCTGGCGACGATCCGCCCGCTGAGGGTGGTCGTGGACGCGGGCAACGGCATGGGCGGCCACACCGTGCCGAAGGTCTTCGCGTCCCTGCCGGTCGAGCTCATCCCGATGTACTTCGAACTGGACGGTACGTTCCCCAACCACGAAGCCAACCCCCTCGACCCCAAGAACCTCGTGGACCTCCAGAAGCGGGTACGGGAGGAGGGCGCGGACCTCGGCCTGGCCTTCGACGGCGACGCCGACCGGTGCTTCGTCGTCGACGAGCGCGGCGAAGGGGTCTCCCCGTCGGCGATCACGGCCCTGGTCGCGGCACGCGAGCTGGCAAGGAACGGCGGCGGCGTCGTCATCCACAACCTGATCACCTCGTGGTCGGTGCCCGAGGTCGTGCGCGAACAGGGCGGCACGCCGGTACGGACGCGGGTCGGCCACTCCTTCATCAAGGAGGAGATGGCCCGCAGCGGCGCCATCTTCGGCGGTGAGCACTCCGCGCACTACTACTTCCGCGACTTCTGGAACGCCGACACGGGCATGCTCGCCGCCCTCCACGTCCTGGCTGCCCTCGGGACCCACGACGGACCGCTGTCCGACCTGGTCGGCCGGTACGACCGCTACGCCGCCTCCGGCGAGATCAACTCCACGGTCGAGGACCAGGCGGGCCGCACGGCCGCCGTCCGCGAGGCCTTCGCGGGCCGCGACGGCGTCACCTTCGACACCCTCGACGGCCTCACCGTCTCCACCGCCGACTGGTGGTTCAACCTCCGCTCCTCGAACACCGAGCCCCTCCTCCGCCTCAATGTCGAGGCCCGTGACGAGGCCACGATGTCGGCCCTGCGGGACGAGGTCCTCAGCCTGGTCCGGAACGGCTGAAGCCACCTGCCGGGAAGGATGCCGTCCGCGGCCGGTCGGTCCCCGAACCGGCGGCCGCGGCGCACCGGCCCGCGGCGCACCGGCCCGCGGGTCTGCCGCGCACGGGTCTGCCGCGCACGGGTCTGCCGCGCACGGGTCTGCGGCACGGGCCCACTGCGCACCGACCGGCGGCGCGGGCCTCCCGCGTCGGCGTCCCGTCCCGTCCCGGGATGGAGGCCGCTGCCGTCGGGCGTGGCCCGCGCCCGATCCCCTCCCTCAGGATCGCGCCGGATCCCGGAGCCGCCGAGGGACGCACCCGGCCACCACGCGGCACCCCATCCACCGCATCCACCCCACCCGCCCCACCGCACGCCGAGCCGCGCAGGCTGCGCCCCGGCGGTAGGCTGACGTGGCCCCATCCGCATGTTCGAAAGGACGATCCCATGCCGCTCGAAGCCGGCCTTCTGGAGATCCTCGCCTGTCCGGCCTGCCACGCCCCGCTCGAGGACGCGACGGCTGCCGAAACCCCCGAGCTGATCTGCACCGGCAAGGACTGCGGCCTGGCGTACCCCGTACGGGACGGCATCCCCGTACTGCTCGTGGACGAGGCCCGCCGCCCCGCGTAGGCGTCGAGCCCCCACCTGTCCGGCTGTTCGGCGAATCGGAGGCCCACCCCCATGCTCGACGAGTCACTCCTCGACGCCCCGGAAGCCCTCGCCCGCGCCGACCGTCGCGGTCTGCTCCGCGGCGCCGCGGAGGCCGGGGCACGCGTACGCACCGCCGCCCGGCACGCGGCCGAGGCCGGCATCGCCGAGCTGACCCCGGAGGGCCGCCCGCGCGCCGTGCTGATCGCGGGCCCCGGCACCGCGGCCACGGGCGTCGCCGACCTCCTCGCCGAACTTGCCGGACCCACCGCACCCGTCACCCGTCTCCACCCCACCGGCGTCGCCCCGGCGGCAGGCGCCCTCCGCTGGGCGCTCCCCGGCTGGGCCGGCTCCGTCGACCTCCTCCTCATCGCCACGACCGACGGCAGCGAGCCGGGCCTCGCCCTGCTCGCCGAGCAGGCGTACCGGCGCGGCTGCACCGTCGTCGCCGTCGCTCCGCAGCGTTCCCCCCTCTCCGACGCCGTCGCCCGCGTCCACGGCCTCGTCGTCCCCATGGCGACCGCGCCGCACGAGCTGGACGAGGAGACCTCGAGCGCTGCGAGCCCCGGCGCCTTCTGGGCACTGTTCACCCCGCTTCTCGCGCTCCTCGACCGGGTCGGCCTGATCTCCGCCGCCCCTGAGGCGATGCAGGGCGTGGCCGACCGCCTCGACAGCATCGCCGAGCGCTGCGGCCCGGCGATCGCGACGTACAGCAACCCCGCCAAGACCCTCGCCGCCGAGCTCGCGGACACGCTCCCGCTGATCTGGACGGAGGGCGCGGCAGGTCCCGTCGGCCGCCGGTTCGCCGCGGTACTGGCCGAGCTCGCCGGCCGGCCCGCCATCGCCGCCGAGCTGCCCGAGGCGCTGCCCGCCCACGGCATGCTCCTCGCCGGCGACTTCGCGGCCGGAGCCGACCCGGACGACTTCTTCCGCGACCGTGTCGATGAGCCCCAGGCCGTCAGGGCGCGGGTCCTGCTGCTGCGGGACAGCCTGGACAACGGGTTCACGGCGGCCCCCGCCGCGCGCGAACTCGCGCTCAGCCACGACACCGCCATCAGCGAACTGGAGCCGGAGGACGGCAGCGCGCTGGAGACCCTCGCCGAGCTCCTCGCGGTGACGGACTTCGCCGCCGGGTACCTGGCCCTTGCGAGCAACGGCCACGCCTGACCGCGCACCCGCGTACCGGCCCCGGCACCCGGACGATGGTTCCGGCACCCGTGCACCGGCCCCGGCACCCGGATGACGGCCCCGTCGCGGACCTGCCCCCGCGTCCCTCCGGCGGACAGGCCCCATCCGCCCGGACCGCAACACCGCCGGTCACACCGCAGACACCCACCAGCCACGCATCCGCCACGTACCGAGTCGAGGATCACCCCTCATGGACCGCCTCTCCAACACCGTTCGCCCCTACGCCTGGGGCTCCACCACGCTCATCCCGGAACTCCTCGGCGTCGCCCCGACCGGCCTGCCGCAGGCGGAGATGTGGATGGGCGCCCATCCCGGTGCCCCGTCGCAGACCGGCCGTGGCTCCCTGCACGACATCATCGACGCGGATCCGGCACGCGAGCTCGGCCGCCCGGCCCTCGAGGCCTTCGGCCCGCGCCTCCCCTTCCTCCTCAAACTGCTCGCCGCCGGCGCCCCCCTGTCCCTGCAGGTCCACCCGGACCGGTCGCAGGCGCAGGCGGGGTTCGCCGCGGAGGAGGCGGCCGGTGTCCCCCTCGATGCGCCCCACCGCAACTACAAGGACGACAACCACAAGCCCGAGCTGGTCTGCGCGCTCACCCCGTTCGACGGCCTCTGCGGCTTCCGCCCGCCCGTCGAGGCGGCCGACCTCATCGGAGCTCTCGACGTCGACTCCCTCAAGCCGTACGTCGACCTCCTCCACGCACACCCCGAGGAGGCCGCGCTTCGCGAGGTCCTGACCGCGGTCCTGTCCGCCGACCCGGAGGAGATGGCCCACACCGTCGCCGAGGCCGCGGCGGCCGCGGAGCGTCTCGGCGGGCCCTACGCCCCCTTCGCCGCCATCGCCCACCACTTCCCCGGCGACCCGGGCGTGATCGCCGCCATGCTGCTGAACCACGTACGACTGCAGCCCGGTGAGGCGCTGTTCCTCGGAGCCGGGGTGCCGCACGCCTACCTCGGCGGACTCGCCGTGGAGATCATGGCGAACTCCGACAACGTTCTGCGGTGCGGACTGACCCCCAAGCACGTCGACGTCCCCGAACTCCTGCGCGTCGTGCGCTTCGAGGCGGGCGACCCCGGCGTGCTGCGGCCCGAGGCCTCGCCGTCGGGCGAGGAACTGTACGACACCCCGATCGACGAGTTCCGGCTCTCCCGCTTCGTACGGCCGCGGGGCGCGGCTCCGGTGGACCTCACCCTGCCCACACCGCAGATCCTGCTGGCGACGGCGGGCCGGCCCGAGGCCGGGGAACTCACCCTCGCTCCAGGGGAGTCGGTGTTCGTTCCCGCGGGCGAAAAGGTCGAACTGTCCGGTACGGGTACCGTCTTCCGGGCCACCGTGGCGGTCTGACTCGGCGCCCGCCGGGGCTCCTGCAACAATGCCCGCCGTAACGCAGGAGCCCCACCCAGGGCACCCCGGGAGCCTCGCACCCGGCACCCCGGGAACACCCCTCCGGGCCCCCGGAAGCTCCGGGTGTCCCGGGAACCGCAGCAACGAAGGGACACCACGCACCCATGAGCGCGTCAGGCGGAACCAAGGCGATCGTCGCGGCCCTCGTCGCGAACCTCGCCATCGCAGTAGCCAAGTTCGTGGCGTTCCTCTTCAGCGGGTCCTCGTCGATGCTGGCGGAGAGCGTCCACTCGGTCGCCGACTCCGGGAACCAGGGCCTGCTGCTCCTCGGCGGCAGGAAGGCCAAGCGGGCGGCGACCCCGGAGCACCCCTTCGGCTACGGCCGCGAGCGCTACATCTACGCCTTCCTGGTCTCGATCGTGCTGTTCTCGGTCGGCGGCATGTTCGCGATCTACGAGGGCTACGAGAAGATCGTGCACCCGCACGCCATCACGGACTGGTACTGGCCGATCGGTGTGCTCGTCTTCGCGATCATCGCGGAGACCATCTCGTTCCGCACCGCCATCAAGGAGTCCAACGCGGTGCGCGGCAAGCGCTCCTGGAAGGAGTTCGTCCGGCACGCCAAGGCGCCCGAGCTCCCGGTGGTCCTCCTCGAGGACCTCGGTGCGCTCGTCGGCCTGGTCCTCGCCCTCTTCGGCGTCGGACTCGCCCTGATCACCGGCAACGGCGTGTGGGACGGCATCGGCACCCTGTGCATCGGCATCCTCCTCGTCCTGATCGCGCTGGTCCTCGCGGCCGAGACGAAGTCCCTGCTGCTCGGCGAGGCGGCGGGCGTGGAGGATGTCGAGAAGATCAAGGCGGCGACGGTCGACGGCGACGCGGTGACCGGCATCATCCACATGCGCACGCTGCACCTCGGCCCCGAGGAGCTGCTGGTGGCAGCCAAGATCGCGGTGCGGCACGACAACACGGCGGAGCAGGTCGCCGCGGCGATCAACGCCGCCGAGGACCGCATCCGTACCGCGGTCCCGATCGCGCGCGTCATCTACCTGGAGCCCGACATCTACAGCGAGGAGGCCGCCGCGGCGGGCGCGGACCCGGCCGCGACCCCGGGCGGCCCCGGCCCCGAGACGGCTCACTGACGACGCCCCGCGTCCCGGCGAGAGGGCTCCGTACCGCCGTGCCGGTACGGAGCGCCTCCTCGATCCGGCCGGAAACGGAGCACGGGCGGGCTGTGGGCGGCGACGCCGATCGGTGTAGATTCGTGACCAGAGCCAGACGTCGCTGCTGATGGCGGTCGGGCGGTCCGCGAGCGGGCCGGCCGAGGGAGAGAGGGCCTCCGACGGACTGCGCTGCGGACGTCCCACGGCGTCCGGACACGCACGTGCGGCACCCGTGTGTGCTGTTGCGCGTGTCCGTTTCGCCGTAGCGACCGCAGAGCCATCCCGCCCGAACACCCTCGACCCCGTGAGGAGCAGCTCGCGATGACGACTGTCGCAGCCGGTCAGGACTTCAAGGTCGCCGACCTCTCCCTGGCCGATTACGGCCGCAAGGAGATCACTCTCGCCGAGCACGAGATGCCCGGCCTGATGGCCATCCGCAAGGAGTACGCCGAGTCTCAGCCTCTGGCCGGTGCCCGGATCACCGGTTCCCTGCACATGACGGTGCAGACCGCCGTCCTGATCGAGACCCTGGTGGCGCTGGGTGCCGAGGTCCGCTGGGCCTCGTGCAACATCTTCTCCACCCAGGACCACGCTGCGGCCGCCATCGCGGTCGGGCCGGACGGCACCCCGGACAGCCCGCGGGGCGTACCGGTGTTCGCCTGGAAGGGCGAGACGCTGGAGGAGTACTGGTGGTGCACGGAGCAGGCGCTGACCTGGCCCGATTCGCCCACCGGCGGCCCGAACATGATTCTGGACGACGGTGGTGACGCCACCCTGCTCGTCCACAAGGGCGTCGAGTTCGAGAAGGCCGGTGAGGCTCCCGACCCGGCCACCGCGGACAGCGAGGAGTACGGTCACATCCTGCGTCTGCTCAACCGCACCCTCGCGGAGGACCCGCAGAAGTGGACCCGGCTGGCGTCGGAGATCCGGGGTGTGACGGAGGAGACCACGACCGGTGTCCACCGCCTGTACGAGATGCAGCGCGACGGTGTCCTTCTCTTCCCCGCGATCAACGTCAACGACGCGGTGACCAAGTCGAAGTTCGACAACAAGTACGGCTGCCGGCACTCCCTGGTCGACGGGATCAACCGCGCCACCGACGTTCTGATCGGCGGCAAGGTCGCCGTGGTCTGCGGCTACGGCGACGTCGGCAAGGGCTGCGCGGAGTCGCTCCGTGGTCAGGGCGCCCGGGTGGTCATCACCGAGATCGACCCGATCTGCGCGCTGCAGGCGGCGATGGACGGCTACCAGGTCACGACGCTGGACGAGGTCGTGGACACGGCGGACATCTTCATCACCACGACCGGGAACAAGGACATCATCATGGCCTCGGACATGGCCAGGATGAAGCACCAGGCGATCGTGGGGAACATCGGCCACTTCGACAACGAGATCGACATGGCGGGCCTGGCCGCACTGCCGGGCATCGTCAAGGACGAGGTCAAGCCGCAGGTGCACACCTGGACCTTCCCGGACGGCAAGGTGATCATCGTGCTGTCGGAGGGCCGCCTGCTGAACCTGGGCAATGCCACCGGCCACCCGTCGTTCGTGATGTCCAACTCCTTCGCGGACCAGACGCTGGCGCAGATCGAGCTGTTCACCAAGCCGCAGGAGTACCCGACCGACGTGTACGTGCTGCCCAAGCACCTCGACGAGAAGGTCGCCCGGCTGCACCTCGACGCGCTCGGCGTGAAGCTCACCACGCTCCGCCCCGAGCAGGCCGAGTACATCGGCGTCCAGGTCGAGGGCCCGTACAAGCCGGACCACTACCGCTACTGATCCACCGCGGGGTGGGCCCCCGGTCATCGACGACCGGAGGGCACACCCCCGGCAGTGGCACACGCGCACCAAGGCAGGCCCCCGCACCCCCGTGTCGGGGGCCCGCCCATTACTCCGGAGAAGTCAGGCACCCCCATGCCCCGCGGCCGCTATTCGCTCCATGATCCGCACGATCACACCCCCCTCGGCGAAGAGCACTTCCACTGCGCGCCCGGCCCCTCCGGCTGGCGCTACGTCTCCCAGCGGACCACCCCCTCGGGCGAGCACACGGGCTCCGTCGATCTGGCCCTCGACGAACGCGGCCGCCCCATCCGGCTCGAACTCCACGCCGCCGGCTGGCAGGTACGTGGCGCCGCCCTCGACGGCGTCACCTGGGTACGCACCGACCCCGCCGGCACCCACGCGGCCGAAGGCAATGTCCGTGCCCACGCCTTCACCGGTACCTCCCCCGCCTTCCTCGTCGCCACCGCCCGGCTGCTCCGTCTCGCACCCGGCGACCCGGCGACCCGTGTCCGCCTGGTCGCCTTCACCGATCCGGTGCTCGCGCCCCGAACCGTCGACCGGTCCTGGGCCCTGGTGAAGAGTGAAGCGCACGGCACTGACAACGGCCCGCTGACCGTGGACGAGTACCGGATCGGCTGCCTGGACACCGGCGAGCAGTACACGGTCCACATCGCGGGCGACGTGGTCCTCGCCGCGCCCGGCATCGAACTGGAGGATCTCGAGACCCCGCCCTCCCACTTCACCTGAACGAGTCCGCCGTCAGCTGAGAGAGCCGCTCTCCACGCGAACGGGTTCGCCGGAGCGGCGGCATCCCGGACGAGGGCTCGCCCCGAGCCCGTGCTGCCCGAGAGCCTCCCGGGAACGGCCGCCCTGATCCCGGACGCCGCTCCGGAGCAGGCCCTGCCGCGGTCCGGCCTCCCGAGCCGCCCTCAGGCGGGCGGCGCGAACCCGGTCGCCGCCGGCCCCGACTCCTCGGCACCGCCGTCGACACGGGCCGCCCCCGGCGCGGGGTGCGCCGTCGCCGTCGGCCGGACGGCGGGCAGCGCCGTTCCGGCATCGCCGACGGGCGGTGCGGTGCCGATCGGGACCGAGGCGCTCGCGCGGGGTGAAGGGTTCGCCGTGACCGTCGGAGCAGGGGACGGCGCCGCGTAGGCCCGCCGCGTGTCCCGGGTCTGCCGCTCCTGCACCACGGCAGCCAGGTACGCACCGGCCGGCACCCCCGGCGGCACGGGTGTGCCCGTGCAGGCGGCCAGGTCACCGGCCAGCCGCTCCGCCAGGGACCGGCCCACCTCCGCGTCGAGCAGGTTCATCCGCGTCAGGTACTGGCGTACCGCGAGCCACAGATCGTCCGGCACGCCGGAGAGGTCGACCTCGGTGAAGCGCCCGACCAGCCAGGGCGGCGGCGGAGGCAGGTACAGGGACCGGGCGGCCGGTATCCGCTCGCGGACGACCAGGGTCCCGGCGAACACGTCGCCGAGACGCCGTCCGCGTGCCGAAACCAGCGAGGCGATACAGGCGACGGCTCCGAAGGTCATCAGGATCTCCACCACCCCCATCGCCCCGCGCACCAGCGCGTGCCGGAACCGGATCGGACCTCCGTCGTCGCGGACCACCCGCAGCCCGCACGCGAGCTTGCCCAGGGAACGACCGTGGCTGAGCGTCTCCACGGCGATCGGCGCGCCGACGAGGACAAGGACGAACGACGCGATCGACACCGCCGTGGCCGCCGCCTGGTCCAACGACGCCGTCGCCATCGCCAGCCCGATGGATATCAGGAGGTACACCGCCAGCACGAGGGCGAGGTCGATCACCACCGCCAGGGCGCGGCTCGGCAGCCTTGCCGGCTGAAGCCCCAGTACGACGGCATCCCCGGTCACAACCCCGCTCACGGCGCCCACCCTCTCTCCACTGACCTCGGGACGTTCCACGGCCTTCGCGGTCCCTCAGTACGCAAGTCTGCCAAGCTGACGTCAGGCGCACCGCAGTAGTACAAGCGGATGTACGCGTCGTTGTACGCACCGCCCCCGCGGCGGGCCCGGACCAGTGCCTGGAGCAGCAGCCGACCATGGACCTCGACGTCTTCGCCATGACCCACCGGGCGGAATGGGACCGCCTCGACCACCTCCTGGGCCGTGGGCGCCGTCTCAGCGGTGCCGAGGCGGACGAGCTCGTCGCGCTCTACCAGCGCACCGCCACCCATCTCTCACTGATCCAGTCCAGCGCACCCGACCCCGCGATCACCGCCAGGCTGACCCAACTCGTCGCCCGTGCCCGGGCCGTGGTCACCGGAACCCGCCGCGCCTCATGGAGGGACGCGATCCGCTTCCTGACCGCGGGCTTCCCGGCGGCGGTCTACCGCTCCCGGCACTGGTGGATCCCCACCGCCGTTCTCTCCACGCTGCTCGCCGCCGTCATCGGCTGGTGGATCGGTACCCACCCCGAGGTCCAGGCGGCCATCGCCGCCCCCGACGAACTGCGTGAGCTCACCCGTCCCGGCGGGCAGTACGAGACGTACTACTCAAGCCACCCCGCGGCGTCGTTCGCCGCCCAGGTCTGGACGAACAACGCCCAGGCCGCCGCGTTCTGCCTGGTCTTCGGTGCCTTCCTGTGTGTGCCGGTGCTCTGGATCCTCTTCCTCAACATGGCCAACCTCGGCATCGGGATCGGCCTGATGTCGTCGGCGGGACGTCTCGACACGTTCCTGGGCCTCGTCCTGCCGCACGGCCTCCTCGAACTCACCGCGGTCTTCGTCGCCGCCGGCACCGGTCTCCGTCTCGGCTGGACCGTGATCGACCCTGGACCGACGACCAGGCGGGCCGCACTCGCCCAGCAGGGCCGTGCCGCGATCGGCATGGCCATCGGACTCGCCCTGGTCCTTTTCGTCTCGGGCGTGATCGAGGGCTTCGTGACGCCCTCGGGGCTTCCGACCTGGGCCAGGATCACCATCGGGGTCGTCGCCGAGCTGGCCTTCCTCGCCTATGTCTACATCCTTGGCGGCCGAGCGGCCCGAGCCGGCGAGACAGGAGACATCGACGCTTCGGACCGCAGCGCCGAGGTACCGACGGCGGCCTGATGTGCGACCACGGGGTGGAGACTGCTAGTCTCCTCTTCGCCCACGGCCCATTGACACAGGCAGTGTGGGGAGGTAGATTCTAACGGTTGCCTCGGAGGGACACCCTTCCGAGCGTCACCGTCTGGTGTCTCTCTCGCTTCCTACGGAAATGGCATTTCCGGGGAAGCCATCCTCGAATCCTTATCCGGATCGCGAAGCCGATTGGCTCGGCTGCGGAAGATTCTGATAACGTCGAGGACGTCGAAAGGCAGCCGAAAGGCGACAGGCCCTCCAACGGCCACTGGAAATGGATTCCGAACCGGAAACGGAACGGAAAACGGATCTGGTAGGGTTGGAAA
>NZ_CP029188.1:1512500-1662500 GCF_003097515.1 Streptomyces tirandamycinicus | reverse complement strand
TGGGTGGAACGTTGACTACTCGGCACACTCGACCGGTTTCCCCGGTTTCTAGTACTGCTCTTCGGAGCGTGGAACGAGACGGGGGTCGGTGAGGGTGTCGGGCACGCTGTTGGGTGTCTGAGGGCACGGGCCGTTGTGGCTTGTCCCTTGGTACGCCGGCCCCAGTGAACTCCAGCCGTTGGGTTGGGGGTGGTGGGTGGCTGGTCGTTGCTTGAGAACTGCACAGTGGACGCGAGCATCTGTGGCCAAGTTTTTAAGGGCGCACGGTGGATGCCTTGGCACCAGGAACCGATGAAGGACGTGGGAGGCCGCGATAGGCCCCGGGGAGCTGTCAACCGAGCTGTGATCCGGGGGTGTCCGAATGGGGAAACCCGGCAGTCGTCATGGGCTGTCACCCGCTGCTGAACACATAGGCAGTGTGGAGGGAACGAGGGGAAGTGAAACATCTCAGTACCCTCAGGAAGAGAAAACAACCGTGATTCCGGGAGTAGTGGCGAGCGAAACTGGATGAGGCCAAACCGTATGTGTGTGAGACCCGGCAGGGGTTGCGCATGCGGGGTTGTGGGATTGCTCTTTCATCGTCTGCCGGCGATGAGGCGAGTGAGAAACCGTTGATGTAGGCGAAGGGCATGCGAAAGGCCCGGCGTAGAGGGTAAGACCCCCGTAGCTGAAACGTTAGCGGCTCGTTTGAGTTATTCCCAAGTAGCACGGGGCCCGAGAAATCCCGTGTGAATCTGGCGGGACCACCCGCTAAGCCTAAATATTCCCTGGTGACCGATAGCGGATAGTACCGTGAGGGAATGGTGAAAAGTACCGCGGGAGCGGAGTGAAATAGTACCTGAAACCGTGTGCCTACAAGCCGTGGGAGCGTCGGACGTGTCCTTTGGGGTGCGTCTCGTGACTGCGTGCCTTTTGAAGAATGAGCCTGCGAGTTAGCGGTGTGTAGCGAGGTTAACCCGTGTGGGGAAGCCGTAGCGAAAGCGAGTCCGAAGAGGGCGTTTGAGTTGCACGCTCTAGACCCGAAGCGGAGTGATCTAGCCATGGGCAGGTTGAAGCGGAGGTAAGACTTCGTGGAGGACCGAACCCACCAGGGTTGAAAACCTGGGGGATGACCTGTGGTTAGGGGTGAAAGGCCAATCAAACTCCGTGATAGCTGGTTCTCCCCGAAATGCATTTAGGTGCAGCGTCGTGTGTTTCTTGCCGGAGGTAGAGCACTGGATAGGCGATGGGCCCTACCGGGTTACTGACCTTAGCCAAACTCCGAATGCCGGTAAGTGAGAGCGCGGCAGTGAGACTGTGGGGGATAAGCTCCATGGTCGAGAGGGAAACAGCCCAGAGCATCGACTAAGGCCCCTAAGCGTACGCTAAGTGGGAAAGGATGTGGAGTCGCAGAGACAACCAGGAGGTTGGCTTAGAAGCAGCCACCCTTGAAAGAGTGCGTAATAGCTCACTGGTCAAGTGATTCCGCGCCGACAATGTAGCGGGGCTCAAGCGTACCGCCGAAGTCGTGTCATTGCAGCAGGTAGCCCTAACGGGTGCTGTGATGGGTAGGGGAGCGTCGTGTGCCGGGTGAAGCAGCCGTGGAAGCGAGTTGTGGACGGTTCACGAGTGAGAATGCAGGCATGAGTAGCGATACACACGTGGGAAACGTGTGCGCCGATTGACTAAGGGTTCCTGGGTCAAGCTGATCTGCCCAGGGTAAGTCGGGACCTAAGGCGAGGCCGACAGGCGTAGTCGATGGACAACCGGTTGATATTCCGGTACCCGCTTTGAAACGCCCAGTATCGAGCCCATTAATGCTAAGGCCGTGAAGCCGCCGGCTGAGTCTTCGGACGAGGTCGGAGTGGTGGAGCCGCTGACCCGAGGTGGTAGTAGGTAAGCGATGGGGTGACGCAGGAAGGTAGTCCAGCCCGGGCGGTGGTTGTCCCGGGGTAAGGGTGTAGCCCGAGAGATAGGCAAATCCGTCTCTCATGTGGGTGAGACCTGATGCCGAGCCGATTGTGGTGAAGTGGATGATCCTATGCTGTCGAGAAAAGCCTCTAGCGAGTTTCATGGCGGCCCGTACCCTAAACCGACTCAGGTGGTCAGGTAGAGAATACCGAGGCGTTCGGGTGAACTATGGTTAAGGAACTCGGCAAAATGCCCCCGTAACTTCGGGAGAAGGGGGGCCACGCCTGGTGATGAGTCTTGCACTCTGAGCTGGGGGTGGCCGCAGAGACCAGCGAGAAGCGACTGTTTACTAAAAACACAGGTCCGTGCGAAGCCGTAAGGCGATGTATACGGACTGACGCCTGCCCGGTGCTGGAACGTTAAGGGGACCGGTTAGCTCCATTTCGGTGGGGCGAAGCTGAGAACTTAAGCGCCAGTAAACGGCGGTGGTAACTATAACCATCCTAAGGTAGCGAAATTCCTTGTCGGGTAAGTTCCGACCTGCACGAATGGCGTAACGACTTCTCGACTGTCTCAACCATAGGCCCGGTGAAATTGCACTACGAGTAAAGATGCTCGTTTCGCGCAGCAGGACGGAAAGACCCCGGGACCTTTACTACAGTTTGATATTGGTGTTCGGTTCGGCTTGTGTAGGATAGGTGGGAGACTGTGAAGCTTGGACGCCAGTTCAGGTGGAGTCGTCGTTGAAATACCACTCTGGTCGTGCTGGATGTCTAACCTGGGTCCGTGATCCGGATCAGGGACAGTGTCTGATGGGTAGTTTAACTGGGGCGGTTGCCTCCTAAAGGGTAACGGAGGCGCCCAAAGGTTCCCTCAGCCTGGTTGGCAATCAGGTGTTGAGTGTAAGTGCACAAGGGAGCTTGACTGTGAGACCGACGGGTCGAGCAGGGACGAAAGTCGGGACTAGTGATCCGGCGGTGGCTTGTGGAAGCGCCGTCGCTCAACGGATAAAAGGTACCCCGGGGATAACAGGCTGATCTTCCCCAAGAGTCCATATCGACGGGATGGTTTGGCACCTCGATGTCGGCTCGTCGCATCCTGGGGCTGGAGTCGGTCCCAAGGGTTGGGCTGTTCGCCCATTAAAGCGGTACGCGAGCTGGGTTTAGAACGTCGTGAGACAGTTCGGTCCCTATCCGCTGTGCGCGTAGGAGTCTTGAGAAGGGCTGTCCCTAGTACGAGAGGACCGGGACGGACGAACCTCTGGTGTGCCAGTTGTCCTGCCAAGGGCATGGCTGGTTGGCTACGTTCGGGAGGGATAACCGCTGAAAGCATCTAAGCGGGAAGCCTGCTTCGAGATGAGGACTCCCACCCACTTGATGGGGTAAGGCTCCCAGTAGACGACTGGGTTGATAGGCCGGATATGGAAGCCAGGTGACTGGTGGAGTTGACCGGTACTAATAGGCCGAGGGCTTGTCCTCAGTTGCTCGCGTCCACTGTGTTTGTTCTGAAGTTGCGAACATGCCGAGACCGCGTTACCGCCGGTGGTGGGGTGCTGGTCGGCTGGTTCGATGGTTTGATAGGGTTTCGGTGGTCATAGCGTTAGGGAAACGCCCGGTTACATTCCGAACCCGGAAGCTAAGCCTTTCAGCGCCGATGGTACTGCAGGGGGGACCCTGTGGGAGAGTAGGACGCCGCCGAACAATCTTTCAGGACCCGTGGTCCCAGCGTTCAGCTGGGACCACGGGTCCTTTTGTTTTGCATGTTTCCCGAAGCGCGTCGGCCGGCCGACTGCGCGAGAATTGACTGCGGTACCCAAAGACAGGAGCCTCACCGATGCCCACCAACTCAGCCGACGATCGTCCTGAGCGCGAGCCGCGCCGCCGAGACGGTGGCGGCGATCGGGGCGGCTATCGCGGGGGCCCGCGTCGGGACGACAACCGTGGGGGCGGTTACCGCCGCGACGACCGCGGTGGACCGCGTCGCGACGATCGAGCCCGCGGTGGCTCCTTCCCCCGCGACGACCGTGGTTACGGACGTCGTGACGACCGCCGGGACGACGGCCGTGACGGCCGCTTCCCTCGTGACGAGCGTGCCTATGGGCGTCGTGACGATCGGCGTGATGACCGTCGTGATGAGCGTGGGCCGCGTCGTGACGATGAGCGTGGTGGTTTCCGTCGTGAGGGCCGCGGCGGCTACGAGGGCCGTGGTGGTTACGGCGGTCCGCGTCGTGACGACGACCGCGGCGGTTACGGGCGTCGTGACGATCGGCGTGATGACCGCGGCGGTTCTGGGCGTCGTGACGATCGGCCGCGTGGGCCGCGTGGTGATGACGACCGTGGTGGTTTCCGTCGTGAGGGCCGCGGCGGCTATGAGAGCCGTGGTGGTTACGGCGGTCCGCGTCGTGACGACGACCGCGGCGGCTTCCGTCGCGATGACCGTCGTGATGAGCGTGGGCCGCGTCGTGATGACGACCGTGGTGGTTTCCGTCGTGAGGGCCGCGGCGGCTATGAGAGCCGTGGTGGCTACGGCGGTCCGCGTCGTGACGACGACCGCGGCGGTTACGGGCGCCGCGACGGTCGGCGTGATGACCGCGGCGGTTATGGGCGCCGTGATGAGCGTCGTGATGAGCGTGGGCCGCGCGGTGACGACGATCGCGGTGGCTTCCGTCGTGATGACCGTCGTGATGAGCGTGGGCCGCGTCGTGACGAGAGGCCGCGTGGGCCGCGACGGGATGACGACCGCGGTGGCTACGGGCGGCCCCGCGGGGGCGATCGTGCCGGTGGCGACCGTGGAGGGTACGGTCGCCGGGACGATCGGCGTGACGACCGGGGGAGGGACAGGGACCGGGAGCCGATCAAGCGGCTGCCGATTCCCGAGGACGTCACCGGTGAGGAGATCGACAAGGACGTCCGCCAGGAGCTGCAGAGCCTGCCCAGGACGCTCGCCGAGGACGTCGCGAGGAACCTCGTCATGGTCGCGCGGCTGATCGACGAGGAGCCGGAGCAGGCGTACGGGTACTCCCGCGTGGCGCTGCGGCTCGCGTCCCGGGTGGCCGCGGTGCGGGAGGCCGCAGGGTTCGCCGCCTACGCGACCCAGCGGTACCCGGAGGCGCTGGCGGAGTTCCGTGCCGCGCGCCGGATGACCGGCGGTGTCGAGCTCTGGCCCGTCATGGCCGACTGCGAGCGCGGCATGGGCCGGCCCGAGCGGGCGCTGGCGATGGCCGGTGAGGCCGAGGTGCAGAAGCTCGACAAGGCCGGCCAGGTCGAGATGCGGCTCGTCGCC
Source organism: Streptomyces tirandamycinicus (assembly GCF_003097515.1). Lineage (NCBI taxonomy): Bacteria > Bacillati > Actinomycetota > Actinomycetes > Kitasatosporales > Streptomycetaceae > Streptomyces > Streptomyces tirandamycinicus. The sequence goes on along the minus strand of NZ_CP029188.1, from coordinate 1,657,328 downwards.
GCGGGTGCCCGCCGGGACATGGGTCAACTGGACGCGGCCATCGTGACGCTGCAGAGCCCCGAACTGGCGTCGAACGCGGTGCAGCCGTGGACCGCGCGGCTTCGGTACGCGTACGCCGACGCACTTCTGGCCGCCGACCGGGAGACCGAGGCGCGCGAGTGGTTCGCGAAGGCCGTCGAGGCGGACAAGGACGGTTCGACCGACGCCTCCGACCGGCTTGCCGAGCTGGACGGCGTGGAGTTCGTCGATGCGCTGGCCGACGCCGACGCCGACGCCGACGCCGACGCCGACGCCGGCAACGGCGACGGGGCGGCGGACGCCGGGACCGACGAGCCCGCCGGGAACGCTGACGGTGCCGAGGGTGCCGAGGGTGCCGAGGGTGCCGCCGTACGCAACCCGGGCGACGGTGCTCCCGCCGCCCCGTCCGAAGGCGCAACGGCCGAATCCGCAACTCCCGCAAGCTCCACGGGAGATGACCAGGACGGCGGCGGCAGGGCCTGATCCCGCGTCGCCGACGGAGGGCACGCACGACGACCGAGGGCCCGGCGCCCGAGCGGAACAGCTCGGGCGCCGGGTCCTCCTCGTACCGAGCCTCTCCTCGCCCTGCGCCCGGCGTGCCGGGGTCCGTCAGTCCAGGCTCAGGCTGCGCAGTACCAGTCCCGTCGCCGGCTTCGGGCCGAAGGACGTCGACTTGCGGGGCATCGTGACACCCTGCCGGGCCAGGTCCCGCACGACCTCCTCGCGTACGGGGTGCATCAGCACGGCTGTGCCACCTCGGCGCTCCGCCTGGACCACCGCGGCCTCCGTGTCGTGGATGTAGGTGATCTGCTCGGGCGAGTCCGGGATGTGCCAGATCCGCTCCAGCAGGGTGGCGTGGAGCACGGTCGCGTCGAGCCGGCGCCAGGCGTCCGGGCGGTCGGCCGGGACCGTACGCTCCAGGAGCGCGGGGTCGGGCCGGTCGATCAGATGGAAGCGGCCGTCCCCGGCGAGAACGTACGCGTTGCCCTCGCCGACGGCCTCCGCCAGGGCGCCGAGGGCGTGCGACAGCGGCCCGTCGATCCGGCGTACCCGGAACAGCCCGTCCACCGCGGCGAGCGCGTCCGCGACCGGCAGCCGGTTCAGCAGCCGGTGGATGGCCCTGACCTGGAGGGGATAGCGGGCGGTGTCGATGAGCAGGACCAGGCCGTAGCTCCAGGCACCGGGCGTGCGTTGCTCGTCGCGGAGCTGGAGGTAGGTGGCCCAGCGGTGGTGGCCGTCGGCGATCAGCGCCTGCTGGCGGGCCAGGTCGGCGGCGATGTCGGCGAGGTCGCCGGCGTCGGTGACCGACCAGAGGCGGTGGCTGAACCCGTCCTCGGTGGTCGTCGACAGCAGGGGTTCCTCGTGGATGACGCGTTCGATGACCGCGCTCGCCCCGTTCGCGGGACCCTCGCTGCGGTAGGTCAGCAGCAGCGGTTCGAGATTGGCGCCGGTGGTGCGCATCAGGTCCGTGCGGTCGGCCACCACGTGCGGCATCACGTCCTCGTGCGGGAGGACGACGCCCTCCTCGGGGGCGGAGAGGGCCAGCGCCCCGATGATGCCGCGCTGCAGGATGACGCCCCGGCGCTGCTCGTAGACGTACAGCGCGGGCTGCGGGTCGGGGGCGAGGACGCCCTCGGCGACCCAGCGTTCGAGGGTCTCGGCGGCCTGTTCGTGGCGCGCGCTGGCGGTCGCCGCCTGGGGGAGGATCAGCCGGACGATGTTGTACGGGTCCGCGGACTCGAGATGGTGCAGCCCGTCGGGCCGTACGACGACGTCGTAGGGGGGCGAGGTCACCGCGGCGAGGCTGCCGACCCGCTCGGGGACGTAGCGGAGTCCACGGAACGGGACCATGTGCAGACCCTCGGCTGCCCTGTCACCTCGCGCGCTCATTGGTGCATCGTATGTGGCCGGTGGGATGAGCGATGATCGGGGGAGCGCGCGAGATCGGGGCGCGCCACGGATCGAGGGCTCCGGCCGGGTGGACCGGGAGCCGGGAGTGAGGAGCGGAGCGGCATGGGTGAGCAGGGCGGAACCAGGCCGGGCGGCAGCGCGCGGCCGCTCAGCGAGGTGTACGACACGGCTCTGCTCGACCTCGACGGGGTGGTGTACGCCGGAGGGGAGCCCGTGCCGCACGCGGTGGCGTCCCTGCGGACGGCGCGCGACGGCGGGATGCATCTGGCGTACGTCACGAACAACGCCCTGCGCACGCCGGAGGCGGTGGCGGCGCACCTCACCGAACTGGGCGTGCCCGCGCAGGCCCACGATGTGATCACCTCGGCACAGGCCGTGGCCCGGCTGATCGCCGAACAGGTCCCGGCGGGTTCGCGGGTGCTCGTCATCGGCGGTGAGGGGCTGCGGGTGGCGCTGCGCGAGCGCGGTCTGGAGCCGGTGGACTCGGCGGACGACGACCCGGCGGCCGTGGTCCAGGGGTACGGCGGCCCGGAGCTGACGTGGGGCCGGCTCGCCGAGGCGTCGTACGCGGTGGCGCGCGGGGTGCCGTGGTTCGCGTCGAACACGGACCTGACGATCCCGAGTGCGCGGGGGATCGCGCCGGGGAACGGCGCGGCGGTCGAGGCCGTGCGGATCGCGACCGGCCGCCGGCCGCAGGTCGCGGGGAAGCCGCTGCCGCCGATGCACCGGGAGACGGTCCTGCGGACCGGCGCCGAGCGGCCACTGGTGATCGGGGACCGGCTCGACACCGACATCGAGGGCGCGTTCAACGGCGGGGTGGACTCGCTGCTGGTGCTGACGGGGGTGACGGACCCGGCGCAGCTGCTGCGTGCGGAGCCGAAGCACCGGCCGACCTACGTGGACGAGGACCTGAGGGGGCTGCTCACCGGACAGCCCGAGGTGAGGTCCGCCGGTTCAGGTGAGGGGTTCGCCTGCGGTGGCTGGACGGCATCCGTGCGGGGGGACGCGCTGGTGATCGACGGGGACGGCGGGCGGCTCGACGGGCTGCGGGCACTGTGTGCGGCGGCGTGGACGTATGCGGGGGACGGGGACCGGTCGCCCGAGGCGGGGAAGGCCCTGGCCCGGCTGGGCTGGTGAACGGACACGGGGGACCGGGGCCGGTTGCCGGGAGGCCGGGAAGGCGCCGGCCGGTGAACGCACCGGTGAACGCACCGGAGGGCGGGGCCGGCGGGGAGGGGCGGGTCGCCGCAGGCGGGGAAGACACCGGCCGGTGAGCGGACGCGGCGGGATGGGACCCGGATCGCTCCCCCCGGCAGGGCGAGTTGGCAGGGTAGGCTAACCTAACCGCGTGTTGGTCGACAGTCCTCCCGAACAGAGCGCGGACCGGACGGCCGCGGCATCCGCGCCCGAGCCGGGTGGGCGCCATGCGCTGCGCGCGGCCGGTCTGCTGCTCGCCGTCGCCGTCCTGATACTGGTCTGTGTCGCGAGCATCGCGATCGGTGCCAAGCCGGTACCGGTCGCCGATGTGTGGCACGGGCTCTTCCAGAACACCGGTACCGGCAACGACGTGGTGATCCGCGATGTCCGGGTGCCGAGGACGGTGCTCGGCCTTCTGGTGGGCGTCGCCCTGGGCCTCTCCGGTGCGGTGATGCAGGCGCTGACCCGCAATCCGCTCGCCGAGCCCGGTCTGCTCGGGGTCAACGCGGGCGCGGCCGCCGCGGTCGTCACGGCCATCAGCTTCCTCGGGGTCACCTCGATCTCCGAGTACGTGTGGTTCGCCCTTCTCGGCGCCGGCGTGGTCTCGGTGGCCGTGTACGTGCTGGGCGGCAGTCGCGGTGCCACGCCGGTACGGCTCGCGCTCGCCGGTACGGCCGCCACGGCCGCGCTGTTCGGCTATGTCAACGCCGTGCAGCTGCTGGACTCGGCGGCCCTGGACCGGCTGCGCTTCTGGACCGTCGGCTCGCTCGCCTCGGCCGATCCCGCGACGATCGGCAAGGTGACGCCCTTCATCGCCGCCGGGGTGGTGCTGGCCCTGCTGATCGCCCGGCCGCTCAACGCAATGGAGATGGGCGAAGACACCGCCCGTGCCCTGGGCGCCCATGTCAACCGGACCCGGGTGCTGGCCATGGTCGCGGTCACCCTGCTGTGCGGTGCGGCGACCGCCGCCTGCGGGCCCATCGTGTTCATCGGGCTGATGGTCCCGCATCTCGTCCGGGCCGTCACCGGCCCCGACATGCGGTGGATCCTGCCGTACGCCGCCGTGCTGTCGCCCGTGCTGCTGCTCGGGTCGGACGTCGTCGGCCGGATGGTCGCCCGTCCCTCGGAGCTGCAGGTCGGCGTGGTCACCGCGTTCATCGGCGGACCCGTGTTCATCCATCTCGTACGGCGCAAGAGGATGGCGCAGCTGTGAAGGCCGTGAAGGCGATACGCACCCCGGGCGGGCTGTCCGTGCGGGTGGACCCGAGGGCGGCCCTCGCCGTCCTGCTGCTGCTGGCCGCCGCGCTGGCCGCCGCCGTCGTGCTCGTCGGCAGCGGTGACTTCCCGATGGCGCCCGGCGAGGTCGTCGCCACCCTGCTCGGCGACGGCACAGCCGCGCAGGAGTTCATCGTCCGGGACGTACGGCTGCCGCGGGTCCTGGTGGCGCTGCTGGTCGGTGCGGCGCTCGCGGTCGGCGGGGCGCTCTTCCAGTCCATCTCGCGCAATCCGCTGGGCAGTCCGGACGTGCTCGGATTCGCCCAGGGCTCGAGCGTCGGCGCGCTGACGGTGATCGTGCTGTTCGGGGGCGACGCCTTCGCCACCGCGGGCGGCGCGATGGCCGGCGGACTGGCGACCGGCGCGGCCGTCTACCTCCTCGCCTGGAAGCGGGGCGTGCACGGCTACCGGCTGGTGCTGGTGGGCATCGGCATCGCCGCGATGCTCACCGGCGCCATCCACTACCTCGTCACCAAGGCCGACCTCGTCGACGCCACCCGGGCCGTCACGTGGATGACGGGCTCGCTCGACGGCCTCGACTGGAGCCAGTTCTGGCCGCTGCTCGCCGTCTGCGCGGTGCTCATCCCGCTGTCCCTGGCCTACGGGCGGCCCCTGCGGATGCTGGAGATGGGCGACGACGCCGCGTACGCGCTCGGCATCCGCGTCGAACGGACCCGCGCCGTGCTGATGGGCTCCGCGGTGCTGCTGACCGCCGTCGCCACGGCCGCGGCGGGCCCGATCGTCTTCGTGGCGCTCAGCGCCCCGCAGCTCGCCCGCCGGCTCACCCGCTCGCCCGGTCCGAACGTGGCCGCGAGCGCCGTGCTGGGCGCCGCCCTGCTGGTCGTCGCCGACTGGGTGGCCACCTCGGCGTTCGGCGACCGCCGGCTGCCGGTCGGTGTCGTCACCGGGGTGCTCGGCGGCGTCTACCTGCTCTGGCTGCTCGTCACCGAACGCAAGGCGGGCCGGATATGACGGCCCGGACCGGGGGCCGGATATGACGGCCCAAGCCGGGGGGCCGGACACGGCGGCCCAAGTCGGCGGGCCGGACACGTCGGCCCAGGCCGGGCCCGGCAGCGCCGGGCCGTACCGGACCGAGAAGAACCCCAGGAGTACCTCCATGCAGCGCCTCACCGCGGAGTCGGTCACCCTCGCCTACGACCGGCGGGTGATCGCCGAGGACCTCTCGGTCGCGATACCCGACAACTCGTTCACGGTCATCGTCGGCCCGAACGCGTGCGGGAAGTCCACGCTGCTGCGGGCGCTCTCACGGATGCTGAAGCCCAGTCAGGGCCGGGTGCTGCTGGACGGGCAGACGATCCAGTCCATGCCCGCGAGGAAGGTCGCGCGGACGCTCGGGCTGCTGCCCCAGTCGTCGGTGGCCCCCGACGGCATCACCGTCGGGGACCTGGTGGCCCGGGGCCGGTACCCGCACCAGGGCCTGCTGCGCCAGTGGTCGCAGGAGGACGAGCGGATCGTCCGGGAGTCGATGGCGGCGACCGGGGTCGCCGAACTCGCCGACCGCTATGTCGACGAGCTGTCCGGCGGGCAGCGCCAGCGGGTGTGGATCGCGATGGCGCTGGCGCAGCAGACGCCGCTGCTGCTCCTCGACGAGCCGACCACCTTCCTCGACATCCAGCACCAGCTGGAGGTCCTCGACCTCTGCGCCGAACTGCACGAGACGCAGGGCCGCACGCTCGTCGCGGTGCTGCACGACCTCAACCAGGCGGCGCGCTACGCCACCCATCTGATCGCCATGCGGGGTGGGAGGATCGCCGCGGAGGGTCCGCCGGGGGACGTGGTCACCGCCGGGCTCGTCGAGCGGGTCTTCGGGGTCCGTGCACAGGTCATCGACGACCCGGAGACCGGTACGCCCCTGGTGGTGCCGCTGGCGCGGCGCGGCAGGACGCCGTCGCAGGCCCCGCGGCCGTCCGCTTCCGGCGCGGCCGCGGAGGCGAGTGCGGCCTTGCCCTGAGGCGCGGTGGCGCACCGGCCGCTACGGCGTGTGGTGGCCGCGGCGGTGTACCGGGCACCGGACCGGCGCGGAGGGGGCCGTACCGGCGCGGTGGCCGCGGCGGCGCCGCGGGCGACTGCGGTTGCCCTGGCCGCGGCGGCACTCCGGCACTACAGCAGTGCCCTGAGCCGCAGCAGATCGCGGAAACCCGCCTCGAGCCTGACCCGGCCCGAGGCCCAGGCCTTCGCGAAGTTCAGCCGCCCGTCGACCATCGCGACCAGGTCGTCGCCGGTCATCTCCAGCCGGATGTCGGCCTTCTCCGGGGGCGGTCCGTCGAGCGTGTCGAGGACCGCGATCCGGCCCTCCGCGAGGCGACCGGTGAAGGTGAGGTCCAGGTCCCTGATGTGGCAGCTCAGGGAGCGGTCGAGGGTGGCCGCGCTGCGCACGTCGCCGTCCGCTTTCGCGAGATTGTCCGAAAGTCTGTCGAGTGCGCCGCGGCACTCCTCTGTCGTCGCCATTGTGATCGACGGTACCCCAGGGCTTCGCGGTAGCGTCTGGGCATGAGCGACGCGAACGAGACGCTCCCGGCGGCGCACGAGCCGTACGGGGCGGCGCAGGGCGGTTCCGGGGAGCCGTTCCCGGTGCCCCGCCCCGCGGCGGGCCCGCCGGACGCGCGACACGCCACCGCGCCCGCCGACGGCGCTGCCGTCACCCGGGAGGGCACCGGAACCGCCGTCACCGAGGCCGCCACGGGTATCGCCGTGACCCAGGACGCCACGGGTGCCACCGTCGCGGCCGGGGAGCCGGCGTACGATCCGGCCGCCCCCGCGCCCCTCGGCGTCCAGCGCGTCCCCACCGGCCACGCCGGGGTCGACGCGCACCTCGAGCGGCTGGCCGACGCCGACCACCTCCCCGCGGACGGCCACCTGGAGGTGTACGAGGATGTACACAGAGGGCTGCGCGACACGCTGACCGCGCTGGACGCCCGACCGGACGACTCGCACGACCCCAGGAGCTGAACCGAACGTGGCAGGAGTGGCACGCCGCCGTCTCGACGCCGAGCTGGTACGCCGCAAGCTGGCCCGCTCGCGCGAGCACGCGAGCCAGCTGATCGCGGCGGGCCGGGTGACCGTCGGCGGCAACACCGCCGCCAAGCCCGCCACCCAGGTGGAGACCAGTGCCCCCATCGTCGTCGCCCAGGACGACGGCGACCCCGAGTACGTCTCACGCGGCGGCCACAAGCTCGCCGGCGCCTTCGCGGCGTTCGTGCCGCGGGGCCTGAGGACGGAAGGGCGCAGGGCGCTGGACGCGGGCGCCTCCACGGGCGGGTTCACCGATGTGCTGCTGCGGGCCGGCGCCGCCCATGTCGTCGCCGTCGACGTCGGGTACGGACAGCTGGCCTGGTCGCTCCGCAGCGATGAACGCGTGACGGTCAAGGACCGTACGAATGTCCGTGAGTTGACCCTGGAGGCGATCGGCGGGAAGGCGGTGGACCTGATCGTCGGGGACTTGTCCTTCATCCCGCTGGGCCTGGTGCTGCCCGCGCTGGTGCGCTGCGCGGCGCCCGGCGCCGATCTCGTCCTGATGGTCAAGCCGCAGTTCGAGGTAGGCAAGGAGCGCCTCGGCAGCGGCGGAGTGGTCCGCAGCCCGGAGCTGCGTGCCGAGGCGGTGCGGACCGTGGCGCGACAGGCGGGCGAGCTGGGGCTCGGCGTGCTGGGCGTGACCGCCAGTCCGCTGCCGGGCCCCTCGGGCAATGTCGAGTACTTTCTCTGGCTCCGGGCCGGGGCGCCGGAGCTCGACCCGGCGGACGTCGAGCGCGCAGTGGCGGAGGGGCCGCGTTGACCGATACGAGTGAGACCACCCTGGACGCGCGGGCCCGGACCCGTACCGTCTTCCTGCTGGCCCACACCGGCCGGCCCGCGGCGATCCGCAGCGCCGAACTCGTCGTCCAGGGACTGCTGCGCGCGGGCATCGGGGTGCGGGTGCTCGCCTTCGAGGCCGCCGACCTCCCGCTGCCGCGGTCCGTGGAGACCGTGCCCGAGGCGACGCCGGAGGTGCTCGACGGGTGCGAGCTGCTCATCGTGCTCGGCGGTGACGGCACCCTGCTGCGCGGCGCCGAGTTCGCCCGGGCCTCGGGGGTTCCGATGCTCGGGGTCAACCTGGGGCGGGTCGGGTTCCTCGCCGAGGCGGAGCGGGACGACCTGGACCGGGTCGTCGACCGGGTGGTGAGCCGGGAGTACGAGGTCGAGGAGCGGATGACCGTCGACGTGGTCGTGCGCCGCAACGGCGACATCGTGCACCGTGACTGGGCGCTGAACGAGGCCGCCGTGCAGAAGGTGTCCCCGGAGCGGATGCTGGAGGTCGTCCTGGAGATCGACGGGCGGCCGGTGAGCGGCTTCGGCTGCGACGGCATCGTGTGCGCCACGCCGACCGGGTCGACCGCGTACGCGTTCTCGGCGGGCGGGCCGGTGGTCTGGCCCGAGGTGGAGGCGCTGCTGATGGTGCCGATCAGCGCCCATGCCCTGTTCGCCAAGCCCCTGGTCACCTCGCCGTCGTCGGTCCTGGCGGTCGAGGTGCAGCCCAACACCCCGCACGGTGTGCTGTGGTGCGACGGGCGCCGCGCCGTCGAGCTCCCGGCGGCGGCGCGGGTGGAGGTGCGGCGCGGCAAGGTGCCCGTACGGCTGGCCCGGCTGCACCACGCGTCGTTCACGGACCGGCTGGTGGCGAAGTTCGCGCTGCCGGTCTCGGGCTGGCGGGGCGCCCCGCACGGCGACACCTGACCGGAGCCGTGCGGCGGGACGCCGTACGAGTGCTCGCTGCCGCAAGGGTGCCCGCTGCCGGAAGGGCGCGGGGTGCAGTGCGAGTGCCAGGCGCGGCGGGTGACGGGGCCGGTGGCCCGGGTCGGCGGAGCGTCCCTCGGCACGCCGCCCGCGGTCCCCGGCCCGCCCTGCCGGCACGCTGCCGGTGGCCCTACCCCCGGTCTGCCGTCTCGGAGCCAGACCCTCGCGCGTGCACGGCGCCCTGGGGGCCAGGCTCCTCGCGTGTGCCTGCCGCCCCCGTGGCCAGGGCCCTCGTGCCGGCCCGGCGGCCCTCGTGCCGTCCCGCCGCGACGGGGTCCGCCCGCCCCCGCGCCGGCCACCCCCACGGGTGATGAGGGGCGCGCCGACCTGCGGATGCGTACCCGGGAGGCGGGGGCCGTCGCACACCCGGCCCCGGACCTCGTAAGGTCTTCCCCGTGTTGGAGGAGATGCGGATACGGTCGCTCGGGGTCATCGACGACGCCGTCGTCGAGCTGTCGCCGGGGTTCACGGCGGTCACCGGTGAGACCGGTGCGGGCAAGACCATGGTCGTCACCAGCCTCGGGCTGCTGCTCGGCGGGCGCGCCGACCCCGCCCTCGTACGGATCGGCGCCAGGTCGGCCGTCGTGGAGGGGCGGGTCAGCGTACCCGCGGGGGCTCCCGTGGCCGTACGGGCCGAGGAGGCGGGCGCCGAACTCGACGACGGGGCGCTGCTGATCAGCCGGACGATCTCCGCGGAGGGCCGCTCCCGGGCGCACCTCGGCGGGCGTTCGGTTCCGGTCGGCATGCTGACCGAGCTGGCCGACGAGCTCGTGGCCGTCCACGGGCAGACCGACCAGCAGGGGCTGCTGAAGCCCGCCCGCCAGCGGCAGGCCCTGGACCGGTACGCGGGGGACGCGGTCGCCGGGCCGCACGCCGAGTACGCGGCCGCGTACCGGCGGCTGAAGGCCGTCTCCGCCGAGCTGGCCGAACTCACCACCCGCGCCCGCGAGCGTGCCCAGGAAGCCGACCTGCTGCGCTTCGGGCTGAACGAGGTCGCGGCCGTGGAACCGCGGGCCGGTGAGGACGTGGAGCTGGCCGCCGAGGCCGAGCGGCTGGGGCACGCCGAGGCCCTCGCCTCCGCCGCCTCCGTGGCGCACGCGGCGCTCGCCGGGAACCCGGAGGACCCCGAGGGCGTCGACGCGGCCACGCTCGTCGCCGGAGCCGGACGGGCCCTGGACGCCGTACGTGCGCACGATCCGGCGCTGGCCGCGCTCGCCGACCGGATGGGCGAGATCTCCATTCTGCTCGCCGACGTCGCGGGCGAACTCGCCGGGTACGCCGACGACCTCGACGCCGATCCGCTGCGGCTCGCGGCGGTCGAGGAGCGGCGATCCGCGCTCGGCGGGCTCACCCGCAAGTACGGAGAGGACATCGCCGCCGTCCTGGCCTGGGCCGAGGACGGCGCCGCCCGGCTGACGGAACTCGAGGGCGACGACGACCGGATCGGCGAGCTGACGGCGGAACGCGACGCCCTGCGCACCGAACTGTCCGGCCTCGCCCAGGCGCTGACGGACGCCCGTACGGCTGCGGCGGCCCGGTTCGCGGAGGCGGTGACGGCGGAGCTGGCGCACCTCGCGATGCCGCACGCGCGCGTCACGATCGCCGTACGCCAGACCGACGACCCCGAGGGTGTCGAGGTCGGCGGGCGGACCGTCGCCTACACGTCGTCGGGCGCCGACGAGGTCGAGCTGCTGCTCGCCCCGCACCCGGGCGCGCAGCCGCGGCCGATCGCCAAGGGCGCGTCCGGCGGAGAGCTCTCGCGCGTGATGCTGGCGGTGGAGGTCGTCTTCGCGGGCACCGACCCGGTGCCGACGTACCTCTTCGACGAGGTCGACGCGGGCGTCGGCGGCAAGGCTGCGGTGGAGATCGGCCGGCGCCTCGCCAAGCTCGCGAAGTCCGCGCAGGTGGTCGTGGTGACGCACCTGCCGCAGGTGGCGGCGTTCGCGGACCGGCAGTTGCTGGTCGAGAAGACCGACGACGGATCGGTGACCCGGTCCGGCGTCACGGTCCTCCAGGGAGAGGACCGGGTGCGCGAGCTGTCCCGGATGCTCGCCGGCCAGGAGGACTCGGAGACGGCGCGGGCGCACGCGGAGGAACTGCTGGCGACGGCGCGCGCGGAGGTCTGAGCGCGCGCCCGGGACCGGACGCGCGGGAGGTCCGGGCACGAGGCCCGGGACCGGACGTGCCCGGTGGCCCCGCCGGGGCGTCCCCGTGCCGCGGCGCCCTTCCTGCCGAAGCAGCGTGCCGAAGCGGGTCCGGCAGGGTGGTTCCGTGCCGGACCGGCGTACGCACCGGTTGCCCGGGAGCGGGCGACGACCGATCGAGTACCGGTCCTGGCAGGCCGGGAGGACCGGCCCTCGCGCGAACTCCGGACGCTCCCGCTCCGGACCCTGCTCAGGATGCGGCCCGTATGCCCGGCCACGTGGGCCCGCGCTGCAGGACGCGCTCCACGACGGCCGTGCGGCCGAAGACCCCGCCCGTGGCCGGCTCTGCGAGCTCGTCGACGGCCTGCGGCCGGAGCTGGGCAGGTACGTCGCGGACGCGCTGGCCACAGGGGCGGCGGCGACCGTCTCCCCGGCCGTGCTCGCCCTCGTGCAGCGGGTGACTCATCGCAGGGACGAGTTCCTGCGCTCGTTCGACGCGACGGGCCCGTGGGGCCGGGCGGCGGGATCGTGACGGTCGCCCGGGTGGTGTACGGCGCGGGGGCGGGCGCGCGCGCCGCGCCGTGCGCGGTCGGAGCGCGCCAATGACGCCCGAGGCTTGCCGGGGACTTCGGGCGCGCACGCCTCCCACCCGGCAATCAGGTCGCGGAACCGTTTCGGACGTGCGGATGGCAGCCCGTGTGCGCTCACCCGTGTGGGTGATACGCGTGGGGCCGTTGAGGCCGCGGACACGGGAACGACATCCCGGCGGTGCCGGAACGTGCGTACGGACTGGCATCCTTGGCGCGTGACACAGCTGCGTACGGTCCAGGTACTGGGCGGCGGCAGCGCGGGCAGCAGCGCTCACGTCAGGTCACTGGCCGGGGGCCTGGTGGCGAGGGGAGTGGGGGTGACCGTGTGCGCGCCCGCACCCCTGGAGCAGGCATACGACTTCCCCGGCGCCGGGGCGCGGTTCGTGCCCGTGCCGCGCCGCAGCGACCCGGCGGCGGTCGGGGCGCTCCGGGCGGCGTGCGCGGGAGCGGACGTCGTCCACGCCCACGGCCTCGACGCCGCGGTGCGGACCTCCCTGGCGATCAGCGGACGGCCCGTGCCGCTGGTGGTCACCCTGCACACCCGGCCCCGGACCGCGGGGGCGCGCGGCAGGGTGACGCGGATGCTGGAGCGGAGGGTGGCGAGGGCGGCGGCGGTCGTGCTCGGTACGTCGTCCGAGCTGGTGGACCGGGCCCGGAGCCGCGGCGCGCGCGATGCCCGCCTGGCCCCCGTGGCCGTGCCGTCCCCGCACCCGGACCGTCCGGAGAGCAAGATGCGGGCCGAACTGGGCGCGGTCGAGCGGCCGTTGCTGACGGCCGTCGGCAGGCTCGAACGCGGTCGCGGTCACGGCACCCTGCTCGACGCGTCCCACCGGTGGCTCGGGCTCGACCCCGTTCCGCTGGTCGCGATCGCGGGGGAGGGGCGGGAACGCGCCGCGCTGCAGCGGCGCATCGACGGGGAGGGCCTGCCGGTCCGCCTCCTCGGCCATCGCGACGACGTCGGCGAACTGCTGGCGGTGTCGGATCTCGCGCTGCTCCCGAGCAGGTGGGAGGCCCGCTCGCTGCTCGCCCAGGAGGCACTCCGGCTGGGGGTGCCGCTGGTGGCGACCCGGGTGGGCGGAACGCCCGAACTCGTCGGCACGGCAGCCGAGTTCGTGCCGTACGGGGATGCCGTGGCCCTGGCCGCCGCGGTCAGCCGGCTGCTGGCGGAACCCGACCGGCGCCGCCGGCTCGCGGCGGAGGGACTCGCCCAGGCGGCGACCTGGCCGACGGAGGACGAGACCGTCGCCCAGGTCCTGAGCATCTACGACGAACTCACCCAGCCGGCCCGCCCGCGTATGCCCTGACGGCGACCGCCGCGCCGGAGCCGCGTTCGCCGACGGCGTGGAGGAACTCCTCGCCGAGGAGGGGCTCACCGTCGGCGAGCGCCCGCTCCCCCGGCCCGGGGAACCCCGCCGAGGCGCCCGCGGCCCGGCGCGCCCCGCTCCGCCGCAGCGGACGTCCGGCCCTCCGCTGCGGCGGACGCGGACGTCCGGCCCTCCGCTGCGGCGGACGAGGACGGGTCGGCCTCCCGCTTCGGCGGACGCTGATGGCCGGCCACCGCCCCGGCGGACGCGGACATCCGGCCCCCGCCGGGCGGACGCGCACCTCCACCCCACCGGCGGCGGCTCCCGGCGGCGTCCCTCCCGGGCTGCGGCCCCTGCCCCCGGCCCCTCACAGCGTGTGGCGGCGGGCGCGCAGGGCCAGGGAGAGGGCCAGGACCGTCTGGGGGTCGTCCAGGTCGGTGCCGAGGAGTTCGGAGATGCGGGCCAGCCGGTTGTAGAGGGTCTGGCGGTTGAGATGGAGCTCGCGGGCCGTCTCCGCCTTGCGGCCCGCGTGGGCGAGGAACGTCGCGAGGGTGGGCAGCAGCGGCGGGCGGGACGTGCGGTCGTGCTCCAGCAGCGGGCCGACCGCGCGGTCCACGAACGCCGCCAGGTCCGGGTGCTCCCGCAGCCGCCACAGCAGCAGGTCGATGTCGAGACGGCGGGCGTCGTACCACGGGCGGTCGGGCAGCCCCTGCGCCGCCGCCGCGGTCTCCGCCGCGTGCCGCAGACCCGCCGATGCCGCCGCCCAGCCACCGGGCACGCCGACGACGACCACCGGCGGATGGGACCCGGCCCACGCGGGACCCGACATGCCGGCCCGTTCCAGGCCGGCGCGCAGCGCCGCCGCGACCCGGTCGGCCACCGCCGTACGCTCCGACTCCGAGCGCAGCCCCAGCAGCAGCGGCACCCGCCCCTCGACGGGGCGCACGCCGAGCAGCACGGGCACACCGACGGACGCCAGCTCCTCCAGCACCGCCCGGGCCAGCAGCGCCCAGTTGCCGGACGGGGAGAGCTCGGGGGCGAGCCGCATCACCGCCGGCAGCAGCGGGCCGTCACCGGGCCGGAATCCCAGCACCTTCGCCTGGGCGGGCGCGTCGTCCGCCGCGATGCGGCCCTCGGCGAGGTCGGTGAGGAAGTCACCGCGGCCGCGTGCCGCCAGCTCCTCCTCCTGCCGGGCCTGCATCAGGACGACCGCGAGCACCCCGGCCGCCCGTTCGGCAGCCATCCGGTGCACCGGAAGGAGCGGCCCGGACACCGCGAGCAGCACGAGCCGTGCCCGTACCGCGCCGGCGCCGTGGCCTCCGCCGGGCACGTCCACGAGGACCGACCCGGACGGCGGTCCCGCCTCCCGCGCCGACCGCTGGCCGCGCAGCCCCTCCCACACCTGGAGCGGGTCGGCCGCGGCCGGCCCGGTGCCGGTGCCCGCCGCGTACAGCAGCCGGCCGTCGGCGGCTTCCAGGAACACCGGGTTGGCGGTGAAGTCGGCCAGGACGCGCAGCACCCGGGGGATGCCGCCGCCTTCGAGGAGGGCGCGGGTGCACTGCCGGTACACCTCCTCCGCCTGCTGCAGCAGCGCGTAGTGCCCGTTGACGATCTCGGTGTGGACCTCCTCGGTCACCGAGACGAAGGGGACCTCGCGGTGGAGCTGGATCAGCGGCAGTCCGGCGGTCCTGGCGGCCTCGACGATGCTGGCGGGCAGCCGGGTGAAACGCGGGCCGAGTTCCACGACCAGCGCCGCGATCCCGCGGTCCGCGAGCCGGTGCACGAAGGCGCGCTGCTCCGCGGGTCGGGTGCCCAGCCCGAGCCCCGTGGTCAGCAGCAGTTCGCCGCCCTTGAGCAGTGAGGCGATGTGGGGCACCTCACCGGCGTGCACCCAGCGTACGGTGCGGTTCAGCCGGTCGGCTCCGGCGACGACCTCCGGAAGCCCGCCGCGCAGCGCGGGCAGTTCGAGCGCCCGCTGCACGGTGATCCCGCCCTGTGTTTCCATTGCCGGGACGCTACCTGGGCGAAACTTCGAAGGACAACTGTCAGCCCGGCTTGATGTTGTGGTTCAGTCGGAACACGTTGTCGGGGTCGTAGGCGGCCTTCACGCCGGCGAGCCGCCGGTAGTTCTCGGCGCCGAATCCGGCCACCACCCGCTCCCGGCCCTCGTCGCCGATGAAGTTCAGGTACACCTGTCCGACCGACCAGGGCGTCATGTCGGTCCGGGCGTCGCGGACCCACTGCCGGCCGCGCTCGTCGTCCGCCGGGTCCTCCCAGATGGCGAAGGGGTGCAGGACCCACTGGGCGGTACGCCACGGCAGCGGCCACTCGGAGTCGCCGCGGCGCAGCGCCCCGCCCATCGGGAAGAGGATGTGCTGGGTGTTCGACGGCACGATCATGCTGTCGGCGCGGGCGCAGAAGGCGTCCACCGCCGGGTCGGGCAGGGCCCGGAGGTACTCCGCCGACCAGTAGTTCCGCAGCCCGGGCGGGTCGTCGATCATGCACTGGAGTTCGGCGTACGGGAGCTCCTGCAGGATCTCGGCCTCGTGGCCGAGGCCGAGCAGCGGCGCCGCGGCCTTGCGCAGCTCCGGCTCCGGGCCGGCGTATGTCACCAGCACCAGGGCCACGGCCCGCCCCACCAGGTGCTCGGGCATGAAGTCCTCGGGCGGGCCGGTGAGGTAGATGAAGCCGCCGCCCGTCTCGTCCGGAGCGGACTCCAGCACCTCCCGGTACACCGGGAGCACCTCTTCCCCGCGCTCCGCGGGGAAGAACAGGAACGCGACGGACATGGCGGGCAGCGGATGCAGCCGCAGGGTCAGGGACGTGGCCACGCCGAAGTTCCCGCCGCCGCCGTGCAGCGCCCAGAACAGCTCCGGGTTCTCCTCCTCGCTCGCGTGCACCTCGGCGCCGTCGGCCGTCACCAGGTCCACGGCCACCAGGTTGTCGCAGGCGAGGCCGAACTTCCGCTCCAGCCAGCCCGATCCACCGCCCAGGACGAAGCCGCCCAGCCCGGTGGTGGAGGCCCGTCCGCCCGTGGTCGCCAGCGCGTACGGCTGGGTGGCCCGGTCCAGGTCGCTCATGGTGGCCCCGCCGCCGACGCGGGCGGTACGGGCGTCCGGGTCCACCGTGACGGCGTGCATCCGCCGCAGGTCGACCACGAGGCCGCCGTCGGTGGTGGCCAGCCCGGCGACGCCGTGGCCGCCGCCGCGGACGGCGAGCTCGAGGCCGTGCTCCCGGGCGAACCGGACCGCCGTGGCGACGTCGGCGGCCGACTCGCACTGGACGATCACCGAGGGCCGCCGGTCGATCATCGCGTTGAAGAGCGCCCGGGCCTCGTCGTAGCCGGCGTCGCCCGGGGTGATGGCCTCACCGGCCAGGGAGTCGCGGAGTCCCGCCAGGGCCGGCTCCGCGAGCGGTTGGGGCGCCATGATGCCCCCTTCCGGGGCGCGAACAGGACCTTCTCATCGTAGGTACGAGCGGTCCCGCCCCGCACATCCGCAGAAGCAGGCGGGGCCTCGGCCGGACGCGGAAGCAGGCGGGGCCTCGGCCGGACGCCGAAGAAGCGCCTGGCCTCGGTCGCCCGCGGAAGGAGGCGGGGCCTCAGCCGCCGTACGCGCCGGACGCGGTGAGCCGCAGCGCCGTGTCGATCAGCGGGACATGGCTGAACGCCTGCGGGAAGTTGCCCACCTGACGCTGCAGCCTCGGGTCCCACTCCTCGGCGAGCAGCCCGAGGTCGTTCCGCAGCGACAGCAGCTTCTCGAACAGCCGGCGTGCCTCGTCCACCCGCCCGATCATCGCCAGGTCGTCCGCGAGCCAGAACGAGCAGGCGAGGAACGCCCCCTCGTCGCCCTCGAGTCCGTCGACGCCGGCCTCGTCGCCCGCCGTCGGGTAGCGCAGCACGAAGCCGTCCGGCGTGGACAGCTCCCGCTGGATCGCCTCGATGGTGCCGATGACGCGCTTGTCGTCCGGCGGCAGGAAGCCCATCTGGGGGATGAGCAGCAGCGCGGCGTCGAGCTCCTTGGACCCGTAGGACTGCGTGAAGGTGTTGCGCTCCTTGTCGTAGCCCTTCTCGCAGACGTCCCGGTGGATCTCGTCGCGCAGCTCGCGCCAGCGCTCCAGGGGTCCGTCCGCGTCGCCCGACTCGATGAGCTTGATGGTGCGGTCGACGGCGACCCACGCCATCACCTTGGAGTGGACGAAGTGCCGGCGCGGACCGCGGACCTCCCAGATGCCCTCGTCGGGCTGGTCCCAGTGGTCCTCCAGGTACCGGATCAGCTTCAGCTGGAGCACCGAGGCGTAGTCGTTGCGGGACAGACCCGTCATATGCGCCAGGTGCAGGGCCTCGGTGACCTCGCCGTAGACGTCCAGCTGGAGCTGGTTCGCCGCGCCGTTGCCGACGCGTACCGGCGCGGAGCCCTCGTAGCCGGGCAGCCAGTCCAGTTCCGCCTCGCCGAGCTCCCGCTCACCGGCGATGCCGTACATGATCTGCAGGTTCTCCGGGTCGCCGGCGACGGCGCGCAGCAGCCACTCCCGCCAGGCCCGGGCCTCCTCCCGGTAGCCGGTGCGCAGCAGCGAGGAGAGGGTGATGGCGGCGTCGCGCAGCCAGGTGTAGCGGTAGTCCCAGTTCCGGACGCCGCCGATCTCCTCGGGCAGCGAGGTGGTGGGCGCGGCGACGATGCCGCCGGTCGGCGCGTAGGTGAGGGCCTTCAGCGTGATCAGCGAGCGGACCACCGACTCCCGGTAGGGGCCGTGGTACGTGCAGTGCTCGACCCACTCGCGCCAGAACTCCCCGGTGGCCTCCAGCGCCCCCTCGGGGTCGGGCAGCGCGGGCGGCTGGTGGTGCGACGGCTGCCAGCTGATGGTGAACGCGAGCCGTTCGCCGGGGGAGACCGTGAAGTCGGAGTAGGTGGTCAGGTCCTTGCCGTAGGTGTCGGCGGGGGTGTCCAGCCACACCGAGTCGGGGCCCGCGACGGCGACCGTGCGGTTGTCCACCTTGTGCACCCAGGGCACGACCCGGCCGTAGCTGAACCGCATCCGCAGGGCCGACCGCATCGGCACCCGCCCGCTGACGCCCTCCACGATCCGGATGAGCTGGGGTGCGCCGTCGCGGGGCGGCATGAAATCCGTCACACGTACCGTGCCGCGGGGGGTGTCCCACTCCGATTCCAGGATCAGGGAGTCGCCCCGGTAGCGCCGGCGGCTGGCCGCGGGCGGCTCCGCGTCCGCCGGGTACGCCGGCCCCAGGCGCCAGAATCCGTGCTCCTCGGTTCCGAGAAGACCTGCGAAGACGGCATGCGAGTCGAAGCGGGGGAGGCACAGCCAGTCGACTGTGCCGTCCCGGCAGACCAGGGCAGCGGTCTGCATGTCTCCGATGAGTGCGTAGTCCTCGATGCGCCCGGCCACGTGGATCTCCAGTCGAACGGCCACGTCGCCCAGCGTGGCACTTACTGCGGTCAAGGGTGTCAGTCGGTTGATGACGAGCTCGCTCCGGGAAGGGTGTCCCACCCAGGCGAAACTGTGAGGTAAAGGCGGGGGTGGTGCCGTTCACCGGCCTGGCTCGGCAGCGATATTCCGAATCAAGTGTCCGAGCAGGATACGACGCACCCCGGTGATCCGCGCGACGCTCTCGGCAATGCATCGCGGCCGAACGGGTGAGCGCCCGGTGAACCCCGGTGGAGCCCGCTGAAGGCCATCATGCCCCGTGTGGCCGGAAGCAGTCTCCCCGGGGCGCTGATACCCTGGTAGCCCGTGGACCGGTGGTGCCCCCGCTAGGGACGGCGGCCCCCGAACCGCAGCGACGGCACCCCGGGTGATCCCGGATGTTCCCCGTGGGCGCCGTTACGCACGACCACCTCGCGACCACGGGAGCCCCCTCTTGGCCATGCCGGCTCGTTCCTCGACATCCACGACGACCAAGCACATCTTCGTCACCGGGGGTGTCGCCTCCTCCCTCGGCAAGGGCCTGACCGCCTCCAGCCTGGGGGCGCTCCTGAAGGCGCGGGGCCTGCGGGTCACCATGCAGAAGCTCGACCCGTACCTGAACGTCGACCCGGGGACGATGAACCCGTTCCAGCACGGTGAGGTGTTCGTCACCAACGACGGCGCCGAGACCGACCTGGACATCGGCCACTACGAGCGCTTCCTCGACGTGGACCTCGACGGCTCCGCCAACGTCACCACCGGCCAGGTCTACTCGACCGTGATCGCCAAGGAGCGGCGGGGCGAGTACCTGGGCGACACGGTCCAGGTGATCCCGCACATCACCAACGAGATCAAGCACCGCATCCGCCGTATGGCCACGGACGACGTCGACGTGGTGATCACCGAGGTGGGCGGCACGGTCGGCGACATCGAGTCGCTGCCGTTCCTGGAGACCGTCCGCCAGGTCCGCCACGAGGTCGGCCGGGACAACGTCTTCGTCGTGCACATCTCGCTGCTGCCGTACATCGGGCCGTCCGGCGAGCTGAAGACCAAGCCGACCCAGCACTCGGTGGCGGCGCTGCGGAACATCGGTATCCAGCCGGACGCGATCGTGCTCCGCGCCGACCGCGAGGTGCCAACCGCCATCAAGCGCAAGATCTCGCTGATGTGCGACGTCGACGAGGCGGCCGTGGTCGCGGCCATCGACGCCAAGTCGATCTACGACATCCCGAAGGTGCTGCACACCGAGGGTCTGGACGCCTATGTCGTCCGCAAGCTCGACCTGCCGTTCCGCGACGTCGACTGGACGACCTGGGACGACCTGCTGGACCGGGTGCACAACCCCGACCACGAGGTCAGTGTCGCGCTCGTCGGCAAGTACATCGACCTGCCGGACGCCTATCTGTCGGTGACCGAGGCCATGCGCGCCGGCGGCTTCGCCAACAAGGCCCGGGTCAAGGTGAAGTGGGTCACGTCCGACGACTGCCGCACGCCCGCGGGCGCGCACAAGCAGCTCGGCGACGTCGACGCGATCCTGATTCCGGGCGGCTTCGGCGAGCGCGGTGTCGACGGCAAGGTCGGCGCGATCCGGTACGCACGGGAGAACCGGATCCCGCTGCTCGGCCTCTGCCTCGGCCTGCAGTGCATCGTGATCGAGGCGGCGCGCAACCTGGCCGGCATCCCCGACGCCAACTCCACGGAGTTCGACGCGGGGACCTCCCACCCGGTCGTCTCCACCATGGAGGAGCAGCTGGCGTACGTGGAGGGCGCGGGCGACCTGGGCGGGACGATGCGCCTCGGCCTCTACCCGGCCAAGCTCGCGGAGGGCTCCATCGTCCGCGAGGTATACGCCGACGAGCCGTACGTGGAGGAGCGCCACCGCCACCGCTACGAGGTGAACAACGCCTACCGGGCGGAGCTGGAGAAGAAGGCGGGCATCGTCTTCTCCGGGACCTCCCCGGACAACAAGCTCGTGGAGTACGTCGAGTACCCGCGCGAGGTGCACCCCTACCTGGTCGCGACCCAGGCCCACCCGGAGCTCCGCTCCCGCCCGACCCGTCCGCACCCGCTCTTCGCCGGCCTGGTGAAGGCGGCCGTGGAGCGGAAGACCGCGGCGCGGGACGCAGGACGCGGGACGGGCGAGTAGGGCGAAGGGCGTTACGGTGGCCGGGGCGGGGGACGGAAGGACGTCCCGCGCCCCGGTTCCGGCGTTATGGGAGGACGCACGCACATGACCATCAAGGACACCCCCGAGGAATGGCGGGTCACCGCCACCGCGACGCCGTTCCGGGGCAACAAGACGAGTGTCCGCACCGACGACGTGGTCATGCCCGACGGCTCGGTCGCGCGCCGCGACTACCAGGTGCACCCGGGGTCGGTGGCGGTGGTCGCGCTCGACGAGGACGGCCGGGTCCTGGTGCTGCGTCAGTACCGGCATCCCGTGCGGCACAAGCTCTGGGAGATCCCCGCCGGGCTCCTCGACGTCCCCGGCGAGAACCCGCTGACCGCGGCCCAGCGCGAGCTGTACGAGGAGGCGCACGTCAAGGCCGTCGACTGGCGGGTCCTCGCGGACGTGTACACCACACCGGGCGGCTGCGACGAGGCGGTGCGGATCTTCCTGGCCCGTGATCTGTCCGAGGTGGAGGGCGAGCGCTTCCAGGTCTCCGAGGAGGAGGCGGACATGGAGCTGGCCCGCGTCCCGCTCGGGGACCTGGTGCGCGGCGTGCTCGCCGGCGAGCTGCACAACAACTGCCTGGTGGTCGGCGTCCTCTCGCTGACCGCGGCGCTCGCGGGCGACGGACCGGACTCCCTGCGTCCCGCCGAGGCGCCCTGGCCGGCCCGCCCGTTCGAGGCGTAGGCCGGCGCCGGTTCCGGGCGCAGACCGGGCCCGCCGGCCGGCCCGTTCCGGGCGCAGGCCGGGGCCCGCCCGCGGCGGCCTCCGGCGGGGCCGCTGGTGCGCCGTCGTCCGGCACCCCGCAGGCAGGGCCGGTGCACGGCCCCGGTCCAGGGCTGGTGTGACCATCCGCTCATCCGATCGAGGGATACTCCCGCCGCGCGCCGCCGTGCTCTCCCGGATTCGGCGTGATCCCTGAACTACGCTCGGAGCGCCCGCCCGGGCACCCGGTGCGGGCTCGGCTCGTACGGTGACGGACTGGGGAGCGTGGCCCGTGACGGATCAGGCGGTGGACTTCGAGGAGCCCTCGTCCGAGAACCGCCCGTCGCAGGCAGGGCCCGTGCCGGAGGAGCGGACCGGACATGGGACCGTTGGCGCCGTGGGTGGGCGATTCATCGGGCGGCAGCGGGAGTTGAAGGCGCTGCGGGCCGACATCGAGCGGGCCGGGCTGGACACGATCTCCGGGCGCAAGGCGCCTCGCGCCCGGGTGCTGCTCGTCGCCGGGCGGCCCGGCTCGGGCCGGACGGCGCTCGCCGCGGAACTGACGCGGCGGCTGGCGGACGCGTACCCGGACGGGGTGCTGTGGGCCAGGCTCACCGAGCCCGGCGGCGAACCCGTCCCCGTCGGCCGCACCGCGCGGGGGCTTCTGGAGACGCTCGGCTCCGCCGCACCGGCCGGCGCCGACGAGGACGTGCTCACCGAGATGGTCCGCGAGGCCCTCGCCGGCCGGCGGTGCGTGCTCGTGCTGGACGACGCGGCCGACGCGGAGCAGGTGGACTCCCTGCTCCCGGACAATCCGGAGTGCCTGGTCGTCGCCGTCTCGCAGGGACCGCTCACCGGCATCCCCGATGTGCGGCCGTGCACCATCGGCGGCATGGACGCCAAGTCGGCGATCGAGCTGCTGAGCCGTTTCACCGGGTCGGTGCGGGTCACCGTCGACCCGCAGGCCGCCGAGTCGCTGGTCGAGCAGTGCGGCGGGCAGCCCGCCGCGATGATGCTGGTCGGCGGCTGGCTGGCGGCCCGGCCCCAGGCCTCGGTCGCCGACGCGACCAAGCAGCTGCACGGGCTGCCGGACGATCCGGAGGCACCCGTCGGCGCCCGGCCGCTGGCCCGGGCGTTCCGGCTGGTCCACGACTCGCTGCCGCAGTCCGCGGCGCGGCTGCTGCGGCTGCTGGCCCTCGCCCCCGCCGGGCGGGCGGACGCGCACATCGCGTCGGCGCTGGCCGGATGCTCGGTGTCGGCGGCCCGCTCGACCCTGGAGGACTTCGCCGCGCTCGGGCTGCTGCACGCCGCCGGCGGCGTGGCGGAGGGCGGCGTGGCACGGGGAAGCGCCCCGGAGGGCGGCGAGCCGGTGGGCGGCGGACAGTACGAGGTGCCCGGCTGCCTCGCCCCGCTGCTGCAGGCACTGGTGACCGAGGAGGAGCGGCCCGCGGAGGTGCAGCTCGCCCGGGCCCGGATGCTGGAGCGGACCGTACGGCTGCTGCAGTCCTGCCGCGCCGTCACCGAACCCGAGGGCTCCGCGGCCCGCAGGAAGATCGCGGGGCTGCCGCGCGCCCTGCGGTTCCCCGGCGCCGAGGCCGCCGGGGCCTGGCTGGAGGCGCGCCGGCCCGTGCTGATCGCCGCCGCCCGGATCGCGGTGGCCGACGGGGAGCTGGACACCCTGGCCCGGCGGCTGATCTCCGCGCTCGTCCGGGCCCTGGTGGCGCACCGCGGCACGGAGCCGGCCGCGCCCGAGCTCTACGGACTGCACCAGCTCGTCCTGGATGTGGCCGTGCGCCGCGGACTGCACCGGGAGCAGGCCGCCGCGCTGCTGAACCTGGCCGACCTGGACGCGCAGACGGGCCGGACCCAGGACGCACTGGCGCGGTACCGGGCCGCCCTGGACGCCGGCCGGCGCGGAAACGACCCGTACGCGGTGGCCAGGGCGATGGAATCCGTAGGCGGCGCCTACCAGGAGCTCGGGGACTGGGAGCGGGCGGCTGACTGGTACGGGCGCGCCCTCTCCCAGCGCCTCTCCCGGGGCGAGCGGGCCGACGAGGCCCGGCTGTACGGGCGGCTGGGGGGCGTGCACACCTACGCCGGGCGGTACGGGGAGGCGCTGCGCAGCTGGCGGGCGGCCGCGGCGGGCTACCGGCGGCTCGGTGATCTGCCCGGTCACGCGCGGGCGTTGAGCGAGGCGGCCCGGGTCCAGGAGTACGCGGGCCGCCCGGAGGACTCGCTGCGCACCTGCGAGGAGGCCGTGGCCTGGGCGCGCCGGGCCGGGGACCTGCGGCTGCAGGCCGCGCTGCAGCTGCGGCTGGCCGACACGCTGGAGCGTCTCGGTGACGCCGCCGCGGCCGGACTGCATCGTTCCGCCGCTGATCGACTGCTGGAAGGCAATGCTTCCGGCCTGCGAAATCCGTAGTCTTCTCGTCAGAGAAAGTTACTTTGCAAGGCTAGACAGCTGGAAGTCCTTCATTAGACTGGCTCTGCCGGGTGTCGCCCCGGTCCATCCGATACGCCCGGCGTATCCGGGTAACTATGGAACTGCACCAGAATCCCCCTGAGCCAAGGACCGTGATCGACGTGAAGGTCGGCATCCCCCGCGAGGTCAAGAACAACGAGTTCCGGGTGGCCATCACCCCCGCCGGCGTGCACGAACTCGTGCGCAACGGCCACCAGGTGTTCATCGAGGCGAACGCCGGGGCCGGCTCGTCGATCACGGACGAGGAGTTCGTCGCCGCGGGCGGGCGGATCCTCCCCACCGCCGACGAGGTGTGGGCCACCGCCGACATGGTGCTCAAGGTGAAGGAGCCCATCGCGGAGGAGTACCACCGCATGCGCAAGGACCAGGTCCTCTTCACCTACCTGCACCTCGCCGCGTCCAAGGAGTGCACGGACGCCCTGATCGAGTCCGGCACCACCGCCATCGCCTACGAGACGGTCGAGCTCCCCAACCGCTCGCTGCCGCTCCTCGCCCCGATGTCCGAGGTCGCGGGCCGGCTGGCCCCGCAGGTCGGCGCCTACCACCTGATGCGCCCGGCCGGCGGCCGCGGCGTGCTGCCGGGCGGCGTCCCGGGAGTCACCCCGGCCAAGGCCGTCGTCATCGGCGGCGGGGTCTCCGGCTGGAACGCCACCCAGATCGCCGTCGGCATGGGCTTCGAGGTGACGCTGCTGGACCGCGACATCAACAAGCTGCGTGAGGCCGACAGGATCTTCGGTACGAAGGTCAAGGCCGTCATGTCCAACTCCTTCGAGCTGGAGAAGGCCGTCCTCGACGCCGACCTCGTCATCGGCGCGGTGCTCATCCCCGGCGCCAAGGCCCCCAAGCTGGTCACCAACGAGCTCGTCTCCCGGATGAAGCCGGGAAGTGTCCTTGTCGACATCGCGATCGACCAGGGCGGCTGCTTCGAGGACTCCCGTCCGACCACGCACGCCGAGCCGACCTTCCGGGTCCACGAATCGGTCTTCTACTGCGTCGCCAACATGCCCGGCGCGGTGCCGAGCACCTCCACCAACGCGCTCACCAACGCCACGCTCCCGTACGTCGTGTCGCTGGCGAACAACGGCTGGGCCGAGGCGCTCCGCCGTGATCCGGCGCTGGCCAAGGGCCTCAACGTCCATGAGGGCCAGGTCGTTTACCAGGAGGTGGCCGAGGCGCACGGCCTCACCGGGGTCGAGCTGAACACGCTGCTCGGCTGACGCCCGGCGGCGGCTGACCGCCCGGTCAACCCGGGTCGTCAACATCACTTATCCGGCCGGACCTTGAGGAGCGAGGTCCGGCCGGACGTGTGTCCGGCCGACGGGGACCGCTCGCTCAACTCGCCTTGAACGTAACCCTTCAACCGATTCGCACCTCCGCGAAAGGCGCGGAACGGCCGCTGTGCACCCTTGACAGCGGGGTGTTCGGTTGCCGACACATCGGGCCGGGTCCGGCGGATTGTGTTGCTGCGGAGTGGTGACACGCCATAGAGTCGCCAACCGTCGGCATGGTGCCACGCTGACCTATCGATAAGTTGCCTGGTCACGTCCAAGGAGGTAAGACGACTTGTGAATGAGTCGACATTTTCTCCCGGGGGCGGACAACCGGGAATGCTCACGGTGCGCCCCCTGGGCGTGGAGGTACCCCCGACGCCGGGCCGGGCGCCCTCGTCCGGGCCCGAAGCTGTCGGCTCCGTCGCTGTCCGTACCTTCGCGACGCACCAGCACACGACGACGACAGCCCACACGATGAAGATGACGGACGGCCAACACGTGAACGCCATGGCCGGCAACGGGAGTGGCCGAGAGTCCACCCACTTCGCCGACTACGACGAGGTGCCCGAGGGGCACTTCTACGACCCCGACGCCGAGTACGAGCCCGATCCGGAGTACGCGGCCACACTCGCCCCCGACGCGGCCCGCCAGCGCCGCGAGCGCATCGGCCCGACCGGGCGCCCGCTGCCGTACTTCCCGATCCCGGGCCCGCTCACCGACCACGGCCCCGCGAAGATCATCGCAATGTGCAACCAGAAGGGCGGCGTCGGCAAGACGACGTCGACCATCAATCTGGGTGCCGCGCTCGCGGAGTACGGCCGCCGGGTGCTGCTCGTCGACTTCGACCCGCAGGGAGCCCTGTCGGTCGGACTCGGCGTGAACCCGATGGAACTCGACCTCACCGTCTACAACCTGCTCATGGAGCGGGGCATGTCCGCGGACGAGGTCCTGCTGAAGACCGCCGTGCCCAACATGGACCTGCTGCCCAGCAACATCGACCTCTCGGCGGCCGAGGTCCAGCTCGTGAGCGAGGTCGCGCGCGAGTCCACGCTGCAGCGCGCCCTGAAGCCGCTGCTGCAGGACTACGACTACATCGTGATCGACTGCCAGCCGTCGCTCGGCCTGCTGACCGTCAACGCCCTGACGGCGGCTCACAAGGTCATCGTGCCGCTGGAGTGCGAGTTCTTCGCCCTGCGCGGCGTCGCCCTGCTCACCGAGACGATCGAGAAGGTCCAGGAGCGGCTCAACCCGGACCTGGAGCTCGACGGCATCCTCGCCACCATGTACGACTCGCGCACGGTGCACAGCCGTGAGGTGCTGGCGCGGGTGGTCGAGGCGTTCGACGACCACGTCTACCACACGGTCATCGGGCGCACGGTGCGCTTCCCGGAGACGACGGTCGCCGGGGAACCCATCACCACGTACGCGTCCAACTCCGTCGGTGCCGCCGCCTACCGCCAGCTCGCCAGGGAGGTGCTCGCCCGGTGTCACGCCGAGTGAGTCTGCCCGGAGCCGACGAACTGTTCCGTACGACCGGGGGCATGGGGCTGCAGTCCTCGTCCCCGAGGCGGGGGCCGGCGGGGGCGAACGGCGAGGCGCGGGTGCCGGCGCCCGCCGGGGAGAGCGACCCGGTGGAGCCGCCTCCGGCCGGGCCGCACAGTCCGCCCGCGGCGTCCGGACCGGGCGCCCCGGCGGCCTCCGAGGAGCACTCCTCGGCCGGGGACACGGAGGCGTCCGTGCCGCGCAGCCGCGCCGCGGACGGCGATCAGCCGTCCCCCGCGGCACAGGCCGCGCAGAAGAGCCGCCGCCCGCAGGAGGCCGCCGCCCCGCGCCGCCGGGGACGCGCGGCGGGCCGCAGGCCCAGCGGCCGGGAACGGCACGACGAGAAGATCACGGTCTATGTCTCGGCCGAGGAACTGATGGACCTCGAGCACGCCCGGCTGGTGCTGCGCGGCGAGCACGGGCTGGCCGTGGACCGCGGGCGCATCGTCCGCGAGGCGGTGGCGGTCGTCCTGGCGGACCTGGAGTCCCGGGGCGACGCGAGCATCCTGGTGCGGCGCCTGCGCGGCCGCTGACCGGATAGCCTTCGCGCGACGTTCCTTCCGCCCCCTGGACCACGATGCCGCCGAACGACCCCGCCGACCCCGCCGACCCCGCCTATCCCTCCGACCCCCCGCCCCCGGCCCGCCCGCCCCGCCGCACCCTGGGCCGCGGCCCGGGTACGGCCCCCGCGCCGCCGGAGGCTCCGGACGCCGCCCGCGAGGCCCCCTCGGCGACCCGGCGGGCGCCCGGGGCACCGGGCGGTACCCCCGGGCCCGGTGACCCCCTTCCCGAGACGGCTGCCGGCGGCGGGCCGGACCCGGGGCAGGGCCGGCAGCAGCCGTCCGTCCCGGAGCCCGACGACTCCACGGCCGCCTTCACCGCGGAGGCGACACCCACCCCGGCGCGGGTGGCGGTCCCTGATCCAGTCGCCGATCCGGTCGCCGATCCGGTGCCGGTTGCGGATCCGGTGCCGGACGCGGTCGCCGACCCGATGCCGGTCGCCGACCCGGTGCCGGACGCGGTGGCCGATCCTGCCGTCGCTCGGGGGCCCGTCGCCGATCCGGTGCCGGTTGCGGTGGCCGATACGGTCGCCGCTCGGGCTGCCGCTCCCGCTCCGTGCGCGCCGCCGGCCGGCGCGCCGACGGTGCCCGGGGAGGACGCCGCGGCGGCGGGGCCCGTCGCGGAGCCGGTCGACGACGGGCGGTTCACGGTTCGGCTGGCGAACTTCGAGGGGCCGTTCGACCTGCTGCTGCAGCTCATCTCCAAGCACAAGCTCGATGTCACCGAGGTCGCGCTGTCCAAGGTCACCGACGAGTTCATGGCGCACATCCGCGCGATGGGCCCCGACTGGGACCTCGACCAGACCACCGAGTTCCTCGTCGTCGCGGCGACCCTGCTGGACCTGAAGGCCGCCCGGCTGCTGCCGGCCGCCGAGGTGGAGGACGAGGCGGATCTCGCGCTGCTGGAGGCGCGGGACCTGCTGTTCGCCCGGCTGCTCCAGTACCGCGCGTACAAGCGGGTCGCCGAAATCTTCAGGGACAGGCTGGACGAGGAGTCCCGGCGCCACCCCCGTACCGTCGGCCTGGAGGACCACCACGCCGAGCTGCTGCCCGACGTCGTCATCAGCATCGGCGCGGAGGGCTTCGCCAGGCTCGCGGTCAAGGCGATGCAGCCCAAGCCCACGCCGCAGGTGTACGTGGAGCACATCCACGCGCCGCTGGTGAGCGTGCGCGAGCAGGCCGAGGTCGTCGTGGGCCTGCTGCGGGAGCGCGGCCGGGCGAGCTTCCGGGAGCTGACCGAAGGTGCGGCGGACACCCTCACCGTGGTCGCCCGGTTCCTCGCCCTGCTGGAGCTCTATCGTGAGAAGGCCGTCGTCCTGGACCAGGAGGACGCGCTGGGGGAGCTCGTGATCACCTGGGCCGGCGGCGAGGCCGGCGCACACGTCACCGACGAGTTCGACCGGACCCCCGAGAGCATGGAGGACAAGGCGTGAGCGACGAGTCCGGAGAGTCCACCCCGTCCGGGGCACGCACCGCCGACGTGCCCGGGACCCGCACCGCCCTCGCGCCCGGGTCGGCCGCCGCGTCCGGTACCGTCACGGCGCCCGGAGCCGGGGACGAGCCCCGGGCCGGGGACGCCTCCGGCGCCCGGTCCGTGCTCAAGCCCGCCCTCAAGCCCGCCCTCGAGGCCGTCCTGATGGTCGTCGACGAACCCGCCACCGAGGAGCACCTCGCCAAGGTCCTCGAGCAGCCGCGCCGCGCCGTCGCCGACGCCCTGCGGGAGCTCGCCGACGAGTACACGATCCAGGGCCGCGGCTTCGAGCTGCGGCTCGTCGCCGGAGGCTGGCGCTTCTACACCCGTCCCGAGCACGCCGCCGCCGTGGAGCGGTTCGTCCTCGACGGCCAGCAGGCCCGGCTCACCCAGGCCGCCCTGGAGACGCTGGCGGTGGTCGCCTACCGGCAGCCGGTCAGCCGTTCCCGGGTCTCGGCGGTGCGCGGAGTGAACTGCGACGGCGTCATGCGGACCCTGCTCCAGCGCGGTCTGGTGGAGGAGGCGGGCACGGAACCCGAGACAGGTGCGATCCTGTACAGGACGACGAACTACTTCCTGGAGCGGATGGGCCTGCGCGGTCTGGACGAGCTCCCCGAGCTCGCGCCGTTCCTCCCCGAGGCGGAGGCGATCGAGGCCGAGACCCAGGAGGGCGTCCCGTCGTTCGATCCGGACGCACCGGACACAGACGCAGACGACACGACGACGACGGAACTTTGATGCGAAGCAGCGGCAGGAACAGCAGCGGACGCGGCGACTACCGGGGTGCCGGTGGGGGCGCCGCCCGGTCGAGGAGCGGGGGACAGCGCGACGACAAGCCGAAGCGCGCGGGCAAGCCCCGTCCCGAGGAGCGCCGCTACGACGTGGGGGGCCCGGCCTCCGAGGGCCAGAAGAAGGGCCGCGGCGCGGCCGCCCGGGGCGGTGCCAAGGGCGGGCCCAAGCAGTCCCCGCAGCGCGGCGGCGGCCGTACGGCCCCCGCGCGCTCCCGCGAGTACGAGGCCCGTGCCGAGGAGCGCAACCGCGAGCGCCACGCGGACAAGCCCCGGACGAGCACGCCCAGGACGTTCCCGGGTGCCGAGCAGGAGGGCGAGCGGCTGCAGAAGGTGCTCGCCCGCGCCGGCTACGGCTCCCGGCGCGCCTGCGAGGAGCTGATCGACCAGGCGCGGGTCGAGGTCAACGGCGAGATCGTGACCGAGCAGGGGCTGCGGGTCGACCCGGCCAAGGACGTGATCAAGGTCGACGGGCTGACCGTCGCCACGCAGTCGTACCAGTTCTTCGCGCTGAACAAGCCGGCCGGCGTCGTCTCCACGATGGAGGACCCGGACGGCCGCCAGTGCCTCGGGGACTACGTCACCAACCGCGAGACCCGCCTGTTCCACGTCGGCCGGCTCGACACCGAGACCGAGGGCATCATCCTGCTCACCAACCACGGCGAGCTGGCGCACCGGCTGACCCACCCCAAGTACGGCGTGAAGAAGACCTACCTCGCCGCGGTCCAGGGCCCCCTTCCGCGCGAGGTCGGCAAGCGCCTCCGGGAAGGCATCCAGCTGGAGGACGGGTACGCCCGCGCCGACCACTTCCGGGTCGTGGAGCAGATCGGCAAGAACTACCTCGTCGAGGTCGTGCTGCACGAGGGCCGCAAGCACATCGTCCGGCGCATGCTGGCCGAGGCGGGTTTCCCGGTCGACAAGCTCGTGCGGACGGCGTTCGGCCCCATCGCGCTCGGCGACCAGAAGTCCGGCTGGCTGCGCAGGCTGAGCAACACCGAGGTCGGCATGCTGATGAAGGAAGTCGGCCTCTGACGGCTGCCGTTCTCCGGCGGGGGGCTCGGCGGGAGCGCTTGTCGTTCTCCGGCGGGGTGCGGTGGGAGCGCCTGCCGTTCTCCGGCGGGGCCCGGCGGAAGCGACTGCCCGCCGCGCCTCCGCCGCCGGTGACGCCGAACGCCCGGGAACCGGGCGCCCGCCCTCCGTGACGGGCGGTCGGCGCCTGGGTGCCCACCGCGCCGCCCGTCAGGCGCCGTCCCGGGGCCCGTGGGTCTGCAGGAAGAGCACCGGACCGGCGCCGAAGCGGCCGTCGGCCGCCATGTCCAGCAGGGCGCCCAGCGCCTTGGCCGTGTAGACGGGTTCGAGTGCCAGCCCCGCTTGGTCCGCCGCCAGGCGCCGGGCCCGCAGTGCGCCCGGGGTGGGGTGCCCGTAGCCGCGCCCCAGCCAGTCCCGCACGAGCGTGACGTCGTCCGGTGCGACCACGTCGCCGGGCAGCTTCGCGCCCCGTGCGCGCAGCAGCCGTCCGGTCCGGGCGGCGAGCGCGGAGACGGTGCGCGCGTCGAGCCGGAGCGTGTCGTTGACGACCACGCCGACGACCCGGGTGCGCTCCAGGCCGGCGAGCCGCAGGCCGAGGGCGAGGCCGGCCGCCGTCCCCCCGGAGCCGACGGCGGTCACCACGTGGGAAGGCTCGGGGACGGCCCCCGCGGCGATCTGGTCGGCGAGTTCGAGGGCCGCCTCCACATAGCCGAGGGCGCCGACCGGGGACGAGCCGCCGGCGGGCAGGAAGTACGGCGGGCGCCCGTGCGCCGAGTGGCGCAGGAAGAGCCAGGGCGCCGCGGCGATCGTCCGGGCCCTGGTGCGGGTGAAGTGGAGGGTCGCGCCGGACCGGCGCAGCCGCTCCAGTTGCCCGCGGACGTGGTCGTCGAAGGGCTGGTCGACCAGGGCGACGGCCGTCCGCAGCCCCCGTTCCCTCGCGTAGAGGGCCGTCGCCAGGCCCCAGTTGGTGCCCGTGCCTCCCACCGTGAGGATCGTGCGGGCGCCGCGGCGGAGCACATCGGGGAGGATCCACTCCAGTTTGCGCACCTTGTTGCCGCCCCAGCCCCCGGAGCCGTACCCGCTCTCGTCCTTGCACCACAGCGGTACCCGGCCGGTGAGACCGCTCAGCACCCGCACGGGCGTCGGCCCGTCGCCGAGCGGCATCCGCGGCAGTGCCCCGGCCGCCTCGGGGAAACTCCTGTGCAGCAACGGCATGTTCATCCCGTTCCGTTCCCTTCACCCGGTCTGTGACGGCGCCGGGGTGCCCGCGCCGGATGCCGTGCCCCAGCCTTCCGCCGTCCTGCTTGCCGGGCCACCCCTTCCACCTTTATAGTCATAGTGACTCTAAAGAAGGGGGGCGATCGTGAGCCTCGCGGAGGTACTCGCGCCGTTGCAGCAGCCGCTGTTCACGCCGCTCGGCACGCCGGTCAGCTGGACCGAGGTGCTCGGCTTCGGCACCGGGGCCCTGTGCGTCTGGCTCGTGGCCCGGCAGCACATCGCCAACTGGCCCGTCGGCATCGCCAACAACGTGCTCTTCGTCCTGCTCTTCACCCAGGCCGGCCTGTACGCCGACGCGGGGCTGCAGGTCGTCTTCATCACCCTCGCCGTGTACGGCTGGTGGACCTGGACCCACGGGGGTGGACCAGGCTCCGACACCCTCCCGGTGCGCCGCACCACGCGCGCCGAGTGGACGTGGCTGCTCGCGGCGGGGGTGGTGGGGACAGCCGGGCTGACACTGCTCCTGGACCGGGCCACCGACTCGGACGTCCCGTTCTGGGACGCGCTCACCACCGCGCTGTCCCTCATGGCGACGTACGGGCAGTGCCGCAAGCGGCTGGAGTCCTGGTGGCTGTGGATCGCGGCGGACGTGGTCTATGTGCCGCTGTACGCGTACAAGGAGCTGTACCTCACCGCGCTGCTGTACATCGGCTTCATGACGCTGTGCGTCCTCGGGCTGCGGAACTGGTCGCGCGACCTGGCGGCCCGGCAGCCCCTGCCGGTGCCCACCGGCGCGGCGCGGCAGGACGCGCCGGTGGACGCGACCGCGGAGGCGACGACGTGAGGCGCTACCGGCACGGGCTCGTCCTCGGCAAGTTCTATCCGCCGCACGCGGGCCACCACCACCTGGTACGGACCGCGCGCGACCGCTGCGACCGGCTGACCGTCCTCGTCTGCGCCGCGTCCGTGGAGTCGATCCCGCTCGACGCCCGCACGGCGTGGATGAGCGAGGTGCACCCCGACGTCCGGGTGGTCGGCGCCGTCGACGACATCCCCGTCGACATCACCGACCCGGCGGTGTGGGACGCGCACATGGCGGTCTTCCGATCGGCCGTCCCCGAGCGCGTGGACGCCGTGTTCACCTCCGAGGCGTACGGCGAGGAACTGGCCCGCAGGTTCCGCGCCGACTCGGTCTGCGTCGACCCGGGGCGCACGGTCTTCCCGGTCTCCGGCACCGCCGTGCGCGACGACCCCGCCGGCTGCTGGGACTTCCTGGAGCCGCCGGTACGCGCCGCCCTCGCCCGGCGGGTCGTCGTCCTCGGCGCGGAGTCCACCGGCACCACCACCCTGGCCGACGCGCTCGCCGCCCACTACCGGGCGCGCGGCGGCATCTGGGCGCGCACCGCGGTGGTACCCGAGTACGGCAGGGAGTACAGCGAGCGGAAGCTCGCGGCCCTGCGCGCCGAACAGCCGGGCGCGGTCTGGTCCGACGTCCGCTTCGACACCGACGACTTCCCGCTGATCGCCCGGCGCCAGACCGAACGGGAGAACGCCGCGGCCCGGACCGGCTCCCCGGTCCTGATCTGCGACACCGACGCCTTCGCCACCACCGTCTGGCACGAGCGCTATATGGGCGGCCCGCACGAGGAGGTCGCCCGGATCGCCGCGGCCGGCCGCGGCGACCTCTGGGTGCTCACCGACCACGAGGGAGTTCCCTTCGAGGACGACGGCCTGCGCGACGGCGAACATCTGCGCCCCTGGATGACCGCCCGGTTCACCGAGGAACTCACCCGCACCGGACGGCGGTTCGTCACCGTCACCGGACCGCGTGAACAGCGGCTGGCCGCCGCCGTCGCCGCCGTCGACGAACTGCTCGCCGAGGGCTGGTACTTCGCCGACCCCCTGCCCACCCGCGGCGGGGACGCACCCGTGCCGGAGCTCCGGTGACCGTCGAGGGATACGACCCGAGGGCGTTCCCGCCCTTCGCCGTCACCGTGGACCTCGCCGTCTTCACGGTCCGTGACGGCCTGCTGCACGTCCTGCTGATCGAACGCGGCACCGAGCCGTACAAGGGCGCCTGGGCGCTGCCCGGCGGCTTCATCCTCCCGCGGGAGTCCGCCGAGCAGGCCGCCCGCCGTGAACTCGCCGAGGAGACCGGCCTGTCGGAGACCACCGTCGCCGGCCTCCACCTGGAGCAACTGCGCACCTACAGCGACCCCGGCCGGGACCCGAGGATGCGGGTCGTGTCGGTCGCCTACACCGCCCTCGTGCCCGACCTGCCCGAACCGATCGGCGGCGGCGACGCCGCACACGCCCGCTGGGTGGCCCACGGCAGCCGGGCACGCCTCGCCTTCGACCATGAGCGCATCCTCGCCGACGCCCATGAACGCGTCGGCGCCAAACTCGAGTACACCGGCCTCGCCACCGCCTTCTGCCCCGCCGAGTTCACCCTCGGCGAGCTGCGGCAGGTGTACGAGACCGTCTGGGGCGTCGAACTCGACCGCCCCAACTTCCGGCGCAAGGTCCTCACCACGCCAGGCTTCGTGGAAGCCGTCGAAGGACGCGCGCGCCTGACCGGCGGCCGGGGGAAACCGGCCGCGCTCTACCGCGCGGGGCCGGCGAACGCCCTGCACCCTCCGCTTCTGCGACCGGAAGGACGGCAATCGACATGAAGGACCCGACCGGCCTGGCGGCGGCGAGGACCGCCACCAAGCAGGCCGCCACCGGCGCCCTCGTCGGGCTGGCGCTCGGCGACGCGCTCGGCTTCCCCACCGAGTTCAAGGACGTGCCGTCGATCCTCGCCTCGTTCGGTCCCTGGCGGGAGGCGGCCCTGCCGAGGCCCGCGGTCGTCACCGACGACACCCAGATGACGCTCGCGCTGGCCCGCGCCATCCGCACGGCCACGGACCGGGGACTGCTCGCCCCGCTGCGGCTGACCCGGCCGCTGCGCGAGGAGTTCGTGGACTGGTACCACTCGCCCGACAACAACCGCGCCCCCGGCCGCACCTGCCTGGTCGCCTGCCGCAAGCTCGACAGCGACATGCCGTGGCAGGAGGCCAGCCAGATCGCGTCCAAGGGCTGCGGAGCGAACATGCGCGTGGCGCCCGTCGGGCTGGTGCCCGGCCTCAGCGACGGCCAGCGCGCCGGAGCCGCCCAGCTCCAGGCCGCGCTCACGCACGGCCACCCGACCGCCCTGGCCGCCTCCGACCTCACCGCACGGGCCGTGTACCTGCTGGCGCGCGGCACGGAACCCCTCGGCCTCGTCGGACGGCTGCGGTCGTACGCGTACGAGAACCGCTCCCGCTACCACCACGGCTGGCTCGGCGACCTCTGGACATACGCCCACGACGCCACGCCGGAGGACTTCATCGAGCGCGGCTGGGACGAGTGCCTCGCGGCGCTGGAGCGCCTGGCCGCCGCCCTGCGCGACCCCGACCCGGAGACCGACCCCTGCCTCGCCACCGGCGACGGCTGGATCGCCGAGGAGGCCCTCGCCACCGCGCTGCACTGTTTCCTGCTCTTCCCCGAGGAGCCGCTGACGGTGCTGCGCCGCGCCGCGTGCACCCGGGGGGACTCCGACTCGATCGCCTGCCTCGCGGGCGCCTTCGCCGGGGCGCACCTCGGTGCCCGGGCCTGGCCCAAGGAGTGGGAGGAGCGCATCGAGTACCGCAGCGAACTGCTGACCCTGGGTGCCCTTTGGGACGCCTGAGCCGGCGCACCGGCCCTTCACCCCGCCGAGTTCGCGGTCGGACTCCGTGCGCGCGGAGGTGAGAGGACCGCACTCCGCCCAGGGCCGGGCCCGGGCGCGCT
Source organism: Streptomyces tirandamycinicus (assembly GCF_003097515.1). Classification (NCBI taxonomy): domain Bacteria; kingdom Bacillati; phylum Actinomycetota; class Actinomycetes; order Kitasatosporales; family Streptomycetaceae; genus Streptomyces; species Streptomyces tirandamycinicus. Next base: position 1,621,631 of record NZ_CP029188.1, on the reverse strand, counting down.
CGTCACCGCCCGACGAGGCCACCGCCCGCCACGACCTGCACGACTTGCCTTACGGACCCTGCTGGGCCTCCCGCAGCGCCGACGCCCGCCGTACCCGGACCAGGAAGTCCTCCACCCGCGCCCGGTCCGGCTCGGCGGGGAGCGGGCTCCCGGCCACCGCGGTGTCCGCCTCCGCGGCGAGCCGGGCGGTCCAGGACTCCACCTCGGGCCAGGGCACCTCGCCCCGCCTGACCGCGAGCAGCCGCTCACGGCCGTCGCCCACGTCGGTCACCAGCCGGCCCGTGCGGAGGAGGTCGCGGCACGTCGCCAGCAGCCGCAGCAGATGCATCGCGTGCTTCCAGCGCGGAGCGCCGTACTGCCGGACGTCCGCGTCCAGCTTGCGCCGCTGGCCGACTGCGTAGCGGACGAACGTCTCGTGGACCCGCCGGGACAGGAACGCGTCGCGCAGCGCGAGCAGTTCACGGCCGGTGTCGTCGACGCGCTCCACGAGGGGGGAGTGCAGGCACTCCAGGATGTTCGGGTTGGCCCGCAGCGCCAGCTCGCAGAAGCGCTCCAGCTCCCACGAGAACTGCTCCTCCGCGGGACCGTCCACATGGGTCGGGGGCTTGTCGAACCGCCAGTACAGGGCGGTCGGTGCGAGGAACACACCGCGGAGGTCGGTGTCGCTGCCGTCCGTGGCCAGGCCGAAGGCCCGTGACCCCATCACACAGGAGTAGATCGTGTGGTCGCGCACCAGGTCCTCGGGAGTCATGGACGAAGGCTACGTGAACCCGGCCGAGGGCCGGGGCGAAGGCGGGCAGGGCTCCCAAGTGCGGTGACGGGCCCGTACGGCGCGCAGGGCGAGCCGGGCCCGCCCGGTCCGGAGGGGCCTGGGGGCCCGCAGGTCTACGGGCGGCCGCAGGGTCCGCCCGGCGGGTCCGCACCGGGGGAGCCTTGGCATACCCGGACGGCTTGCACACGAACGACGTTCCCTCGCCGGGGACTACGCCCGTACCCTGACCGAAACGGAACAGAGAAGGGGCACCGATCGTGGACATCCCCGACGAACTCACGACCGGCGAACGCATCCGGCTGCTGCGCGAGTCCCGAGGCATGACCCGCGAGATCCTCGCGGGCATGTGCGGCCGCGGCGTCGACTGGTTGAAGAAGATCGAGACAGGGGAGCGTGAGCTGCGCTCCAACACCCTGATTCTGCGTCTCGCCGCCGCGCTGCAGATCTCGGACGCCTCGATCATCACCGGCGCTGCGGGCCCGGCTCAGACGGTGCCGAGTGGTCGCCTGCACCATCCGGGAATGCCCGCGATCTGGGACGCGGTGATGAACCGCCGGCTCATCCCGTCAAGGCCCGAGTGCCCGGTCGATGTCGCCGCGCTGCAGGGGCGCGTCGACCAGACGTGGGAGCTGTGGCACAGCAGCGGCCACAACCGCACGGAAGTCGCCCGGCTGCTGCCGAAGCTGATCCGCGATGCCGAGGCAGCCGGCCGCGGCCTCGACGGCGCCGAGCGTCGGGCGGGGCTCGTCGCGCTCTCGGACGTGTACCGACTCACCGGGCAGGCGACCGCGTATGTCGCGCCCGCCGAGCTCGCGTGGGTCGTCGCCGACCGGGCGCTCGCCGCGGCGCAGGATGCCGACGATCCGGCCGCGATCGCGGCCGCCGCGTGGAACATGGGCAACATCTTGCGCGAGACGTCCTATCCCGAGGAAGCGATGCGGGTCGTGACCGAGGCGGCCGACCTGATCCGTCCGCACCTCGACGGTGCCCCGGACGACTGGCGAGGCGTGTACGGCGCGCTGCAGTTGCACGCCGCGGTGACCGCCGCCCGCGAGGGCCGGTCCGGAGACGCGTGGCGCTTTTGGGGAGTCGGCGACCAGGTCGCGAAGAGTCTCCCCGCCGCGTATGTGCACCCGTCGACCGTGTTCGGTCGGGCGAACGTCGACTTTCACGCCGTGTCCGTGGCGACGGATCTGCGTACCGCGGGCAAGGCGCTGAACCTCGCCGACGATCTCGACCCGGATGCAATGCCCTCGGTCGAGCGCCGGGCCCGGCTGTGGGTCGAGGTCGCCCGCGGACACCTGCAGCGCGGCGACCGCACGGCAGCGCTGCACGTGATGCAGCTCTCCTACACGGTCGGTGCCGAGACGGTCGAGTTCACCCCGTCGGCCCGGTCGGCGGTCGCCGAGCTGTGGCGCGACGCCCCACGCGCGCTGCGCCCCGAGGCTGCCCGGCTCGCCGAGCGAATCGGCCTGCGCGAAGCCGGCTAGGGGGACGGCTCGGGACAGGGGGACAGACCGTCCCCGTTACTGGCCGGTTGCCCCTTTACGGTGACGTTCGGTCAACGACGGCTCACACAAAGGGAGTCCGGATGCCTATGCCGTCGCACGCGTCACCACGCCCCGGCGTCGCACCCAGCGGCGACCCGAGCACGGGCGAGATCCGCGTACCGCTGCAGCTCTTCGTCCTCGATCACCCTGTCGGCGTCGTCGACCTGGTGCTGTCCCATGTCGAGGCCGAGCACCATCACGCCGCGCTCACCTGGCAGCTGAACCGCGCCGAACGCACCCTCGGCTATGTCACCCCGCAGGCTGTGTGATGAGGCAGCGCACCTCCGACCGCCCACTGCCCCCGCCGATCGGCACGCTGACGCGGCAGCAGCAGCGCGGCGTCGAGTGCGCGTTCTGCGCGGTCACGCTCCTGCCCTCGACGGTGGTCGACTTCGAGGGCGAGCACTACTTTCGCCGTGCGGGGATGCGCGTCCGCTGGTATCCGCGGCACTGCCGGACCTGCCCGAAGGGCGGTCGGCCGTGAACTACGCCCGGTGCGGCCAAGCCATCCCCGCCCGGCCAGCCGCTCGAGAGGCGTGGCATTCACTCCCCGTTGGCCGCCGACACGACCGTCTCCCTCCGGATCGTGTGCCCCGGCAGGCCGCGGGGCCCTCAGAGGCCCCGCCCGCCGGACTGAGGCGGACCGTACGGGCGGGGCACACTGCACCACGTCCGCCGACCCGTGCACACCCCCACCACACAGGAGGTCAGGACCATGAGCGACAGCGGCAAGCACGCCGGGCAGCCGAGCGACAGGCCGTGGAACCCGCCGCCGCAGCCGCCCTCACCGGACGGCAGCGGGCCCGGCAAGGCCACGGAGGACTCGACGTCGTGACGACCGCCCGACCGGGCGGGCACGCCGCGCTCGTCCAGGACCTGCACGAGCGCGGTCTGCTCGACGGCACATGGCGCCGCGTGTGGGGCGCCGTACCGCGCGAACCGTTCATCCCCGCCCGTGCGTGGCGGCAGGACGACGACGGATGCACACTGCTCGGCTCGCCGGCCGAGCGGCACGCGCTCGTCCACGCCGACGAGCCGGTCGTGATCCAGCTCGACGACGGCGCCGAGGACGGGCCCGGCATCGCGACGTCGTCGAACTCGCGGCCGAGCATGGTCGCCCGCATGCTCGGGCTGCTGCGGGTCGAGGACGGCTCACGCGTACTGGAGATCGGCACCGCGTCCGGGTACGTCGCGGCGCTGCTGTCCGAGCGGCTCGGCGGCGAGCGGGTGTTCAGTATCGAGCTCGACCCGGCGCTCGCCGCGCACGCCGAGACGGCGCTGCACACCGCCGGCTACCGGCCGAACCTCCGTTGCGGCGACGGCGAGCGGGGCTGGCCCGAGGCCGCGCCGTTCGACCGGCTGCTCGCGACGTGCGCCCTGCGCCACGTACCGCGGGCGTACGTCGACCAGGTGCGGCCGGGTGGGCTGATCGTCGCCCCGCTCGCCCGCGAGTTCTGGTCGGGCGCCCTGGTGCGGCTCGCCGTGCGGGGCGACGGCACGGCGACGGGCCGGTTCCACGGCGGCGCGTCGTACATGCCGATGCGGTCGCACCGCGTCGCCGGCGGCGAGCCGGTCGACAGCCGAACGGCCCGCGGCCGGCGGACCGGCCTCGGCCCGGCCGCGGTGCTGCACCTGGGGTTCGCCCTCTGGGGCGGTACCCGGCTGCCGGGCGTGCGGCTGTGGCACAGCGAGGGCCCGGCGGGCGTGCAGGTGTGGGCGCAGCACCCGGACGGCTCGGCGGCGACCGCGGTCGCGGGGGACGTGTGGGAGTACGGGCCGCGCGCGTTGTGGGCGGAGATCGAGCGGACGCACCGCGACTACGCCGGCCTCGGCTCGCCGGCGGCCGAGGCGTTCGGGCTCACCGTGCGGCCGGAGGGCGGGGACCTGTGGCTGCACGAGCCCGGGAACGTTCTCGCTGCCGTTCCGGAGGCCGCCGGGCGACCGCGTTCAGCCGGGGAAGTGGTGCGGTAGTTCCGTGGCGAGCGCGGCCGCCGCGGGGGAGAGCCAGCGCCGCTGGTGGCGGGCCAGCTGGACGGTGACGTCGGGGAACCGCGGGCCGGGCACCTGCGTGAGGCGGCCCGCCGCGAGCGCGTCCGCGACGTTGACGCGGGCCAGCAGGCTGAGGCCGAGGCCCGCGGCGACGCAGGACCTGGCGGCCTCCAGACTGCCGAAGCGGGTGATCCGGGGCTGCGACCCTTCGGCGGCGGCGAGCAGCCGGTCGATGAAGTGGTCGCTGTAGGAGCAGCCCTGCTCGTGCAGGAAGTAGTCCTGGCGGGCCAGCTCCGCCCAGCCGGCGGGTGAGTCGGTGGCGCTGCGGGCGACGGGGTGGTCGGGGGAGCAGACGAGGACGAGCGGTTCGCGGGCCAGCGGCGTGCACTCGATGTCGCGGAAGTTCGCCTCGTCCTCCAGGAGCAGGGCCAGGTCCAGCTCGCCGGTGCGGAGCGCGGCGACGGCGGTTGCGGTTCCCATCGTGTGCAGGTCCACCTCGATCCCGGGGTGGCTGCGCCGGAGCGCGGCGATGACTCCCGGCAGCCGCGCGGACACCAGCGTCTCGCCGGCCGAGAGCACCACCCGTCCGGTCACCCGGCCGCCCGCGCCACCGGCCGAGGCGGCGGCCGCCCGCAACCGGGACTCGGCCTCCAGCACCGCCTCGGCCTGTGCCAGCACCTCGCGTCCGGCGCCGGTGAGCACCACCCCGCGCGGCAGCCGGTCGAACAGGCGCAGGTCGAGCTCCTTCTCCAGTGCCTGCACCTGGGCGGTGACGGTGGACTGGACGAGGTGCAGGCGCTCCGCGGCGGCTGTCAGGTTCCCGGTCCGTGCGACGGTGGCGAAGGTGCGCAGCAGTCGTGTCTCCATGCCGCCGACGATAACCGCCACCATCGGGAACAGCGATGACCGCTATCGATATCCATCGTTTGTGGAAATGGTTGCGTGCTGTGACGGTAAGGGCATGAGCCCGATGACACACCCCGAGACCCTTCGCTACACCGCTTTCACCACCGACCCCGCCGGTGGCAACCCGGCCGGCGTCGTGCTCGACGCGGCCGCACTGGACGATGCCGCCATGCTGGCCACCGCCGCCGAAGTCGGTTACTCGGAGACCGCGTTCGTCACGGCCGCCGACCTCCCGGCGCGCCGATTCCGGCTGCGCTACTTCAGCCCCCTCGCCGAGGTCGCCTTCTGCGGCCACGCGACCGTCGCCACCGCGGTGGCCCTGGCCGAGCGGATCGGCCCCGGCCCGCTCGCCTTCGGCACGCCGGTGGGTGAGATCGCCCTGGACACCTCGGCAGAGCCGGACGGCTCGGTGACGGCGACGCTCACCAGCGTCCCCACCCGCTCCCGGCCGGCGAGTCACGAGGAAGTGCATGCCTCCCTCGCGGCCCTGCACTGGTCCCCGGAAGACCTCGACCCCGCGCTTCCCCCGCACGTCGCCTTCGGCGGAAACGAGCACCTGGTCCTGGCCGCGGCCACCCGTGAGCGTCTCGCCGCACTCGACTACGACTTCGACGCTCTGGCGGAGGTGATGCACCGTCACGGCTGGACCACGCTCCAGCTGGTCTGGCGTGAGGCCGAAGGGCTCTTCCACGCCCGCGACCCCTTTCCGGTCGGCGGTGTCGTCGAGGATCCGGCCACCGGTGCCGCGGCCGCCGCCCTCGGCGGCTACCTGCGCGCCCTCGGCGCTCTCCCGCCCTCCGGTGCCTTCACCATCCGTCAGGGGGAGGATCTCGGTCGGCCCAGCCTGCTCCGGGTGGAAGCCTCCGCCGCGGACCCGCGCGTGCGGGTGAGCGGGCAGGCGGTGGCGATCGTGGGTGCGCACGCGGGCGCCGGTGGGCGGGAAGCCTGAGCGAACCGGTGCGGTGGAGCGGACCGTCCGGGAGAGCGCCGTTCGCGGCCGGCCGCCCACCGGGGCCGACCGTTGCCGGGGCCGCCCGCCTACTGCGGCAGGCCGGCGATCTGGATGAGGTTGCCGCAGGTGTCGTCGAGGACGGCGGTGGTGACCGGGCCCGTTTCCAGGGGCTTCTGGGTGAAGCGGACGCCGAGGGCGCTCAGGCGCTCGTACTCCACCGCCACGTCGTCGACGGCGAACTGGGCGAGCGGGATGCCGTCCTCGACGAGCGCGTCGCGGTAGGTCCTGGCGGCCGGATGGCGGGCGGGCTCCAGGAGCAGTTCGGTGCCGCCGGGCTCTTCGGGTGAGACGACCGTCAGCCACCGGTCCTGCTCGCCGAGAGGGACGTCGTGCTTCTTCACGAAGCCGAGGATCTCGGTGTAGAAGCGCAGGGCCTCGGCCTGGTCGTCGACGAAGACGCTGGTCAGATGGATCTTCATGAGGTGCTGTCCTCCGGGTTCGGCGCGTGGGGCACGGGCCATCGCTCGGTGATCCGCCGCAGCGGAGCCGTGTTCAGGTCGTGGAACTTGCAGCGGCCCTCCCGCCTGGTCTCGACCAGACCGGCGGCCTCCAGCACGGCGAGGTGCTGGGAGACCGCCTGGCGCGAGATGCCGAGCCCGTGCCTCGTGCTCAGGCGCGCACAGATCTCGAACAGTGTCTGTCCCGACCTCTCCGCGAGCTCGTCGAGGATGGTGCGGCGGGTGGCGTCGGCCAGGGCCCTGAAGAGGTTGTCGGCCACGAGTGCAGAATAGGCAAGCAGTCGCTTGCCTGTCGAGTCGGGGTACGCCGCGGCGCGCCCCGTGTCCAGACCGTCCGCCGGGCCGCCGTGCGTCGGCCGCGGGTGGAGAGGCCGGGGCGGCGGTGACGAGGTCGGCCGGACCGGGCGGCTTCGGCCCGGTCGGTGGTGGAGCTCCGGGCGGGGGTGAAGTGCCGATCGAGGTGAGGTCCGGTCGGCCGTGGAGTTCGGTCGGCCGTGGAGTTCGGCACGCCGGCCTCAGACGAGCCGGATCTCGTCCCCGGACACGATGATCCGCTTCTCCGCCAGCGGCCGTGTCGCCGGGCCCTTCACCACCGCTCCGTCGGCGGCATCGAACTCGCTCCCGTGGCAGGGGCAGTCGATGGTGCCGTCCGCCACCTTGTCGACGAGGCAGCCCTGGTGGGTGCAGACGGCCGAGAACGCCCTGAAGTCCCCCGCCACCGGCTGGGTCACCACGACCTTCTCGGCCGTGAAGACCTTTCCGCCGCCCTCCGGCACCTCGGATGTGGTGCCGAGCCGCGTGCCACCGTCCGCGGGCGGCGGAGCCGTGCCGCCGGTCCGCTCGGCCGCGGGAGGCGGGGACGTCCCGCCGCCGCTCTCCTCGCCGTAGCGGCTGCAGCCTGCCGCCGTCGCCGCCAGTGCGCCCGCCGCCCCGGCCCGTACCACCGTCCGGCGGGCCACGGCGTCCCTCCTGCCGTCCGTCATGTCGTCACTCCGAAGGTGCGGAAGAACCACAGGGCCGAGGTGAGCCACAGGACCGTGAGCGCGGCGAAGACGAGTCCGCCGGCGACCGGCAGCAGCCATCCGGGCAGCCGCTCCACGCGCAGCAACAGCATCTTCGTGCTGAACGCGCCGAAGAAGAAGCACCCCAGCAGCGAGTGCCACGCCGCGCGGGCGCTCTGCGTCTGGTACCCCAGGGCGTACAGGCAGTGGACCGCCACCGGCACCGCGAGGAGGAAGGCCACCCGCCCCGACCAGCGGTGCAGAGCCGGCGTCCAGGAGGCCGGACGCACGCCCGGCAGCCTGCCGTACATCGCGAGCGCCGAGACGAGCTGCCCCAGTCCGCACGCGAACGCCGCCGTGGCCAGCCACGACTTCACCGCGCCCGTGCTGCTGAACCCGGCGAGGTTGAACGCGGTCCCCGCCGGCTCGTGGAGCGCGCCGTACACCCCGAGGACCACCGCCACCGCTGCTCCGACCAGCACCGGTACCAGGTATACGGCCGCGCCGCCCGGGGGCTGGCCGTTCGGTCCGCCGGGTGGGAGGTCCCGGGCCCGTGCGTTGGGGTCCACACTCATGGATTGCACCTCGGGGACGTTCAGGGGGTGACGGGACGGGCGGTGACCTGTTCGCCGTCGATCGTGACGGCGCCGGTCCGTGGATCGATCGGCGGAGCGGCGCCCGGCTCGCCGTCGCGGCTGACGATGCCGATCTGGCGGCCGTTCTGGAGCACGATCCAGCCGCCGTCGACCTTGGTTCCGCGCACCTCGGTGGTGGCGCGGTAGACGCCGGCGGGCCCGGACGCGCGGGCGGCGGTGAACGGATGGCCGGCGTTCCGCACCGTGACCGTCCCGTCGACCCGGTCGTCGTGCACGGTGCCGTCGAGCGTCGCCCCTGCCTTGCTCCTCAGCCGCATGCTGCCGTCCGCCGCCACGTCGCCGCGCAGCCACGCCTCCTGGGTGCGGCCGTCGCAGTAGTAGGCGACCGCCTTGCCTTCGCGCAGCGTGATGGCGACGGAGGCCCGGTCGTCCCGGGTGCGCCCCGCGTACCTGGCGTCCGCCGGGGGCGTCGGGGACGGTGACCGGACCGCGGGCACCCTCGGCTGCGCCGGGGGGCTGGTGGCCGGGCCCGTCGGAGGCGCCGGACTCGCGGGCGGGCTCGCGGCCGTCCGGTCGGGCGACGTGGAAGCGGGCTCGCCGGTCGTGGCGTTGAGCGACAGCATGAACATGCCGAGCAGCAGTCCGGCGAACAGCGTGATCAGCGGCCCTGCGCGCTTCATCGGCGACTCCCGCGGGGACGGTCGGGCAGTGGGATGTCCAGCCAAGCCGAGGTCACACCCCGTGTCCACCGCAACGACGCCCGGTGATCGCCCGGGTGGCGGCAGGCGCCCCCGTGGGCGACATTTGACCACCGGGCAGCGGCGCATCCGCCCCGCAACGCCCTCGGCCGGACCGCGCCGGCCGCGCCCGCGTCTCGCGGACCGGCCGCCGCGGCGTCGCCTCGGGGCGGCACTACTAGGCTGATCGGAGCATCCGCGGGAGCGGAGCCGCGGAGTCGACGCCGAGGAGGAGCGCAAGGTGGCGGTACGAGCCGTCCGGGGAGCCGTCCAGCTGGAACGGGACGAGGCCGGGCACATGGACGAGCAGGTCGGTGAGCTGCTCACCACCATCCTGGAGCGCAACGGGCTCACGGCGGACGACCTCATCAGCATCTGGTTCACGGCCACACCGGATCTGCACAGCGACTTCCCGGCCGCCGCCGCGCGGGCCCTCGGCATCGTCGACGTCCCGCTCATCTGCGCCCAGGAACTCGACATCGCCGGGGCGATGCCCCGGGTCGTACGGGTACTCGCCCACATCGAGTCCGACCTGCCCAGGTCCCGGATCGCGCACGTCTACCTCGGTGCCGCGGCCGCCCTCCGCAAGGACATCGCCCAGTGAGAACCGCGCTCGTCATCGGAACCGGCCTGATCGGCACCTCGGCGGCCCTCGCGCTCGCCGGGCGGGGGGTGGCCGTGCACCTCACGGACCACGACCTCGCCCGGGCCAGGACCGCGGCCGCGCTCGGCGCGGGCACCGAGGACGCCCCCGAGGGCCCCGTCGACCTCGCGGTCGTCGCCGTGCCGCCCGCCCATGTGCCCGCGGCGCTCGCCGAGGCGATGCGCGCCGGGGTCGCCCGCGGCTACCTCGACGTGGCCAGCGTCAAGGGCGGGCCGCGGCGCGAGCTGGAGGCGCTGGGTGTCGACATGTCGGCGTACATCGGTACGCACCCCATGGCCGGCAAGGAGCGGTCGGGACCGCTGGCGGCCACCGCCGACCTCTTCGAGGGACGGCCCTGGGTGCTCACACCGACCCGGGAGACCGACACCGAGGTGCTCAACCTGGCGCTGGAACTGGTCGCGCTCTGCCGCGCGGTCCCCGTCGTGATGGACGCCGACGCCCACGACCGCGCGGTCGCGCTGGTCTCGCACACGCCCCAGCTGATCTCGTCCATGGTCGCCGCGCGGCTGGCGGACGCGGACGAGACGGCGGTGCGGCTGTGCGGGCAGGGCATCCGCGACGTGACGCGGATCGCGGCCTCCGACCCCCGGATGTGGATCGACATCCTGACGGCGAACCCGGGCCCCGTCGCCGACGTACTCGCGGGCGTCTCCGCGGACCTGGAGGAGACGGTCCGTGCCCTGCGTGCCCTGCAGTCCCCCGACGAGGACAAGCGGCGCGACGGCGCGAGCGGGGTCGAGAACGTCCTGCGCCGCGGCAACGCGGGCCGCGAGCGGGTCCCCGGCAAGCACGGCGCCGCGCCCGCGGTGTACGAGACCGTCGCCGTCCTGATCAGCGACCGGCCGGGCGAGCTGGCCCGGATCTTCGCCGACGCGGGCAGCGCGGGCGTCAACATCGAGGACGTGCGCATCGAGCACGCGACCGGGCAGCAGGCGGGTCTGGTCCAGCTCATGGTGGAGCCCTCGGCCGCCCCCGTGCTGTCGGCGGCGCTCCGGGAGCGGGGCTGGGCGCTGCGCCAGTGACCCACGGGCGTGCTGCCTCCCGGCCGCGTGGTCGCGGAAGCCTCCCGGGCACGGCCGCGGAAGCCTCCCGGGCACGGCCGCGCCTGCGGATCCCTCCCGGGCACGGCCCCGCGGTCGCGGATCCCTCCCGGACCCTGCCGCCCGGTCCGGGAAGCGGTGCATGGGGCCCGTCCCGCACTCGGTAACCTTGTGCAGGGCACCTCGGCACTCCGCCCTGCCCGCACACCAGCTTCAGGAAGGTCTCCGACACCGTGGAATCCGTGATCGTCGCCATCGACGGGCCCTCCGGCACGGGCAAGTCGAGCACCTCCAGGGCGGTCGCCGCAGAGCTGGGCCTCAGCTACCTGGACACCGGCGCGCAGTACCGGGCGATCACCTGGTGGATGCTGACCAACGGCATCGACGTGGACGACCCGGGGGCCGTCGCCGCCGTCTGCGGCAAGCCGGTGATCGAGTCCGGTACGGACCCGCTCGCCCCGGCGATCAGCGTCGACGGGGCGGACGCCGCCGGTCCGATCCGCACCCGGGAGGTGACCTCCAAGGTGAGCGCCGTCAGCGCGGTCCCGGAGGTGCGGACCCGGATCACCGAGTTGCAGCGGGCCATCGCCGCGGCCGCCGAGAAGGGCATCGTCGTCGAGGGCCGGGACATCGGCACCACCGTCCTCCCCGGCGCCGATGTCAAGATCTTCCTCACCGCCTCCCCGGAGGCGCGTGCGGCCCGTCGCAGCGGCGAGCTGAAGGGCAAGGAGGCGGCCGATCTCGCGTCCACCCGCGAGGCGCTGATCAGGCGGGACGCCGCCGACTCCAGCAGGAAGGCCTCCCCGCTCGCCAAGGCGGACGACGCCGTCGAGGTCGACACCACCGATCTCACGCTCCAGCAGGTCATCGAGTGTGTCGTCGCTCTCGTCGAGGAGAAGCGGGCCGCGCGGTGACCTCACCGTCCGAGCGGGGCGCTGCCGTCGGCCGGGCCATCGGCATCGGCCTGATGCACACGCTGTGGCGTCCGCGGGTGCTCGGCGCCTGGCGGGTGCCGGCCACCGGGCCGGTGATCCTCGCCGTCAACCACGCCCACAACATCGACGGCCCGATGCTCATGGGCACGGCGCCCAGGCCGGTGCACTTCCTCATCAAGAAGGAGGCGTTCGCCGGCCCCCTGGACCCGTTCCTGACCGGGATCGGGCAGCTGAAGGTGGACCGCTCCGGCCCGGACCGCACCGCCGTGACCGGCGCCCTCGGCGTCCTGGACGGCGGCGGGGTCCTCGGGATCTTCCCCGAGGGCACCCGGGGCGGTGGCGACTTCGGCTCCATCCGCGCCGGGCTGGCGTACTTCGCCGTGCGCTCCGGGGCCCCGATCGTCCCGGTCGCCGTGCTGGGAAGCAGCGGACGCGGCGGACGGTTGATACCGGCGCTGCCCCCACTGCGCAGCCGCTTCGACATCGTCTTCGGCGAGCCCTTCACGCCCGGCGACGGCAGCGGGCGGCGTACCCGCAAGGCGCTCGACGAGGCGACCGTCCACATCCAGGAGCGGCTCACCGCGCACCTGGAAAACGCCAGGCGCCTCAGCGGGCGCTGAGCGAGACTCCAGTAGTGGGCCCCGGCCGCACGGGCCCGGCCCACCGACCACGAATGAACGAGGAACGGACTTCATGAACGACCAGCACGACCACGGGGCACTCGGCGACACCGAGTACGCGGAGTTCATGGAGCTCGCCGCGGAGGAGGGCTTCGACCTCGAGGACGTCGAAGGCGCCATCGAGGAGGCGGGCCACGGCCCGCTGCCCGTCCTCGCCGTCGTCGGCCGCCCGAACGTCGGCAAGTCGACCCTGGTGAACCGGATGATCGGCCGCCGTGAGGCCGTCGTCGAGGACAAGCCCGGCGTCACCCGCGACCGCGTCACCTACGAGGCCGAGTGGGCGGGCCGCCGCTTCAAGGTCGTCGACACCGGCGGCTGGGAGCAGGACGTCCTCGGTATCGACGCCTCCGTGGCGGCCCAGGCCGAGTTCGCCATCGAGGCCGCCGACGCCGTCGTCTTCGTCGTGGACGCCACCGTCGGCGCCACCGACACGGACGAGGCCGTCGTGAAGCTGCTGCGCCGGGCGGGGAAGCCGGTCGTCCTCGCGGCCAACAAGGTCGACGGCCCCTCGGGCGAGGCGGACGCGGCCATGCTCTGGTCGCTCGGTCTCGGCGAGCCGTTCCCGGTGTCCGCCCTGCACGGCCGGGGCACCGGCGACCTGCTCGACGAGGTCCTCAAGGCCCTCCCCGACGCACCCGCGCAGACCTTCGGTGCCACGGTCGGCGGGCCGCGCCGCATCGCTCTCATCGGCCGCCCCAACGTCGGCAAGTCCTCCCTGCTGAACAAGGTCGCCGGCGAGGAGCGGGTCGTCGTCGACGCGACGGCCGGCACCACCCGAGACCCGGTCGACGAGCTCATCGAACTCGGCGGCACCACCTGGAAGTTCGTGGACACCGCCGGTATCCGCAAGCGCGTCCACCTCCAGGAGGGCGCGGACTACTACGCCTCGCTGCGCACCGCGGCCGCCGTCGAGAAGGCCGAGGTCGCCGTCGTACTGATCGACACCAGCGAGTCCATCTCCGTCCAGGACCAGCGGATCATCACCATGGCCGTCGAGGCGGGCCGCGCCCTCGTCATCGCGTACAACAAGTGGGACTCCCTCGACGAGGAGCGCCGCTACTACCTGGAGCGCGAGATCGAGACCGAGATGCAGCAGGTCTCCTGGGCGCCCCGGGTGAACGTCTCGGCCCGCACCGGCCGCCACATGGAGAAGCTGGTCCCGGCGATCGAGACGGCGCTGGCGGGCTGGGAGACCCGGGTGCCGACCGGCCGGCTCAACGCCTTCCTCGGCGAGCTGGTCTCGGCCCACCCCCACCCGATCCGGGGCGGCAAGCAGCCCCGCATCCTGTTCGGTACGCAGGCGGGCACGAAGCCGCCGCGTTTCGTGCTCTTCGCCTCCGGCTTCCTGGAGCACGGCTACCGCCGCTTCGTGGAGCGCAGGCTGCGTGAGGAGTTCGGCTTCGAGGGCACCCCGATCCACATCTCCGTGCGGGTGCGCGAGAAGCGGTCCAGGAAGAAGTAGGGCCAAGAAGCGGGGCCACGACGCAGGGCGAGGAAGTAGGGCGCGAGGGGCGCGTCTCGCGTACGGCCCCGGCGGGACGGCGCCACGGCGTTACGGGACGGGCGCGGCGCCCGGAACGGGGCGGCGTACGGGACGGGCCGTACGGGAAGACGGCGGTACGAGAAGACGGCGGTACGGGAACGGCCGGGACGCAGTCAGTTGCGTCCCGGCCGTTCCCGTACCGCCGTCCCTCACAGCCCCCTGCGGGGTGCGGGCGGCAGCGCGCGGGCGTGAAGCCCTCCGGCGTGCTGCCGGATACCGGCCGGCCAGGGGCTGAACCGGCCCACGGCCACGGCGCCCGGACCGGCGCCATCGCCGTTCAGCCCGGTTCCGAATCCCTTGAAGGTGAGGTCCTCCTCGCCCGTACGGTCACCGGGCAGTGCCCGGAAGGCCCTCCGGTACTCGGAGTACAGCGTGTCGTAGATCGGGGTGGCCGAGGCGTTCCGGCTCTCGTACGGCCGGCGGATGGGGTCGTCTGTGTGCACATAGAGGCCAACGACCCCGATGTCCGTCGGATGCGGTCCTGTCCCGGAAAACGCAGTTCGGCGGGGGTACGGGGGGCGCACACCGGGGAGCGCTTCCGGCCACCCGGCGGCCGCGGACCCGTGGCCGTCAGGTGCCCGCGAGCGGCATCGCGGCGGCGACCAGCCTGCCGTTCGCGGCGGCCTTGTCGAGCGCGTCACGGAGCAGGTCCTCGCGCGGCTGCTGGCCGATCGAGCCGACCGGGGCGGCGAAGACCAGGACCTTGTGAGACCGGTTGGCCGCGGTGCGCCAGCCGTCGGTGACCTGCAGCGGCTGGTGGGCCTGCCACCACGCGACCTGGCCGCTCCCGCCGGTGCCCGGCTGCAGCACGGCGTGCAGCTGCCCCATGGCGAGTAGCACCGACCAGCCGTGCAGCGAGGGGGGCAGCTGGTCGACCGTGGAGACCGGCAGGAAGCCCTGCTCGATCAGCAGCGGCAGGAAGTCGTCGCCGCCCTCCCCGAGGCTGCCGGGGCGGGCGATCGGGGCGGTCGGCTCCACGACGAGCGCGGGGTGCAGCTCGTCGCCGATCAGGACCAGGCCGCTGGTCACCCCGAGCACCGCCTGCTGCTGCGGAGCGGCGGGCACACCGTGGCCCGGGTGGACGGACTGCTGCTGGGCCACCGGGGCGGCGGCCTCGCCGGTGATGGAGCGGACGGCCCCCTTGAGCTGCTCCTCGGCGACCTGGACGACCTGGGAGGGGATGCAGCTGGCATGGGCGAAGGCGAGGACGGCGGTCTCCTCCCCGACGAACAGCACGGTGCTGGTCCGCTCCTGGTCGGAGTCGCCCGGGGTGCGGCAGGAGGTGCAGTCGTAGCTGCCCGGGGCGTTCTCGCCCGCGAGCAGCCGGTCGGCTTCTTCGTCGCCGATCTCGGCGCGTACGTCCTCGCTGACGTCGAGCATGCGCGGCACGGGTTGCTCCTCGGACTCGGTGCGTGGTGGTGCGCCGGGCGGTTCCCGGCTCGCGAAGAGCACAACGGGAGAGGCGGGGCAAGAGTCACGCCACGGCGGTGCCGGGCCGACAGAACGGCACAGAGACACATCGATACAACGACACCTCGACATCTCGATATCTCGACACCGCGGTGTCCGGGTGCCGCGGCACATCGGCACCGCGAGGACGGGCCCCGGTCACCCGGCGACACGCCGGGCCCGGCGACGGCATGCCGACAGGACGGGAGCGGCCGGATCGCCCACAGTGGGGACATGACGGGGGCGATCACCCTCCGCCCACGGCCGCCCCGAGCCCCGAGCCCCGATCCCCGCACCCGGCGACATCCCGCCCCGCGCACCCGGCGACATCCCGTCCCGACCGCCGTGAACCGCCGTGAACCGCCGTGAACCGCCGTAAAACACTGTGAACAGCTGTGAACGGCTGTGAACCCACCGTGAACCGCAACGGAACCACCAGGAGCGGCATCGCATGCACATCTCGTTCCTGCTCCACAACGCCTACGGAATCGGCGGGACCATCCGCACCACGTTCACCCTCGCCGGCACCCTCGCCGAGCGGCACGACGTGGAGATCGTGTCGGTCTTCCGCCACCGCCCGGAACCGGCCCTGGGCGCACCGCCGGGCGTGACCCTGCGTCACCTCCTCGACCTGCGCCAGGGCAGCCCCACGTACGACGGGACCGACCCCGGCTACACCCGGCCGGCCCGGGTGTTCCCGCGCGGCGACGGACGCTGGAAGCAGTACAGCCGCCTCACCGACGCGCGCATCGGCGCCCATCTGAAGTCCCTGGAGGCGGACGTCGTGATCGGTACCCGCCCCGGCCTCAACGTCCACATCGCCCGCCAGGCCCCCCGCGGCCCGGTCCGGGTCGGCCAGGAGCATCTGACCCTGGACAGCCACGGCTACCGCCTGCGCCGCGAGATCGCCCACCGGTACGCCCTGCTCGACGCGGTCACCACCGTCACCGAGGCCGACGCCCGGGCCTACCGGACGCGCCTGAGGCTGCCGGACGTCCGGATCGAGGCCGTACCCAACGCCGTGCCCGCGCCGGCCGTCGCCCCAGCGGACGCGGACAGCCGGTGGGTCGTCGCGGCCGGCCGGCTGCTCCGGGTCAAGCGCTACGACCTGCTGGTCGGCGCGTTCGCCAGGGTCGTCGCGGCGCGCCCCGACTGGCGGCTGCGGATCTACGGAGGGGGCGACGCGACCGGCGACGAGCGCGGCGCGCTGCAGGCCCTGATCGCCCGGCTCGGTCTGCACGACCACGTCTTCCTCATGGGGCCGGTCCATCCGCTGGAGCCGGAGTGGGTCAGGGGCTCCATCGCCGCGGTCACCTCGGACCGGGAGTCGTTCGGCATGACGATCGTGGAGGCGATGCGCTGCGGACTGCCCGTCGTCTCCACCGACTGCCCGCACGGGCCGCGCGAGATCATCGAGGACGGCGTCGACGGGCTGCTGGTGCCCGTCGGCGACGAGGGCGCGGTCGCCGGCGCCCTGCTCGCCCTGATCAACGACGACCGGCTGCGGCGCAGCGCCGGGGCGGCGGCGCTGAAGGCGTCCCGGCGGTTCGACCCGGCGCGGATCGCCGAGCGCCACGAGGCCCTGTTCGCCGAGCTGGCCGCCCGGGGCGGGCGGCGCCGCTCCCGCTCGGTGCTCCGGGACGCGGTGCACCGTTCCCGCGGCTCCGTCCTCGACGCGGCGTACGCGCTGCGGTACCGGGCGGCAGGCGTCATCCGCGGGCGAGGGGCGGTGTGAACGCCCCCGGCGGGGCACGCCGCCCCGGAACCTCCCGACCCTCCCGACCCTCCCGACCAGGACGGCGGCTGTAGGCGTTCGACGGTGTTCCCGGGCGTTGCCGAGCGCTCGACGGCGTTCCTGGTCGTTCGACGGCGTTCCTGGTCGTTCGGCGGCGTTGCTCGGCGTTCGAAGGCACAATCGTCCGCATGCTGGAGACCTCGGCGCGCCTGCTGCGCCTGCTGTCCCTGTTGCAGGCCCACCGCGAATGGTCGGGGCCCGAGCTCGCCGACCGCCTGGGCGTCACCCCCCGCACCGTGCGGCGGGACGTCGACCGGCTGCGCGAGCTCGGCTACCCGGTCGACGCGAGCCCCGGCACCGGCGGCGGCTACCGGCTCGGCGCCGGCGCCGAGTTGCCGCCCCTGCTGCTCGACGACGAGGAGGCCGTCGCCGTCGCGGTCGGGCTGCGCACCGCAGCGGGGCACGGCGTCGAGGGCATCGGGGAGACCTCGCTGCGCGCCCTGGCGAAGCTCGAGCAGGTGCTGCCCCACCGGCTGCGCCGCCGGATCGGCGCGCTCACCGCCTTCACGGTGCCGATGCTGCGCGCCCCGCGCGACCAGGTGGATCCCGCCGTGCTGACCGAGCTGGCGAACGCCTGCCGCGACGGCGAGCGGCTGCGTTTCGAGTACCGCGACCACCACGGCTCGGCGGGCCGCCGGACGGCCGACCCCCATCGGCTCGTCTGCTCCGAGCGCCGCTGGTACCTCGTCGCCTGGGACGTGGACCGCGACGACTGGCGTACCTTCCGCGTCGACCGGGTCACGCCCACGCCGCCGCACGGACCGCGTGTCCCGCCGCGCACCCCGCCCGCCGAGGACCTCGCCGCCTATGTGTCCCGGGGCGTGTCGACGGCGACGTACGCGGAGCGGGCGGTGGTGAGGCTGCTGGTACCCGTCGAGCGCGCGGCCGCGGTGGTGTCACCGTCCGCCGGGGTGCTGGAGCCGGAGGGGCCCGGCAGCTGTCTGCTGCGCACCGGCGCCGGGAGCCTGGAGGTGATGGTCCTTCACATCGCGCTGCTCGGCTTCGACTTCGAGGTGGTCGAGCCGGCGGAGCTGACCGAGCACGTCAGGACGGTCCGGGACCGGCTGGGCCGGGCCGTGGACGCCTCCGGGCGACGTCGTCGTGAGGGGACTCCGGCACCGCCGGACGCAGCGGCGCGAACTCCGGATGGTGCAGATCGAACGCGGGCGACTCCGAGCGCACCCGCGGAAGGGTGGTGAAGTTGTGCCGCGGCGGCGGACAGGACGTCGCCCACTCCAGCGACCGGCCGAACCCCCACGGGTCGTCGACGGTGACCTTGCCGGCGTACTTCTGGGTCTTCCACACGTTGTAGAGGAACGGCAGCGTGGACGCGCCCAGCAGGAAGGCGCCGATGGTGGACACGGTGTTCAGCGTGGTGAAGCCGTCGGCGGCGAGGTAGTCGGCGTACCGCCGGGGCATCCCCTCGGCCCCCAGCCAGTGCTGGACCAGGAAGGTGGCCTGGAAGCCGAGGAAGAGCGTCCAGAAGTGGATCTTCCCGATGCGCTCGTCGAGGAGCTTGCCGGTGAACTTCGGCCACCAGAAGTAGAAGCCGGCGAACATCGCGAAGACGACCGTGCCGAACACCGTGTAGTGGAAGTGGGCCACGATGAAGTACGAGTCGGTCACATGGAAGTCCATCGGCGGCGAGGCGATGATGACGCCGGTCAGCCCGCCGAGGAGGAACGACACCAGGAAGCCGACCGCCCACAGCATCGGCGTCTCGAACGACAGCGAGCCCCTGAGCATCGTGCCGGTCCAGTTGAAGAACTTCACCCCGGTCGGCACGGCGATGAGGAACGACAGCAGGGAGAAGAAGGGCAGCAGCACGGCACCGGTGGCGAACATGTGGTGGGCCCACACCACCAACGAGAGGCCGGTGATCGCCATGGTGGCGCCGACGAGGGTCAGATAGCCGAAGACCGGTTTCCGGGAGAAGACCGGGATGATCTCCGTGACGATGCCGAAGAACGGCAGCGCGATGATGTAGACCTCGGGGTGGCCGAAGAACCAGAACAGGTGCTGCCACAGCAGCGCGCCGCCGTTGCCCGACGCGAAGACCACCGAGCCGAACCGCCGGTCGGACTCCAGCACCAGCAGCGCGGCGGCGAGCACCGGGAACGCCGCCAGCACCAGGATCGTGGTGAAGAGGATGTTCCAGGTGAAGATCGGCATACGGAACATCGTCATGCCCGGCGCCCGCATCCCGATGATCGTCGCGAGGAAGTTCACCGACGTGAGGATCGTGCCGAAGCCGGACAGGGCGAGGCCCATGATCCACAGGTCGATGCCGACACCGGGGGAGCGGTCCAGGCTGTTGAGCGGCGCGTACGCGGTCCAGCCGAAGGCGGCGGGGCCGGACGGCACCAGCAGCGACCCCAGCACCATCAGCCCGCCGAAGAGGAACAGCCAGTACGAGAGCATGTTGAGCCGGGGGAAGGCGACGTCCGGGGCGCCGATCTGGAGCGGCACGATCTCGTTGGCGAAGCCGGCGAAGGTGGGGGTGGCGAAGAGCAGCAGCATGATCGTGCCGTGCAGGGTGAACGCCTGGTTGAACGACTGGTTGGTCATGATCTGGAGCCCGGGGCGGGCCAGCTCCGCCCGCATCACCATCGCCATCAGTCCGGCGATCAGGAAGAAGACGAACGACGTGACGAGATAGAGGTGCCCGATCTTCTTGTGGTCGGTGGTCGTCAGCCAGTCCACGACCACCCGGCCAGGCCGGCGCACCGGCGCCGGTGAGGCGGAGGCCTCGGCGGTGTCCGTGCCCATGGGCCGATGCTAGCCACGGGGGTCCGCACCGGCCGGTCGGACACGGGGCGGGGCGCGCGCGATACGCGCATGGACGATACGCGCATGGGTGAGCCGCCGGTGGGTTCGGAGCCCTCACGGCTCTGCCCGGAAGCCGTCCCGAACTCGTCCCGAAGCCGACCGGATGCCGACCGGAAGCCCTCCCGGCCTCGTCCTGAGGCCCTGCTGAACTCGTCCCGAACCCGTCCGTAAGCCGCCGGGAAGCCACTCGAACCGGGCCGGACGTATTTCCGGTTCGTCCAGAAGTAGGACGTTTATAAGGCGTGATGAATTGATGCGGTACGGGCGGCGGGGGAAACACGCGCCGGAAATCGTTCGCGGCCCCGGGCGGGGAGGTGCGGCGGCGTTCCCGGAATTCGGGGTGAATTCCTGTGCGAACGCCCCGGATTACCTGCGCCGATGCCCGGCGGCCTGCTAAACGCCTGTCGTGAACCTGTGACAGAAGTGTGACCGGTGGGGTATGTGGGACGGAAGAGCACTTGCGATCCCGCTCATCCGGACTGTTTTGCGCCGGTCGCGGGCCGGCCTTCCGTCACCGTCCGCTGCCGCCTACGGTGATTCCCATGGCACCGACACCGATCCCCGAAGGACAGCCGGACGACGCCCCGGAGACCTATGTCGGCCTCGACGCCGACCAGGCCGAGAGCCGCGCCCGCGGCCGCGGCTGGACCACCGTCAGATCGCTTCCGCCCGGCTCCGTCATCACCATGGAGTACCTGGAGGGCCGGCTGAACTTCGAGGTCGACCACGGCACGGTCGTGCGCTGCTGGACGGGCTGACCGTACCGACCACGGGCGGTGCGGCCCGGAAGAAGCCCTGCAGTGGCCCTGCAGCGGTCCGGCAGTCCACCCGGCCGGCCCGAGGCGGCCCGGAAGCAGCCCTGCAGCGGCCCGGAATCCCCCCGGACATGGCGAGGGCCCCGACCTCGGTCGGGGCCCTCGCCATGTGTGTCCGCCGCCGCGGCCTCGCGGCCCGTCAGCCGCCCGACGGCCGCGACCGGGGCGGGCGTCTGCTCCCGGCCGGAGCGGGGGTCCAGGGCGCGTGCGGCGACCGCGCCACCGCGTAGGTACGGGGCGCCCCGTGCCGGGCGGGCGCGGCCACGCCCTGCGCGCCCGGCGTACCGGCCGGCTTCTGCCCGGCCGGTGCCACCGCGCTGCCGACGGTGCTCCGCGCCGCCCCACGGGCGGCGCTCGTCGCGCCCACCGGGTGGCGCACCGGCTCCCCGCCGTTCTCGGCGGGCAGCCGCTGCGGGTATATGGCGGGCCGGGGGCCGCCGGAGGCCACGGGCAGCGACGGCACCGGCAGACGGCGGGCGCGCAGCCGGTCGCGCAGCGAGAGGATGGCGTCCTCGACGCGCCCGATGAGCGGCTCGCACCACGGCAGGGCGAGCAGGATCAGCAGCCCGGCGGCCCAGCCCAGCAGCACGTCGCTGAGCCAGTGCGTACCGAGGTAGACGGTCGTCAGTCCCACGCCCAGGGCGACCACGGCGGACAGGGCCGACAGATACCGCCTGGCCCGCGGGGTGGTGGCCAGATAGGCGAGGATTCCCCAGGTCACGACGGCATTGGCGGTGTGGCCGGAAGGGAATATATCGCCGCCGGCGAAGAGTTCGGCGGAGCCGATCTGCGTCGCGTAGTGGGGGCCCAGCCGGCCCAGGCCCAGCTTGACCGCGCCCACCGTGGTGTTCAGCAGCAGCAGCGCGGCGCCCAGCACCAGCAGCGGACGCAGCGTGTGCTGCCGCCACGAGCGCCAGCCGAGCCAGGCGGCGACCATCACGGCCGTCGGGCCGCGCTGGCCGAGCACCACGAAGTAGTCCAGGAACGCGTGCAGTTCGGGCCACTGCTGATACGGCCGGAAGAGCATGACCTTCCAGTCGACGATCACCAGCCAGGACGAGATGAGCACGGCGACGACGATCGCGAGATAGAACGCCGAAGTCCCGCCGAAGAGGGCGAGACGGGTGCGGCTCATCCGCGGGATCTCTATCTTCGGCGGCTCCGGCTCCCGGTCCAGACGGGCAAAGATGTCGGTACGCACCCAATCGACGTTACAGCGAGTGAGTGTCCGGCCAGGCCGATCCAGGCTCTTCGTGATGACGATGTGATGTGGAGTGCGTCTCGCCGGTGCATTGAAAGAGTGCGGCGGACTAAATCCGGGGAGACGAGATGCCTATTGCACGCACCGGATGCCCGTAAGTGTGTTTGCAGGCGTGGGTGACGCTTCACGGGATTGCCGCACCGAATTCCGCGGCCGTTCGGCGCAGCCGGGCAGCCCTCTCCTGGGGGCGGCCGGCGTGGCGTACGCCACACCCGTGCGCCCGCCGAGGTGAGAGGTGCACCACGCGCCGCCGCCCGGGACTCGCGTAGTCTGGCTGATCACTCGCCCGTCGATGCCGGGCCGCCCACCGGGCCATGCCCCCGGCCGGGCCCACCGACGCGAGAGACCCAGCAGGAGGTACGTACATGTTCGGCAGGACCACGGCCGGAGCACGCCCGCGTGCCGCCGGCGGCGGTGCCAACCGCTGGGTCGTCCTGCTCGTCCTCTGCGTGAGCCTGCTCCTGGTCGCGGTCGACGCCACCGTGCTGCACGTCGCCGTGCCCGCGGTCACGGAGGACCTCCGTCCCTCCGGGGTCGAGCTCCTGTGGATCGTCGACGCCTACCCCCTGGTCTGCGCCTCGCTGCTGATCCTCTTCGGCACCCTCGGCGACCGGGTCGGGCGCCGGCGTGTCCTGCTGCTCGGCTACGCGCTCTTCGGCGTGGCCTCCGCCGTCGCCGCACTGGCCACCACGCCCGAGGTGCTCATCGGCGCCCGCGCCCTGCTCGGCGTCGGCGGGGCGATGATCATGCCCGCGACGCTCTCCATACTCCGGGCCGTCTTCCCGGACCGGCGCGAGCGCGCCACCGCCATCGGCATCTGGACCGCGGTCGCCGCGGTCGGCGCCGCCACCGGTCCGGTTCTGGGCGGCTTCCTCGTCCAGCACTTCTGGTGGGGCTCGGTCTTCCTGATCAACATTCCGCTGATGCTGCTGATCCTGCCGGTGGGCCGCTGGCTGCTCCCCGAGTCCCGGGGGGACCGCGAAGGGCCGTGGGACGTCATCGGGGCCCTGATGGCCGCGGCCGGTGTCCTCGGCATCGTCCTCGGCGTGAAGCGGCTCGGCGCGGGCGACGCCCTGACGGACCTCCGCACGGCCGGTCCGCTGCTCGCCGGGGCGGGGCTGCTCGCCCTCTTCGTCCACCGCCAGAAGCGCCGCAGCCACCCGCTCATCGACATGCGGATGTTCGCCCGGGCGACCTTCTCCACCGCGGTGGGCTGCATCGTGCTCGCCATGCTGGCGCTGGTCGGCCTGGAGCTGATCGCCGTCCAGTACCTCCAGCTCGTGCTCGGACTGAGCCCGCTGGAGACCGGCCTGCGGCTGCTGCCGCTCACCTTCGCCGCCATGGCGGCCGGGGCCACCGGCTCCTTCACCCTCCGCCGCGTCGGCCCCCGCCGGATGGTCGGCTGGGGCTTCGTGCTCACGGCCGCCGCCGTGGTGCTGCTGACCCTGATGGGGCAGCACGACCGGCCGCTGCTGCTCACCACCGGGTTCGTCCTCCTCGGCTTCGGGCTGCAGACCACGCTCTTCGGTGCCTACGAGTCGATGCTCAGCGAGGCCCCGCCCGAGGACGCGGGCGGCGCCGCCGCGATCGGGGAGACCTCGTACCAGCTCGGCGCCGGCATGGGCATCGCGCTGCTCGGCAGCGTCATGAACGCCGCCTACGCCCCCGGGCTCGACGACGCCGTGAGCGCTCCGCCCGAGGCGCGCAGCGCGGCGGCCCACTCGCTCGGCGAGGCGTACCAGGTGGCACTCCAGCTCGGCGGCCCCGTCGGGGACGCGCTGCGGACCGCCGCCCGGGAGGCGTTCGTGCACGGACTGCATGTGACGCTCCTGGTCAGCGCGGGGCTGCTGCTGCTCGGCGCGGTGGCGGCGCTCCGGCTGCCGAGGGCCATGGAGTGCGCGGAGCCCGAGGGCCCCGGCGGCCAGGGCGGACTCCGCGACCGCGACGGACGCGGCGGGCTCACGGACGCGGAGGGGGTGCCGGAGGCCCGGTCGGGGTGCCCGGTGCCCGGACCCGCGCTCGCGGGCGACCCGCTCCTGGACCGCGTCCGGTCCGAGTCGGTGGTCCCGGGGCGCCGTACGCCGGCGGAGGCGGCCGGCCCGGCTCGCACTGGACGCACGGCCCGCTGAGCCGTAACGTCGGCGCCGAGCATTAACTACCACTGCTAGGTTTCCAGGTCCCCGGCAGCCGTCGGACCTGGACAGCGCCTGTGCGAGCCGCCGGAGGCACTCATGTCCGCACCCTCGAAGCTGCCGCCCTTCGACCCCGCCGACCCCCTCGGCATCGACGACCTGCTGGAGCCGGAGGACCTCGCGGTACGCGACACCGTCCGCTCCTGGGTCGCCGGCCGCGTGCTGCCGCACATCGCCGAGTGGTACGAGAGCGGTGAACTGCCCGCCGTCCGCGAACTGGCCAGGGAACTCGGCTCGATCGGCGCCCTCGGCATGTCGCTCACCGGCTACGGCTGCGCCGGCGCCACCGCGGTCCAGTACGGACTCGCCTGCCTGGAGCTGGAGGCCGCGGACTCCGGCATCCGCTCGCTCGTGTCCGTGCAGGGCTCGCTCGCCATGTACGCGATCTGGAAGTACGGCTCGGAGGAGCAGAAGCAGCGGTGGCTGCCGGCCATGGCGTCCGGCGAGACCATCGGCTGCTTCGGGCTCACCGAGCCCGACCACGGCTCCGACCCCGGCGGGATGCGCACCTACGCCAAGCGCGACGGCTCCGACTGGGTGCTCAACGGCCGCAAGATGTGGATCACCAACGGTTCCGTCGCCGGTGTCGCCGTCGTCTGGGCCCGGACCGACGACGGCATCCGCGGCTTCGCCGTGCCCACCGACGCACCCGGCTTCTCGGCCCCCGAGATCCGGCACAAGTGGTCGCTGCGGGCCTCCGTCACCAGCGAACTCGTCCTGGACGACGTGCGGCTGCCGCAGGACGCCGTCCTCCCGGGTGTGACGGGGCTGAAGGGCCCGCTCGGCTGCCTTTCGCACGCCCGCTACGGCATCGTCTGGGGCGCCATGGGCGCGGCGCGCTCCAGCTTCGAGACGGCGCTCGACTACGCGAGGACGCGGGAGCAGTTCGGAAAGCCCATCGGGGGCTTCCAGCTCACCCAGGCCAAGCTCGCCGACATGGCGCTCGAACTGCACAAGGGAATCCTGCTCGCCCATCACCTCGGGCGGCGGATGGACGCCGGGACGCTCCGTCCCGAGCAGGTCAGTTTCGGGAAGCTGAACAACGTACGTGAGGCGATCGGGATCTGCCGCACCGCGCGCACGATCCTCGGCGCCAACGGGATCTCGCTGGAGTACCCCGTGATGCGCCACGCCACCAACCTCGAGTCGGTGCTCACCTACGAGGGCACCGTCGAGATGCACCAGCTCGTCCTGGGCAAGGCGCTCACCGGTCTTGACGCGTTCCGGTAGGCCGGCCGTCCCGCTCCGGCCGGCCGGCGAGCACCTCGCTCAGCTCTGGTTGAAGAA
Organism: Streptomyces tirandamycinicus; assembly: GCF_003097515.1. Classification (NCBI taxonomy): domain Bacteria; kingdom Bacillati; phylum Actinomycetota; class Actinomycetes; order Kitasatosporales; family Streptomycetaceae; genus Streptomyces; species Streptomyces tirandamycinicus. The sequence continues at coordinate 1,596,120 of NZ_CP029188.1, read as the reverse complement.
GCCGTCGCCGGGGCGGCCCGCGGACTCCCCGCTGACGATCTCGGTGTCGGCGGGGGTCAGCAGGAAGACCCGGGTCGCCACGCGCTCGATGGAGCCGCGCAGACCGAAGGTCAGCCCGGCGGCGAAGTCCACCACGCGCTTGGCGTCCGCGGGCTCCATGGAGGTCAGGTTGACGATGACCGGGACGCCGTCGCGGAAGTGCTCCCCGATGCCGCGGGCGTCCCGGAAGCTGTCGGGGGAGACGGTGGCGATCCGGCGCCCCTGCTCCTCGGCGGTCTCGGAGGCCACCCGGACGCGCGGGTCGGTCACCCACTGGTCCCCGGATCCCGTACCCTCGGCGTACTCGTCGTCGTAGTAGCGCTCGTCGTTGTCCTCGACGAGGCCGAGCCATGCACTCGCCTTGCGCACCGATCCCATGGACGCCTCCTTTCGACCGCGGTCACTTGTGGTTCCGCATATCCCTATGGTCGTCCATAATGCGGATCGCGCGCCAAGTGGATAGTCGCCGCGCAGGGGATTCGTGACGGTACTGGTGCAGAACATGTGGCGGTTCGTCAAGGTTCTTCCTGCGTAGGGGCCCTGAAGGGGCTCATATCGAAGCAAAATATGAATGTCTCGGCAGACGGGTGAGTGTCGGAGCGTCCGGGTGAACGGGCGGCCGGACGCGATGTCGGCCGCACAGGTGAACGGCACCCGGGGGAACGTCGTGTTCGGAATCGTCAGGCCCTGCACCCATCGCCTCACGGACGGGCTCAAGGCGGAGTGGATGGCCCATCTCTGCGGGCTGTGCCTGGCACTTCGCGCGGACCACGGGCAGTTCGCCAGGATCGTCACGAACTACGACGGGCTCGTCGTCTCGGTCCTGACGGAAGCTCAGACCGAGCGCACCCCCGCGCAGCGCCGCACCGCCGGACCCTGCCCCCTGCGTGCGATGCGCACCGCGACCGTGGCCCGCGGGGCGGGCGCCCGGCTGGCCGCCGCGGTGTCGCTCGTCCTCGCCTCCGCCAAGGTCCGCGACCACGTGGCCGACCGGGACGGGGCGCTGGCCCGCAGGCCGGTGGCCGCGGTCGCGCGCCGGATCGCGACGGGCTGGGAGCGCGCCGGTGCCCGGACCGGCTCGGCACTGGGCTTCGACACCGGGGTGCTGGCCGACGCCGTGGAACGGCAGGCCGGGATCGAGTCGCTGGCCGCCCCCGGCACCCCGCTGACGGCCGTGACCGAGCCGACGGAGACGGCGACCGCGGCGGCCTTCGCGCACACCGCGGTCCTGGCCGGGCGTCCCCGCAACGCCGCACCGCTCGCCGAGGCCGGCCGGCTCTTCGGCCGGCTGGCCCATCTCCTGGACGCCGTGGAGGACCGGGAGGCGGACGCCGCGTCGGGCGCCTGGAACCCGCTCACGGCCACCGGCACGAGCCTCGCCGAGGCCCGCCGCCTCGCCGACGGCGCCCTCCACGGAACACGGCTCGCCCTGCGGGAGGCGGAGTTCACCGACGACCGGCTGCTGCACGTGCTCCTCACGCACGAACTCCGGCGGTCCGTCGACCGGGCCTTCGGCACCGCGTCCTGTCCGCACCAGGGCCGCGGCGGGCACCCGCCGCGGGGAGAGGCTCCGCACGGCGGCCCGCACGGCGGCGCGTACGGCGGCGCGTACGGCGGGGCGGCGGGACCGTACGGGCGGGCCGACGCCCACGGTGACGGCAATCCGTACGGCGGGGTCCCCGGCGGCGGCAGTCCGTACGGCGGCGGGACCGGGGGGGACGGAGGCGAGCCGCCCCGGTCGCACGTCGGCGGCAAGCCCCCGAAGCCCGGGCCCCGGGGCTTCTGGGCGGGCTGCGCGGCCTTCGCCGGGCTGTGCTGCACCTGCCGGCTCTGCTGCGCCGAGGAGTACGAGGGTCCCTGGTCGCGCAAGAAGCGCGAGGGCTGCTGCCACAAGGGCGGCCGCGACTGCGGCTGTGAGTGCTGCGAATGCTGTTGCCCCTGCGACGGCGGCTAGCCGTACGGCCGACTGAGGCCGTCCCGCGGTCCCCCGGTGCCACCGTGTCCGCAAGGGGCCTCGCCGTGTGAGCGGTCGGGCCGGACCCGTGGTGTGCGAAGGAGGAACGGGCCGGGGAGACGGCCGGGCCGGACGTCTGGGAGACCTGCCGGGACTCGATTCCGGTGGGGAGCGGTCGGCCGTACCCGACGGGGATCGGAGCCGCCGACGGGGTGCCGGGCACCGGGGCGTCCCCCGGCGCCGCCGCAGCTCGACGGAAGAGTGAATTCCGGTCATCCCGGGGCCGGTACGGGAACGGCGGCCCGGGCCGCGGACGGTCGCCGCCCGAGGGCGCGGCCCCGGCGGCGTGCCGTCGGCCGTGCCGTCCGGCCCGGGCCCACCGGGCGCACGAACCACCCGCTGGGGAGGGAGATCCCGCCACCGGCCGATCCGTCCGGCCCGGCGCGGACGGTACCCGCCACGGGAATAGCACATCCACGGGACCGGCCGGTGCGCCGGGTCGCCGTACGGCCGAAAGGTGCCCTTGCGCGGCCAGTTGACCCGCCGAATACTCCCGAACAGCGCTTGTCAGGGGCACAACGTGACCGGAATCCGGACACATCCCCGGCCCCTGACTGCGCCTCACGGGTCCGTCACCCCACAGGCGGGCCCCCGATTCCCCTCGGGAGGAACGAGAAGTGAGGATCAAGCGCACCACTCCCACCCACGGTGTGGCGAGACGCACCCGTCTGCTCGCCGTGGCGACCGGTCTCGTCGCCGCCGCCGCACTGGCCGTCCCCACCGCCGGTGCCGCCGAGACCCCCGCCGCCTTCAGCGCGTCCCAGCTCTCCGCCGCGAGCGACGCCGTGCTGACCGCCGATGTGGCAGGCACCGCCTGGCATGTCGACAAGGCGACCAACACCCTTGTCGTGACCGCCGACTCCACCGTCTCCCAGGCCGAGATCGCGCAGATCAAGCGGGAGGCCGGTGCCAACGCCGACGCCCTCCGCATCGAGCGCACCCCCGGCAGGTTCAGCAAGCTCATCTCGGGCGGCGACGCCGTCTACGCCACCAGCTGGCGCTGCTCGCTCGGCTTCAACGTCCGCAACAGCGCGGGCACCTCGTACTTCCTGACGGCGGGCCACTGCACCGACGGTGCGGGCACCTGGTACGCGAACTCGTCCCGTACCACCGTCCTCGGTCCGACCGCGGGCTCCAGCTTCCCGGGCAACGACTACGGCATCGTGCGCTACAGCAACACCTCCATCTCCAAGCCGGGCACCGTCGGCAGCGTCGACATCACCAGCGCGGCCAACGCCACGGTCGGCATGGCCGTGACCCGCCGCGGCTCCACCACGGGCACCCACAGCGGCACCGTCACCGGCCTCAACGCCACGGTCAACTACGGCGGCGGCGACGTCGTCTACGGCATGATCCGCACCAATGTGTGCGCGGAGCCCGGCGACAGCGGCGGCCCGCTGTACTCCGGCAGCCGGGCGATCGGTCTCACCTCCGGCGGCAGCGGCAACTGCTCCAGCGGCGGTACGACCTTCTACCAGCCCGTCACCGAGGCACTGAGCGCCTACGGCGTCAGCGTCTACTGACCCGTTCCCGGGAGACCGGGGCGACAGCGGGCACCAAGAGCCCCCGCCGGCACCGGCGGGGGCTCGACGTATTGCACACTTTTGAGAGGATGCAGGAGCGGTAGGCCACAACGGATCGGGGGGCGCGATGAAGCGCATCGGAGTGACCGGACACCGGGACATCCCCTCAGCGGCCATGCCGCACGTGCTGGCCGGGATGAAGGCGGTGCTCTGCGGCCACCAGGGTCCGCTGCAGGCGCTCTCCAGCCTGGCCGAGGGGGCCGACCAGATCTTCGCCGACCTGGCCCTCGCCCGCGGTGCCGAGCTCACCGTGGTCATCCCGAGCGGGGACTACGAGGAGGGCTTCGGCGACCCCGGCGCGCTGGCCTGCTACCGGCGCCTCCGGCGCCGGGCCAGCCAGGAGGTCCGGCTGGCGTTCCCCCACTCCACGGACGAGGCGTACTACGCGGCCGGCACCTACATCGCCGACAACTGCGACCGGCTCCTGGCGGTCTGGGACGGCCGGCCCGCCCGCGGGCTCGGTGGCACCGGCGACATCGTCCGGTACGCGCGGGAGCGCGGCAGGCCCGTGACGGTGGTGTGGTGCGACGGGGTGGAGCGCGACTGACCGGCGCGCCGTACGGCCGGGGCTCGCCCGCGGGGCTCGTCACCCGCGGGGCTCGTCACCCGCGGGGCCCGTCACCCGTGGGAGCCGGCGCCGCACACATTCGCACCGCTCATCCGTCGCGACGTCAACTGCGGTGCTGCACCAGCCAGTCGGTGTGCTGGGGCGAGACGATCCGCTCCGTCTCGTACACGGCCGAGGGCCACTGCTCCTCCGTCACCGAGGTCTCCATCGCGATGTGGATCGCCGCCAGGTCCTCCTCCACCAGGGAGTGGGCCGCGATCAGCGGCTGGTGGCGCCGGATCTCGCTCCAGGCCAGACACGCGGCCGCCGCCGCGGACAGCAGCGGCACCGGTTCGGCCGAGTCGGTGACGGAGAACGTGCGCAGCACCCCGAACAGCAGCGCGAGCGAGGTGAGCAGACTGATTATCACCGTCCACAGCGCGGTGGCACGCCGTGAGATCTCCGCACGCCGGTGGTACCAGTTGCGCTGCTCGATCAGACGGTCCCTGACATACGTCTCCTTGCGTACGCTGAAGACCTTCTCCCGCAGCAGCCGCATCGGCGTGGTGATCAGCTCGCCGTCGACCGCGCTGCCGCCGTCCTCGCGGGGGTCCGCCCAGCCGACCTTGCGCAGTTCCCGGAGCCCCTCCTCCAGCCGGGTCGTGAACAGCCGGTCGGGATCGGGCGAGCCGGAGTCGAAGGGCGCCCCGTGCACGGCGTAGCGCCAGCACATCGACCGTATGAACTCGGCCGCGGAGCGGTTCAGTTGCCAGTGCGACTTCGCCCGGCGGCGGGTCCCGCGTAAGCCGGCCACCAGCACCCAGGCGTACGCCGCCGCGCTGAGCAGACCCATGAGCTGGAAGGAGCCGCCGATCGTCCCGCGCCACGGCAGCACCGCGAACACCGAGCCCAGCACCAGCAGGAGAAGCTGCAGCCGGGTTCCCTTGACCGCCTCGCGCTGCCGGTCGACGGCCGTCTCGTCCGCCCGGTGGAACAGTGCCGGCAGATCGGCATTGCGAAAGACCATGCTTTGCAGATGGCCGGGAATGCCGGTCATCCGTACCCCCCTCTGCGGATGGTGGCTTCACTCGTTCGATGGAATGGCTTGTTCCGTTCGGAGTGGGGCATACTCGCGCCACGCTTTTGTTCCAGCGCTCCGTGCCGAGTTGCTGCGGGTGGTCATGAGAGTAAAGTCGTGCCGCCGACACTGCAACGGTGCCCGGTGCTCCCCCCCGTCAGCACGATTTGACCTAGGACGGCCGCCGTGACCCTCCAGACCTCAGTCACCTTTGCTTCCGTGAAAAAGGGCCGGGTGCCCCTCGCCGAGATCGATGTGCGAGACGCCGAGGCGGCCAGGAAACTGGATCGCGTGCGCCCCGCCGGTGCCGACCGTTCCGCACGGATGTCCACGTTCAACTCCGCGCTCTAGTCCGGTTCCGGACCGTCCGTACGGCGGGCAGGCTGCCCTAGACTGGCGGAATGACCCGACCCGTGGTCCCGTTCCGCGAGATCGTACTGAAGGTCCACAGCAGATGCGATCTCGCCTGCGACCACTGCTACATCTACGAACACGCTGATCAGAGCTGGCGCACCCGCCCGAAAGCACTCTCTGACGAGGCGATCTCCTGGACAGCTCTGCGACTGGCCGAGCATGCCGAGAAACATGCCCTGCCCTCCGTGTCAGTGATCCTGCACGGAGGGGAGCCGCTGCTCGCCGGCCCCGCCCGGTTACGCCGGGTCTGTGAGGAACTCACCCGGGCCCTCGACGGTGTCGCCGCCCTCGACCTGCGCATCCACACCAACGGCCTCCAGCTGAGCCCCCGCTATCTGGAACTCTTCGACGAGTTCGGCGTGAGGGTCGGCATCTCCCTCGACGGCGACAAAGCCGCCAACGACCGCCACCGGCGCTTCGCGGACGGGCGCAGCAGCCACCCGCAGGTGCTGAAGGCCGTCGCACTGCTGGGCACGGACCGCTGGCGCCATCTGAACCTCGGCCTGCTGTGCACCGTCGACGTCGCCAACGACCCCGTCGCCGTCCACGACGCGCTGATGGAACTCGACCCCCCGCGCGTCGACTTCCTGCTGCCGCACGCCACATGGGACGAGCCGCCGCCCAGGCCGGACGGCTCCCCGACCGCGTACGCCGACTGGCTGCTGACCGTCTTCGACCGCTGGGACCGGCAGGGCCGCCGGGTGCCGGTGCGGCTCTTCGCCTCGGTGCTGTCCACGCTCTCCGGGGGACCCGGACTCACCGAATCGCTCGGCCTCACCCCCACCGACCTCGTCGTCGTCGAGACCGACGGCACCCTGGAGCAGGTCGACTCGCTCAAGACCGCCTACGAGGGCGCGGCGGCCACCGGCTTCGACGTCTTCACCCACACCCTCGACGAGGTCGCCGCCCACCCGGGCGTCCGGGCCCGCCAGCTCGGCCTCGCCGGCGTCGGCGGCACCTGCCGGGACTGCCCCGTCGTCCGCTCCTGCGGCGGCGGCCTCTACACCCACCGCTACCGCTCCGGCACCGGCTTCGACAACCCGTCCGTCTACTGCACCGACCTCGAGGCCCTCGTCCGCGGAATCGAGCACCGCACCGCCGCCCGGTCGGTGCCCGCCGCGGTCGCCGACGACGGGGAACTGCGGACCGAGCAGCACGAGCTGACGCGGCTGCTCCTCGCCGGCCTCCACCGGGAGCTGGACGGCCGCGGCGGCGACGCATGGGCCCGCGCCTGGGAGCTGGCCGGCGACGTCGACCGGCATCCCGGCGCGCTCGACGGCGTACTGACCCACCCCTACACCCGCGGCTGGCTGCTCGGCGCCCTGGACGCCCTGGACGAGGGCGGGCCGGACGCGGCACTGCGCCCGGCCGCCAGGCTCGCCGCCTCGGTCGCCGCCGCCGTCGTCCGCCGCGGCCTCGACCTCGCGGTCCCCGTCCCGTACGAGGGCGGGACGCTGCTGCTGCCCACGCTCGGCGAACTCCGGCTCACCGGGGCGGAACCGGGCGGCACCGCCGAGGTGCGGCCCGTCGAGAAGGGACTCCTGGTACGGGCCGGCGACGGCGAGACGCACATCCCGCGACCCGACGAACCGGGTGCCGGCTGGCGGCCCGTCCGCAGGCTCGGCCGGGACGGGGCGCCCGACCTCGCCATCGACGACCTCGACCCGTACCGGGACTGCTTCGACGTCCCGGTGCCGCCCCGGCTCGGTCACGGCGAAGCGGCGGAATGGACCGACCGGCTGGCCCGGGCCTGGGGACTGCTGCGCGCCCGCGCACCGGAACAGGCCGCGGCGGCCGCCGCGTCGCTCACCACGCTGACCCCCGTCCACGGCCCGGGACCCGCGGTCGGGCGGCACGGGCTCGGTGCCCTGGGCGTCCCGCTGCGGGCCGGCTCCGGGGAGTTGGCGCTGCTGCTGCTGCGCGGTTGGCGCCGGGCGCGGCTGCGGGCCCTGCTGGAGGTCACCGACCTCTACGCCGACGACGGCCTGTGGACACATCCGGCGCCGTGGCGGGAGACGCCGGTCCCGGTGTCCGAGCTGCTGGCGGGGGCGTACGAACGCACCGGGCTCGGCGCCTTCGACCCGGACGGGGCGGAAGCCGCCCTGAGGGCCCTGGACACCCTGGGCCGCGCCGCGGAACTCACCGCCGGCGGGAAGGCGCTGCTGGCGCTGCTCTGGGAAGAGGCGGACCGTGACCGGCACGCTCGCTGAGCGCGACGGGCTCACGCGGCAGCTGACGGAACTGGGTCTGCGGACCGGGGAGACGGTCCTCGTCCACGCGGGCCTCGGCGGCACCGGCATCCGCGCCGCCGGGCTCCGCGACGCGCTGCTGAGGGCGGTCGGCGAGGAGGGCACGCTCGTGGTCCCCGCCTTCACCGCCGGGAACTCCGACACGTCCTCCGCCCATCTGCGGCGCGTGGCGGGGATGACACCCACTCAGGCGGCGGCCTTTCGGGCCACCATGCCCGCCTTCGACCCGGCCACCACACCGAGCACCGGGATGGGCCGGTTGGCCGAGTGCGTGCGGACCGCCCCGGGCGCGGTGCGCAGCGCCCATCCCCAGACGTCGTTCGCCGCGCTCGGCCGGCGGGCGGCGGAACTCCTCTCCCGGCATCCGCTCACCTGCCACCTCGGCGAGGAATCCCCCCTCGGGGCGCTCTACCGGGCCGGGGCGCGGGTATTGATGATCAATGTGGGTTTCTCCGTCTGCACCGCCTTCCACCTGGCGGAGTACCGAATCGGCGCGCCGCTGCGCCGGTACGCCTGTGTGGTGCGCGGGGCGCACGGACCCACATGGACGGAATACCTGGACGTGGAACTCGACGACCGCGATTTCGAGGCCATCGGAGCCGCCTTCTCCTGGAATGCCGAACGGCGGACACAACTGGGCGGGACGACGGCGACCTTGTTCTCGATCACCGATGCGGTGGACCATGCAGTGACGTGGATGTCCGAAAAGCGGCGTTGATTTGACCGAAGGACCAGGGGATGGAGCAACGTCTGCTCCGGAATGATTGGACCGCTCGCACCTCGTCGTCACCGAGTGCGGGTGTTCATACGGGACGGGGGGCGTGTGCAGGCGTCATCGCAGCAGCGGGCGGCGGACCATAGGCCGTACTTCTTCTTGAGCTATGCGCACACACCGAGGTACGGAGCGGGTGTGCCGGATCCCGACATGTGGGTGGAGCGGCTCTTCCGGGACCTGTGCGGCCATGTGATGGCCATGACCGATCTCCCCGCCGGGGCGCAGGCGGGATTCATGGACCGGGAGATACGCTCCGGCGAGGGGTGGTCCGAGCGGCTCGCCGAAGTCCTCGCCACCTGCCGGGTCTTCGTCCCGCTCTTCTCCCCCCGCTATTTCGCCAGCGAGATGTGCGGCAAGGAGTGGTACGCCTTCGCCCAGCGGGAGATCTTCCACCAGGCCAAGAGCAACCGGCCCGCCGAGGCCATCGTGCCCGCGCTGTGGGTGCCGGTGCCGGCCGAGCAACTACCCGGTCCCGCCGAGCGGTTGCAGTTCAACCACCGGGCCTTCGGCGACCGCTACGTCACCGACGGGCTCTACGGGCTGATCAAACTGCGGATATTCGCCGAGGAGTACGAGCGGGCGGTCTACGAACTCGCCAAGCGCATCGTCAGCGTCGCGGACACCACCGCCGTCGGGCCCGGCAGACCGCTCGACTACCGGCAGGCCCCGAGCGCCTTCGGGCCCCCGGACGCCGCCGGCCCGCGCCGCACCGGCCCCCGCCCCATCCAGCTGACCGTGGCCGCCCCGACCCTGCACGACCTGCCCCCGGGACGGGACCCGCAGTACTACGGCGACATGCCGCAGGACTGGAACCCCTACTACCCCGAGGTGCACCGGCCGCTCGCCTACGTCGCCCGCGATCTGGTGCGGACCCTCAACTACCAGGCCACCATCGCCTCGTTCGACCACGACAGCACGCCGCTCGACAGCAAACAGGCCCCCACCAGACCGGAGCTGCTGATCGTCGACCGCTGGGCCCTGGAGGACGACGACCGACGCGAGCAGCTCGCCGCCTTCGACGCCGAGAACCGGCCCTGGGTCAGCGTCGTCGTCCCCTTCAGCCGCGACGACCCCCAGAGCCGCGGCGCCGAGGGCACCCTCAGCGCCAAACTCGCACAGACCCTGCCGACCAAGCTCGGCCAGGGCCGCGCCGCCTGCCGCGCCGCCGCCCGCGGCGTACCGAGCATGGAGGCGTTCGGCCAGATCCTGCCCCAGGTCGTGGAGGCGGCCGCCCAGCAGTACCTGCGCCACGCCCAGGTCTATCCGCCCGCCGGCGGCAGCCACACCGAACGTCCGAGGCTGCGCGGCCCCATGGCGGCCGAGTACGCCACCACGCACTACATCCCCGACACGCTCGACCATGCGCCGGATGCGGAGGACTCGGATGACAGCCAGTCGTGACGGACGCATCGTCACGTTCTACTCGTACAAAGGAGGAACCGGGCGGACGATGGCCATGGCCAACACCGCCTGGATACTCGCCGCCAACGGCAAGCGGGTCCTCGCCGTCGACTGGGACCTGGAAGCACCCGGCCTGCACCGCTTCTTCCACCCCTTCCTCGACCCGTCCACGCTCGGCGCCACCACCGGTGTCATCGACCTGATCACCGAGTACGCGTGGGCCGCGACGAGCCCCGCGCAGCGTCCCGACGACTGGCACCGGGACTACGCGCGCATCCAGCCGCACGCCGTCTCCCTCACCCCCGAGAACCTCGGCTGGGAGTTCCCCGAGGGCGGCACCCTCGACTTCGTCTCCGCGGGCCGGCAGAACCGCGAGTACTCGGCGACCGTCTCCACCTTCGACTGGGACAACTTCTACGACCGGCTCGGCGGCGGGCACTTCTTCGACGCACTGCGCGACGACATGAAGGCCAACTACGACTACGTCCTCATCGACAGCCGCACCGGGCTCAGCGACATCGCGGACATCTGCACCGTCCACCTCCCGGACGTCCTCGTCGACTGCTTCACCCTCAGCGACCAGTCCATCGACGGCGCCGCCGCCGTCGCCCGCCAGATCGACGAGCGCTACGGCGGCCGCGGCATCCGCGTCCTGCCCGTCCCCATGCGCATCGACGAGGGCGAGAAGGAGAAGGCCGACGCCGGCCGCGCCCTCGCCCGGCTGAAGTTCGACCGGTTCCCCAACGGCCTCTCCGGTGAGGAACTCACCGCCTACTGGGGCGCGGTGGAGATCCCGTACCGCCCCTACTACGCCTACGAGGAGACCCTGGCGACCTTCGGCGACGAGGCCGGACTCACCAACTCCCTGCTCTCCGCCTTCGAACGGCTCACCGCCGTCATCACCGAGGGCGAGATCACCGCCATGCCCACCGTCGCCGAGGAGACCAGACTGCGGATCAGGGACGCCTTCACCCGCCGCCGGCCCGCGCTGCCCGCCGACCTGTTCCTCAGCTACGTCGCCGAGAACCGCATGTGGGCCGACTGGATCGAGTCCGTCCTCACCCGCGCCGGCTTCCGGGTCGTGCCGCGCGACGTCTCGGCGGAACCGACCGGGGACGGCACCGCCCTCCCCGCACCCGAGAACACCGCCCGGACGGTCGTCCTGCTCTCCAGCGCCTACCTCAAGTCCGCCCGCGCCGTGCAGGTGTGGGAACGGGCCGCGGCCGAGGACCCGGGCGGCGGCCGCGGCCGCCATCTGCTGCCGCTGCGGGTCGGCGACGTACGCCTCACCACCCCCTACATCGACCGCAACCCCGTCGACCTCTTCCGCCTCGACGAGGTGCACGCCACCAGCGCGCTGCTGCGCGCCCTCGACCGTCCGGTCCAGCTCACCGACGGGGTCGCGCCCGGCCCGCGGTTCCCCGGCACCGTCCCCAAGATCTGGAACGCTCCCGCCCGCAACCCCGGCTTCACCGGCCGGTCCGTCGTCCTGGAGCGGATGCGGGACCAGCTCGGCGGCGGCATGGCCGTCGTGCTGCCGCAGCCCCAGACGCTGTACGGCCTCGGCGGCGTGGGCAAGACCCAGGTCGCGCTGGAGTACGTGCACCGCTTCATGGCCGACTACGACCTGGTGTGGTGGATCTCCTCCGAGCAGACCGACGACGTCGTCGCCGGACTCGCCGAACTCGCCACCCGGCTCGGCGCCCAGGGCGGCGAGGACATGGCCGCCGCCTCGCAGGAGGCGGTCGACCTGCTCAGGCGGGGCGTGCCGACCTCCCGCTGGCTGCTGGTCTTCGACAACGCCGACGACCCCGAGCAGCTCAAGCGGTTCTTCCCCAGCGGTGGCCACATCCTCGTCACCTCCAGGAACCAGACCTGGTCCCAGTACGGCGACGCCCTGCCCGTCGACGTCTTCCTCCGCGAGGAGTCCGTCGAGCACCTCCAGCGCCGCGCGCCCGGACTCACCCTGGAGGACGCCGACCAGGTCGCCGCCGCCGTCGGCGACCTGCCGCTCGCCGTCGAGCAGGCCGCGGCGTGGATCGCCGAGACCGCCACGCCCGTCGCCGCCTATCTGGAGCAGCTCGCCCAGCAGGCGCCCCGCGTCCTCGCGCTCAACCAGCCCGCCGGCTACCCGGAGCCGGTGGCCGCGACCTGGAACGTCTCCATCGAGCGCCTCAAGGAGCGCTCACCGGCCGCGGTGCGGCTGCTGCAGCTCTGCGCCTTCTTCGCCCCCGAGCCGATCTCGGCGAACCTCCTCTACAGCAAGGAGATGATCGACGCGCTCAAGCCGTACGACCCCTCCCTCCAGGAGAAGCTCGTACTCGGCCGCGTCATCCGCGAGATCGGCCGGTTCGCCCTCGCCAAGGTCGACCAGGTCTCCAACTCCATCCAGGTGCACCGGCTGGTGCAGGCCGTCATCCGGGCCCAGCTCAGCGACGAGGAGCAGCGGGACGCCCGGCACGCCGTCCACCGCATCCTCGCCGGCGCCCGGCCCGACGACGACGAACCGATCGACAACCCCGAGACCTGGCCGCGGTTCGCCACCATCTGGCCGCATCTCGGCCCCTCCGAGGCCCGGTACTGCAAGGAGCCCGAGACCCGCCGGCTGCTCATCGACCGGGTCCGCTACCTCTGGAAGCGCGGTGACTGGCAGGCCGCCGGGGCCCTCGGCGACGATCTGCGCGAAGCCTGGCGGGAGATGCTCGGCAACGACGACCTGCAGTACCTCTACCTGCGTTTCCACCTCTCCAACATCTTCCGCTCGCAGGGCCGCTACGTGGAGGCCAGGGAACTGGACGAGGTCACCCTGGAGCGCCAGCGCGCCGTGCTCGGCCCGTCGCACCCGCACACGTACATGACCACCAGCGGGCTGGCGATGGACCTGGGCACCCTCGGCCAGTACGGCAAGGCCATGGAACTGGCCACCGAGGCGCACGAGGGGTTCAGCCAGATCTTCCACGAGTCCCACCCGCGCACCCTGGCCGCCGCCAACAACCTGGCGCTGAACCTGCGCATGGTCGGCCAGTACGCGCGGGCCCGCGAGATCGACCAGGACGTCTTCGACCGCCGTACCGAGGTCCTCGGCCCCGAGCATCCGTACACGCTCTCCTCCGCCACCTCGCTCGCCCGCGACCTGCGCGAGGTCGGCCGGTACGAGGACTCCGTCAGTCTGCTCAGCCGCACCTACGAGAGCTACAAGCGGACCCTCGGCCGCGCCTTCCCCGGCACCCTGGCGGCGGGCAAGAGCCTCGCGGTGTCGCTGCGGCGGGCCGGCCGGCTGGAGGACGCCCGCCGGCTGACGACGGCCACCCGCAACCGCTACCGCGCCAAGTACACCTCGGCCAACCCGGACTCCCTCGCCTGCGATCTGAACCTGGCGGCCGACCTGTTCGCGGCGGGGGAACCGGTGGCGGCCCGGGACCTGGCCCAGGAGGTCGTCGACCAGTACACGAAGGTGCCGGGCGCGAAGCACCCCTACACCCTCGCCGCGATCAACAACCTCGGGATCTACCAGTGGGGCTGCGGCGATCCCGAAGCCTCGGAGCAGCTCCTGGTGGCCGCCGTCCGCCGGATGACCGACGTCCTCGGCACGGCCCACCCGCACACCCTGTTCTGCACCGTCAACCTCGCCAACGCCCGGGCCGACCTGGGCGAGCTGGAGTCGGCGCTGGAGACCGAGCGGCGGGCGGTGACGAGGCTGCGCGAGGTGCTGGGCGTCCACCACCCCGAGGTCCTCGCCGTCTCCTCCAACACCGCCGTCACCCTCGGCGCGCTGGGCCGCAAGGACGAGGCCGCGGCGCTGCGGGCGGAGACGGCGGAGGAACTGGCGCGGCTGCTGGGGGAGGAGCACGCGCTGACCCGGATCGCCAGGGACGAGCGCAGAACCCACCGCGACCTGGAACCGCTGGCCGTCTGACCGCTCAGGGCCCGCTCCTCCGGGCCTTGGTGAGGACGGGGCCGGTGGCGGGGGTATTGGTGCGGACGGGGCTGGTGGCAGTGGTCTCGGTGAGTACGGGGCCGGTGGCGGGGGCGTGCGGCGCAGACGGGCCTGGTGGCGGGGGCCTTCGCGAGGACGGGTCCGGTGGCGGGGGTCTCGGTGAAGGACGGGCCTGACCGCAGCGGGCGCGCGCCGCTGCGGCCGTGGACGCCTCAGCCGCTCACCCGGCGGGGTCCCCCGGGTGGTCCTCCAGCAGCCAGGTGAGGATCCGGGGGAGCGCGTGCAGCGCGTCGAAGTGGGCCGCGGCCGGTTCCAGGACGGCCGTCACCCCCGGGATGCGCTGCGCCAGCCAGCGGGAGTGGCCGACGGGCGAGAAGACGTCCTTCTCGCCGTGCCACAGCAGCACGGGCGCGGAGATTCCGGCGGGGTCGAAGCCCCAGGGGCTGCAGAACGCGAGGGCGTCGTCGATCCAGCCGTACGCCGAGGTGCGCAGCGCCTCCTGGTAGTTGCGCAGCAGCATCGACCGCACGCCGGCGTCCGCGACGACCATCCGGTCCGAATCGGTGAGTTCCCTGCGCAGGTCGTCCAGGAGCCGGACCGGGTCGCGCCGGATCTCCGCCGAGCGCATGATGAACCGCGCCGTGAGCCCGTCCGGGTCGACGCTGGCCCTCGTGTACTCGAGCACGTTCGACGCGGCCATGCCCTCGAACCAGTCCAGACCGTCCGCGTCCCGCGGCGCGAGCGTCACCAGCGCCGCGGCCCTGGTGACCCGGTCGGGCAGCAGCGCCGCACACGCCAGGGCGTGCGGTGCGCCGCCGGAGCGCCCCACCACCGCGAACCGGTCCAGCCCCAGCGCGTCGGCGATCGCCCGTACGTCCTCGACCACATCCGCCACGCTGCGGCCGGCCAGCCGGTCCGAACCGCCGTATCCCGGCCGGTCGTAGGCGATCAGCTGCATTCCCCGCTGGTACAGCACCATCCCGCGCGGCGCCGGTCCGAGACGGCTGCCCGGGGTGCCGTGCAGCAGGAAGACCGGTCTGCCCCGCGGATCCCCCAGCCGCTCCACCATCAGATGCCGCCCGTCCGACGCGTGCACCCGCCGCCGCACCCGCCGCCTCCTTCGCCGTGGACCTCCGTGGATTCCGGAGATACCGCACATTCCGTGAGTGCCGTGCACATGTGCCATGTGCGGCAGTACCGTCCTGGCATTCCCCGCCCCCCTGATGATTACCCGTCGGAGCGCGGCCGGCGTAAGTCCCCAATGAGCCCGTCCGGCACGGGGATTCGGACAGGACTAGTCCTTACCTGCTGCCCAGGGGCCGGTAGCGCGGGGTGTTCGCAAACGGAACCGACCCGTACGGGCCCGGGGGTGACGGGGGGTCGTGAAGAAGCAGAGGGCGCATTGTCGGTTTCATGTGCGCGTCCTGAAGTCGTCCTTGTGTGCTACCGGCGCGCGTCGGAATAGTGGGCGCCCGATCCTCCGCGTCCGGGCACCCCACTTGCCCGTTCGCGGCCCCCCACAGGAGGTCCTACGTGAAGCACCGACGCATACCCAAGAGGCGCGCGGCGGCGGCAGGTGGAGCCGTCGCCGCACTGGTGGCGGCCGGCGTCACCTTCCAGACTGCGAACGCCGGCGAGGACAAGTCCGCGGTCACGGTGAAGACGCTCTCCGCCTCGGCGGCCGGAAACCTCGCCTCGACGCTCCACGAGAGCCTGGGCGGAAGCGCGGCCGGCGCCTACTACGACGCCGAGGCCAAGGCCCTGGTGATGAACGTGGTCGACGAGGCGGCGGCGGATGCCGTACGCGAGGCCGGAGGCAGGGCCAGAATCGTCGAGAACTCTCCGGCGGAGCTGAGGACCGCCCGGCAGACCCTCACCGACCGGGCCACCATCCCGGGCACCTCGTGGGCGACCGACCCGGTGACCAACAAGGTGGTCGTCACCGCCGACCGCACGGTCGAGGGCGCGGACCTGGCGAAGCTCCGGGAGGTCGTCGAGGGCCTCGGGGAGAAGGCGGAGCTGAAGAGGACGGCCGGGGAGTTCAAGCCCTTCGCCGCCGGCGGTGACGCCATCCACAGTGGCGGCGGCCGCTGTTCGCTCGGCTTCAACGTCGTCAAGGACGGCGCCCCGCACTTCGTCACGGCCGGGCACTGCGGTGAGACCGGCAGCGAGTGGTCGGACTCCGCGGGCGGCGCCGCGATCGGCAGCATGCTCGACTCGCGGTTCCCCGAGGACGACTTCGCACTCGTCAAGTACAGCGACGGCACCGCCCAGCCGAGCGAGGTCAACCTCTACGACGGCACCACCCGGCAGATCACCAGGGCGGGCGACGCGACCGTCGGCATGCAGGTCACCCGCAGCGGCTCGACCACCCAGGTCCACGACGGCGAGGTCACCGGCCTCGACGCCACCGTGAACTACGGCGACGGCCAGATCGTCAACGGCCTCATCCAGACGAACGTCTGCGCCGAGCCCGGCGACAGCGGCGGCTCGCTCTTCGCCGAGGACGCCGCGATCGGCCTGACCTCCGGCGGCAGCGGCGACTGCTCCTCGGGCGGCGAGACGTTCTTCCAGCCCGTGACGGAGGCGCTGCAGGCCCTCGGCGCCGAGATCGGCTGACCCGACCGGCACGGCGCGCCACCGGTACGGCGCGCCACCGGCAGGCGCCGCCCGGTCGTTGGCCCGGACGACGCCCGTTCCCGGGCAGGCCCGGCCGCGGCCCGGTCCGTTCCCTCAGGAGGGACGGGCCGGGCCCCGGCCGTTCCGGGTGCGCAGCGCCTGGCGCACCGACCAGACGACCGACACGAGCGGTACGGCCACCACCGCGCCGATCACCCCGGCGGCGATCGCCCCCGCGACGACCGAGATCGCCACGACGAGCGGATGCAGCCGTACCGCCCAGCTCAGCACGAGCGGGTGCAGCACATGCCCCTCGATCTGGCCGATGACCACGATCAGCGCCATGACGACCGCGGCGACGACCGGGCCCTTGGTCGCCAGCGCCACGACGGCGGCGACGGCGAGCGCGATGGGCGAGCCGACGAGCGGGACGAAGGCGGCGAAGAACTCCAGCAGGGCCAGCGGCACCGCGAGGGGCACGCCGAGGGCGTACAGCGCCAGACCCACCAGGACCGAGTTGGTCGCGGCGACCAGCACGATGCCGTGCGTGTAACCGGTGAAGGTGCGCCAGGCGGCGTGGCCCGCCACCGACACCCGGTCCCGGGCGGAGAGCGGCAGCTGGGCGCAGACCCAGCGCCAGTGCCTGTCGCCGGAGTGCAGGAAGAACACCGCGCAGAACAGCCCGAGTGCCAGTGTCGTCAGCACCTCCACCAGCCGGGCCGCGCCGCTGATGGCCGTACTGATCAGCGTGGAGCGATGGCTGGAGAGGAACCGGCCGATCCGTGACTGGAGATCGCTGAGCGCTTCCGGGTCGAGCCGGAACGGCGGCTGCTCCAGCCAGCGTTCGATCCGCTCGATCCCGGCGCCGAACTCGTGCTGCAGCACGGTCCGCTCACCGGCGACGGTCTCCCCGACCAGGGCCAGCACGCCGAGGGCGAGGGCGATGCTGCCGATCAGTGCGATGGTCACGGCGAGCGGCCGCGGCAGCCGGCGCGCCAGCAGATCGACCAGCGGCCGCAGCAGCGCCGCGCCGACGAGACCGAGGAAGAGGGCCACACCGATCTCGTGGAACCGCCCGAGGACCGAGAAGACGGCGTACACGAGGGCACCGACGACCAGCAGCCGCCAGGCGTAGGCGGCGGCCGTCCGCAGGGCCGGTGCCACCGGGGGACCGGCGGCGGGCCGGGCAGCGGGCGCCGGGCGGGCATCACCGCGCGCGACGCCGCCGCGCGCCGCGCGGATCCGGTGCCGCGGGTGGGCGGATCGTGTGGGCATCGCCCGGACTGGTACCACCGGCGGGCACGGGACCAACGCGCGCGGGGCCTCATTCGCCCGAAGGTACGGAATCTTCCGGGGATGCCCGGGATGCACTGGATGTTCGGGATTCTCCCGTGATCCGGAGCGCGGCGAATCCCCCGCGGCCGGGAGTGCGGCGAATCTCCCGCGGCCGGGCGGGTTCCAGGGTCGGGTGGGTTTCGCGGTCGGGCGGATTCCGGGGCCGGTGCACCGGGAGCCGGGAGCCGGGAGCCGGGAGCGGTCGGTGCGGGCCGTGGCGCTGCCCGGCCGACCGGGCGTGAGCCGTCCGCCGGGCCGGTACCCGGCGGCGGCCCGGCGCCCGGGTGCCGCAGCGGTCGCCCCTCTTCGCGGCCCCCGGCGACCTCGGTGAGCGATGCGCCCCGCCTCGTCCGCCGGTGGGAATCGGGGCCGATCGTCGGCCGGGGCAGCGGCCGGGGCGGCGGCCGGTCATCGACGGTTCGACGGCTGGTCGGCGGCGCTTCTGCGGCGGATCGACGGTGGAACGGCGGCGGATCGGCGGCGGATCGGACGGGCCGGGAGTGCGGCCGGGCCTGCCCGGGGACGGGCGTCGTCCGGGCCCGGGAGCGCGGCCGGGTGCGCCCGGAAACCCGTATCGCACGAACGTTCGAAACTTGGTCTATGGTGGTGGTGAGGGGGAGGTGAGAGCGGATTGATCCAGGAGGTGCGGGTGCCCGGTTTCACGCATCTGCACACCGTGTCCGGTTTCTCCGTACGGTACGGGGCCTCGCACCCGGAACGGCTGGCCGAGCGTGCCGCCGAGCGGGGGATGGGTGCCCTCGCCCTGACCGACCGCGACACCGTCGCGGGCGCGGTCCGCTTCGCCAAGGCCTGTGCCCGGACGGGCATCCGCCCGATCTTCGGAGCCGAGCTCGCCGTACGCGAACAGACCGTACGGGAACAGGCCGTACGGGCCGCCGGTCCGGCCGTCCGCGCCGAACGGCGGCGCACCCCGGTGCGGGGCGGCGCCTTCATCGACGAGTCCGCGCCCCGCGTCACCTTCCTCGCCCGCGACGGCGCAGCAGGCTGGGCCGAGCTGTGCCGGCTGATCACCGCGGCCCATGCCGCCGGCGACCGGCCGGTCCTCGGCCGGGACCTTCTTGACGGAGCCGCCGGAGCCGCCGGAGCCGCCGGCTCCTCCGGAGCCGCCGGCTCCTCCGGAGCCGACGGGCTCACCGTGCTGCTCGGCCCGGACTCCGAGGTGGGCAGGGCCCTCGCCGATGGCCGCCCCGACCGGGCCGCCCGGCTGCTCGCGCCCTGGCGGGAGCGGTACGGCGACGCGCTCCGTCTCGAAGCCGTGCACCACGGGACCGGGGGCACGGGCCCCGGCTCGCTCCGCCTCGCCGCCCGCACCGCGGGCTTCGCCGCCGAGCAGGGAGTCCGGGCCGTCCTCAGCAACGCCGTGCGCTACGCCGATCCCGGCCAGGGCCCCGTCGCCGACGTCCTCGACGCGGCCCGCAGGCTCGTCCCCGTCGACCCCGCCCGGGGGCTCGACAGCGGCGAGCGCTGGCTCAAGGGCGCGGACGACATGGCCCGCGCGGCCGAGCGGATCGCCGAGGCCGCCGGATGGCGCCGCGACGCGGCGCACCGGCTGCTCGCCGTCACCGAGGAGACCGCCGCCGAGTGCCGCGTCGACCCCGAGCGCGACCTGGGGATGGGGTACGCCTACTACCCGGAGCCGCATCTCGTGGGCGCCGACGGACGCCGCGCCCAGCGCGTCCTCGCCTCCCGGGCCGCCGCCGGGATGGTGCTGCGCGGCTATGACCGGCTGCCGCCGGCGCAGGCCCGCGCGTACTGGGAACGGATGCACGCGGAGCTGGACGTCATCGCCTTCCACGGCAACGCCACCTACTTCCTGACGGTCGCCCAGGTCGTGGACGACGTAAGGAGAATGGGGATCCGGGTGGCCGCCCGGGGCTCCGGCGCCGGTTCCCTCGTGAACCACCTCCTCGGCATCGCGCAGGCCGACCCGGTCGAGCAGCACCTGCTGATGGAGCGCTTCCTGTCCCGGCGCCGGTTCGCGCTGCCCGACATCGACATCGACGTGGAGTCCGCCCGCCGGCTGGAGGTCTACCGCGCGATCCTCGACCGCTTCGGCGAGGAGCGGGTCGCGGCCGTCGCCATGCCCGAGACCTACCGGGTGCGGCACGCGATCCGGGACGTGGGCGCCGCGCTGAGCATGGACCCGGCCGAGATCGACCGGCTGGCCAAGGCGTTCCCGCACATCCGCGCCCGCGACGCCCGCACGGCCATGGAGGAACTGCCCGAACTGCGGGAGGTGGCGAAGGAGAAGGGCGGCCACCGCAGACTGTGGGAGCTCGTCGAGAGCCTGGACGCGCTGCCGCGCGGTGTCGCCATGCACCCGTGCGGGGTGCTCATCTCCGACGCCTCGCTGCTGCGGCGCACCCCCGTGGTGCCGACCAGCGGTGAGATCCCCCACGGCCCTGCGGGCACGGGAGGCTCCCCCTTCCCGATGTCGCAGTTCGACAAGGAGGACGTCGAGGACCTCGGGCTGCTCAAACTCGATGTGCTCGGCGTGCGGATGCAGTCCGCCATGGCGCACGCCGTCGCCGAGATCGAGCGGACCACGGGCCGGCGGATCGATCTGGACGACCCCGCCCAGGTGCCGCCCGGCGACCCGGCGACGTACGAACTCATCCGCTCGGCCGAGACGCTGGGCTGCTTCCAGATCGAGTCGCCGGGCCAGCGTGATCTCGTCGGCCGGCTGCAGCCCGCGAACTTCCACGACCTGGTGGTGGACATCTCGCTGTTCCGGCCCGGGCCGGTCGCGGCGGACATGGTGCGGCCGTTCATCCAGGCGCGGCACGGACGGGTGCCGGTCCGCTTCCCGCACCCCGATCTGGCCGGTCCGCTGGCGGAGACGTACGGCGTCGTCGTCTTCCACGAGCAGATCATCGAGATGGTGGACATCATGACCGGCTGCGGCCGGGACGAGGCCGACCGGGTGCGGCGCGGGCTCTCCGACCCCGAGTCGCAGGAGCGGATCAGGCCGTGGTTCGCCGAGCGGGCGGAGCGGAGGGGGTACACGGCCGAGGTGATCGCGCGGACCTGGGAGATCGTCGAGGCGTTCGGCTCGTACGGCTTCTGCAAGGCGCACGCCGTCGCCTTCGCCGTACCGACGTACCAGTCGGCGTGGCTCAAGGCGCACCATCCGGCGGCCTTCTACGCGGGGCTGCTCACGCACGACCCCGGGATGTACCCGAAGCGGCTGCTGCTGGCGGACGCCCGGCGACGGGGGGTGCCGGTGCTCCCGCTCGATGTGAACCGGTCCGCGGTCGCCCATCGCATCGAACTGGTGTCCGATGGTGAGGGTTCGGGTGAGGAAGGTCCCGTTGGCGGGGGAGCCGTTGGTGGGGGTTCCGTTGGCGAGGCGTCCGTTGACAGGGGGTCCGTTGACAGGGGGGCCGCCGGCAGGGGAGCCGGGGCATGGGGTCTGCGGCTGGCGTTCTCCGACGTCCACGGCATCGGCGAGGCGGAGGCGGAGCGGATCGAGGGCGCGCAGCCGTACTCCTCGCTGCTGGACTTCTGGGAGCGGGCCCGCCCCGGGCGGCCGGTCGCGGAACGGCTGGCACAGGTCGGCGCGCTGGACGAGTTCGGCGCCAACCGGCGCGATCTGCTGCTGCACATCGCCGAACTGCACCGCGCCCAGCGGAGTTCGGTCTCCCGTGGCGGCCACGGCGGACAGCTCCCGCTCGACGGCGGCCGGAGGACCGCTTCCGTCGGACTGCCCGACCTCAGCGAGGCCGAGCGGCTCAGCGCCGAGCTGGGCGTCCTCGGCATGGACGCGTCCCGCCATCTGATGGCGGACCACCACGCCTTCCTCGGCGAACTCGGCGCGATCCCCGCGAAGCGGCTGCGCGAGACGGAGCACGGTGCGACGGTGCTGGTCGCCGGAGCCAAGGCGGCCACCCAGACACCGCCGATCCGCTCCGGGCGACGGGTCATCTTCACCACCCTGGACGACGGTACGGGCCTGGTCGACCTGGCCTTCTTCGACGACAGCCACGAGGCGTGCGCCCACACCGTCTTCCACTCCTGGCTGCTGCTGGTGCGCGGCGTCGTCCAGCGCCGTGGGCCGCGCAGCCTCAGCGTGGTCGGTTCCGCCGCGTGGAACCTCGCGGACCTGATCGAACTGCGGCGCACGGGCGGCCTGGACGCGGTGGCCGAGCGGCTCGCCTCGGCGGGCGCGGAAAGCGGCGAGGGAGGCGAGGGCGGCGCAGGCGGCGAGGGGAGTGGGGGGAGTGGGGGGAGTGGGGACGGCGGCGGGGACGCGGGTGCGTCCGGTGCCCAGGCCGGGGGCGGCCGCCGCATCCGGATGTCCACCGGGTACGAGATGAACGCCTGGGCCGATCTCCGCCCCGCGGGCGAAGGGGCCGCCCCGGCACGGAAGTTGTGGCACCAGAGCCCGGGGAGTGCGGGATGACGAGCGAGCAGGGGAACGCGTTTCCTCCGCGCGGCGACAGCGCGCCGGACGATACGGGCGCGTCCGCGGCCTCTGCGCGGTCCGTGCCCGTGCCCCCTACCTCTGCGCCGTCCGTGCCCGTGCCGTCCGGGGGGCCCGGATCGCCCGTGCCGTCCGTGCCGGGTGCACCTCCCGCACCGGGCGCACCTCCCGCACCGCGCGTACCGCCCACGCCGTATACATCGGACGCTCCGGGCGAGTCGGCAGGGGGAGCGGGCGCGCCGACAGAGGGGGCGGGCGCGCCGTCAGGGGGAGCGGGCGCGCCGACCGTCCTCTTTGTGCGTTTCCGCGGCACCGGCGGAGAGCCGCCGGACGGTGCCGCCTACGCGGGGCTCCTCGGAATGCTCGGTGCTTTCACCCCGGTGGTGGAGGCGGTCGGCCAGGACGGCGCGCTCGCCGATGTCCGCGGTGCACTGCGGTACTTCGGCCGGGACGCCGCCGGGCTCGCCGCGGTGATACGGGTGCGGGCCCTCGCCCTGTACGGCGTCGACTGCGTGATCGGCGCCGGTCCCAACCCGCTGCTCGCCAGGATGGCCGCGCGGGAGGCCGGCCCCGGTACGACCCTGGTCGTGGGGGACGCGGCGGAGTTCCTCGCCGGCCGCCCGGTCGCCGCGCTGCACGGTGTCGGCCCCGCGACGGCCCGCACCCTCTGCGGCTACGGACTCGACACCGTCGACCGGCTCGCCGCCGCTCCCCTCGCGGTGCTCCAGCGGATCCTCGGTGCGCGCATCGGCCGGGAGGTGTACGAGAAGGCCCATGGCATCGACCGGGCCCGGGTCGTCCCCAACGCGGCGGCCCGCTCCGTCGCGGCCGAACGTGTCTTCCCCCGGGACGAGTTGGACCGAGACCGCCATCGCCGTGCGCTGCTCTCGCTCGCCGGGGAACTGGGGGCGAGGATGCGCGGGGAGGGCCAGGTGTGCCGTTCCCTGACGCTCACCGTGCGCTACGCGGACCGCACCACGACCACCAGGACCCGCGTCCTGGCCGAGCCGACCGCGCACTCCGTGTCGCTCGCCGGTGCCGCGTACCGGCTCCTGGACTCGCTCGGCCTGCAGCGCGCCCGGGTGCGTGCGCTCTCCCTGCGGGCCGAAGGGCTGGTCCCGGCCGAGCGGGCCGCGCATCAGCTCACCTTCGACCCCGCCGACGACAAGGCTCGCAGGCTGGAGGCCGTTGCCGACCGGGCGCGGGCGAAGTTCGGCCCCCGGGCGGTCATTCCGGGCTCCCTCGCCGCATGAGCCCGCCTCCGTGTTTCTGTGAGTAACCACACCATCACGGAGCTTGACGGTATTTCAGTTTTTACTGACGCGTAACTTCCCAGTCCCGGTTACCCGTGCGTACGTTGGCATGAGCACACCCCCCTTCTTGTGGTCCGGGCCGCAGGGCGAATCCCCACATCCCCACATCAGCCTCGCATTTCCCTTGAGCCGCAAGGAGATTGCACCATGCTGTCCTGGAAGCGTGCCCTCAGACCGCTGACCGCCGCCCTGATGGCGGTGGCGATCGGCCTCGCGCCGGCCGCCACCGCCCACGCGGCCGCCCCGTCGAGCGGCTGGAACAACTGGTCCTGCAAGCCCTCCACCGCCCACCCCCGCCCGGTGGTCCTCGTTCACGGAACCTTCGGGAACTCCGTCGACAACTGGCTCGCCCTCGCGCCGTACCTCGTCAAGCGCGGCTACTGCGTCTACTCGCTCGACTACGGCCAGCTCCCGGGCGTCCCCTTCTTCCACGGTCTCGGCCCCGTCGCCAAGTCGGCCGAACAGCTCGACGCGTACGTCGACCGGGTCCTCGCCGCCACCGGAGCCGATGAGGTGGACCTCGTCGGCCACTCCCAGGGCGGCATGATGCCGCGTCACTACATCAAGTTCCTCGGCGGCGCCGACGAGGTGAACGCCCTCGTCGGGATCGCCCCGTCCAACCACGGCTCGACCCTCCACGGGTTCACCGGCCTGCTCAAGTACTTCCCCGGCGCCGCGGACCTGCTCAATGCCAAGACACCGGCCCTGGCCGACCAGATCGCCGGCTCGCCGTTCCTCACCAAGCTGAACGAGGGCGGCGACACGGTTCCCGGCGTCCAGTACACCGTCATCGCCACCAAGTACGACGAGGTCGTCACCCCCTGGCGGTCGTCGTTCCTCGACGGGCCGAACGTGAAGAACGTGACGGTGCAGGACCTGTGCGCCCTCGACTTCTCGGAGCACGTGGCCATCGGCCTGCTCGACCGGATCGCGTTCCACGAGGTGGCCAACGCCCTCGATCCCGCGAAGGCCACCAGGACGACCTGCTCGTCGGTCTTCAAGTGAGCTGAGGGCGCCCAACCGCCGTCCTCACACCCCACACGCCCGGGGGCCGTCCGGTGCGGGGCCGCGGTGGCGATCCCACCGCGGCCGTCCGCCCCGCCTGCCCGGAAACGGCGAGGGTGCCGCCGCGTTCGCACCGCGGCGGCACCCTCGGCCGCGCTGCCGCACCCTCCGCGTGCTCCGTGCTCCTGCGCCTCAGGGTGCTCTGCTGCGCCCTCGGCTCAGCGACCTGCCTTGCGGCGGGTGGCCGCGATCACCACGGCCGTGCCGAGCACGAGCACCGCGGCGCCACCGGCGGCGAGATACGGGGTGCCGCCGTCCCCGCCGGTCTCGGCGAGGTTCTCGCCGGCGCCGTCGGTCTCGGGGGTGTTGCCCCCGTCACCGGTCCCGCCGTCCTTCTCCGCACCCGCCAAGGCCGCCGCCTTCGGAGTGGCGGTGGCGTTCGTGACCGGGGCCTCGGAGTGGCCGTCCCCGCCACCCCCGCCGTGTGCTCCGTCCGCTCCGTCCCCGCCGTGCCCTCCGTGGTCGACGCCGGACTTGTCCGCACCCTGCTCGATCTGCTCGTCCGAGGGGGCGGAGGCGGTCGGCGCCGGGGCGCCGCCGCCCGCCGAGCCGCCGGTGTCCCCGCCGAAGACCACGTCCGAGCAGGTGTAGAAGGCCTCGGGCGAGTCCGACCGCTGCCAGATCGAGTAGACCAGGTGCCGTCCGGACCGCGCGGGCACCGCTGCGTCGAAGACGTACTCCCCGTTCACCAGCTTCGGGTCCGCGACCCTGGCGAACGGCCGCGCCTCCAGGTCCGACCACCTGAGCGGCTGCGACGGGTCGTAGCCGTCCTTCGTGAGGTACAGCTCGAACGTCCCCCGGTGCGGTGCGGTCGCCTTGTAGCGGAAGGTGTGGCCGCCGGCCGCCAGCTTCGACGCGGGCCAGTCCGCTCTCGGCAGATCGAGGCCCTTGTACTTGTCCCGGTTGGCGCTGCACAGCCTGCCGTCCGGGATCAGCGACCTGTGGTCGCCCGCGGCGTCGCCGATGTTGACCTCGTTCCAGTCGTAGAACGCCTGCGTCCCGCTGGCCGCGACCGCCGCCTTGCACGCCGCGGACTTCGGGCTCTCCGGCCCTTCGGCGTAGCACGCCGACACCCGGCTCACCGGATCCGTCATCGACCCGTGCGCGACGGCAGGTGAAGCGGCGAGCGCCGTCAGCGCGAGCGGCGCGACCCCGAGCGCGGCGACGGCGACGGTGGCGGTCCTGCGGCGAGTGGTCATGGTGGGGGTCTCCTTCGGCAGCGGCATGGGGGAACGGGTCCCGGGCATGGGTCCGCACCGCGGTGCAGCCCCCCGATCCATCAGCGGCACCGACGCCCGAACCCCGCCCGGCGATCAGCAAGCTAGCCCGCCGAAACCCCGAAACGGGCTGCTGGGGCGGGGTGACGGCGATCCTTATGGTCGCTTTAAGGGGCCGGTAAGAGGGGGCTCAGGAACGCTGCGGAGTGTGGGCGTCCGGCCACGGGGTTCGGGGCGGCGGTGTCCGTGGTCCTCTACGGAGAGCCGCCTCCTCTTGCCTTCCGCCCCGGGCTCCGCGTTCCACCTCGACCAGTCCGAAGACTTCATGCCCTCGTCCTGAACGGCATAGAGGGGCGAGTACCGCTATAGGGGCTCGATCACGGCCTGTCCACGGGCCCGACGACCGGACCACAGTGCAGGTAACCCCCGCCCGGCGTCGTTGATGTCAGCCGTGGATATCAGAGACCTTCTGATCCGTAGCTCTAGTCGGACCGCGCCGCCCCTTCGGGCACGTCTGAGGCGCGCCGGGTAGTCACCAGGCAGCCCGCGTGGGTCTACCAACTCCACCGCTCAGCCGCCTTCACAAGGGCGGAGGAGCCATCGCCACTGTGCCCGAAGGACATCAAGCCGATGGGGGCAGGACTGTCGTGGCATCGGTGAGAGCCGTGCCGATTTGCATGGCGTCGTGCCCCTTGGCGCTGCGTAGATCGGCGCCGCGCAGGTCCGTGTCCTGCAGTTGAGCATCGGAGATCACGGCGCCACCGAAGGTTGCGCCGCGCAGATTGGCTCTGCTGAGAACGGCCCTCGTGAGAAATGAGTTGGTCAGGTCAGCCCCGGGAAGCCAGGCACTCTCCAGGTTGATGTCTCGTAGATCAGCCTGACTGAGGTCGCAGCCAGCCAAGCGGGCGTGGCTGAGGCGGGCGTTGGCGAGGTCCGCGCCGCGAAGGCACGTGCGGCGGAGGTCCAGCCTGGTGGGCTCTGCGCGCGTTGGGCGTCTGCCCAGCACCGAAAGGGCAGCTTGGATCTCCTCGGCGAGGGGCTGGGGGTCTGGTGTGCCGCCTTCCGGTCGATGCGCGTGCTGTCTTATGAATCCGGCGAGCACCGCGACAACCGTCGAATGGTCCTTCTCCGAGTCCCGCATAATCCGTTCAAGGCTGTAGATGCCGCCGAGGCGCTGGGTTGGGTGGTCGGCACTCAGGAGCTTGATGGCTTCAACGTATCGATCCGTCACCTGACCTTCGCGAGTGAGGTCGGCCTGCTCTTGATCCCGGGCGCGGGTGTGCCGAAACGTCTGGTGCGTGTAGTACAGGCCCAGGCAGGCTATGACTCCAGCCCCGATTGCGACCAAGGTGGTCCTGAAACCGGTGACGATCACACCATCGGCCGGTTGGAGGTCACGTGTGCGCAAGTGGCTGCCGTCGATCATCCAGGGGCCGCGCCACATCAGGAGCATGTAGCCGGCCGCAACGACGACGAGGGCGGCTATCTGGAGGGTGCGCTTCATGCGGCGAATCATGTCCACGCATGCCGGGGCCGAAGCGTGGCCGAACCCTTGGCTCCGCGGGGACCGTCGCGCCGTTGGTGAGCATGTTCAGCGCTGACGCTCCAGGGTGAGGATGGTGGTGGCGATGGAGGTCGTGTGGTTGGGCTGCAGCGGGCTGCGCGAGACAGTGCCAGGGCTTCATTCTCGCGATGCTCCGTTCGACCGGTGCTCGTGCCTCCGAAAGGGCCCGGTTGATCGTCCCCGGCCGCGGACCCGCGTCCTCGGCGTCCCCCCGGCTCCGCCGGCCCGTTCAGCCGAGCCGGCGGTACCTGCGCTCCGGCCGCCCCGTGCCGCCGTACCGCAGGGTCACCTCCGCGCGGCCCGTCTCCGCGAAGTACTCCAGGTAGCGGCGGGCGCTGACGCGGGAGAGCGAGCCCGCCTCCGCGCACTCGGACGCCGACATACCGCCCGGGTGCTCGCGCAGGATGCGGTCGACCAGGTCGGCCGTGTGCGCCGCCAGTCCCTTGGGAAGCTCGCGGGACCCGCGGGGACGGGTGCCGAAGATCCGGTCCACGTCCTCCTGGCGGGCCTCGTCCAGTGACTCCAGCCGGCTCCGCAGCGAGGCCACATGCCGCAGCTGCTCCTGCAGCGCGGAGGCGCTGAACGGCTTGATCAGGTAGTGCAGGGCGCCCGCGCGCAGCGCCGAACGCACCGTGCCGGCGTCCCGGGCAGCGGTGATGAACAGGACGTCCACCGGCTGCCGTCCGGCGTCCGGCCGCTCCGCCGCGCGCAGCTCGCGCAGCACCTCGATCCCGTCCATGTCGGGCAGATACACGTCCAGCAGCACCAGATCGGGGCGCAGCCGGTCCACCGCGCGCAGCGCCTCGGCGCCGCTGTGCGCCACCCCCGCGACCGAGAAGCCGGGCGTCGCCGACACATAGCGGGTGTGCAGCCTGGCGACCATGAAGTCGTCGTCCACCACCAGGACGTTCACCGGGAGCCACCTCGCCGGGCGGCGCCGACCGCGGCGGGCGGCCGGGCGGCGGACCGGTACCCGCCGGGCGCCGCTTCCCCCGCCCGGGTGCCCGCGAACCCGCTCCGGCCGCGGCGTCCGTCCCGGCGCCGCGGGCACGGCCCGGGGCGGAACGGCGTCGGGCGGCCCTGCGGCCCGGGGAAGCGCTGCGTCACGCAGACACGCTAGGCCGCGACCACAAGGACCACAACCTCCGTTGGTTCCGGAAGAGAGACAGCTTGTTCACGCGCGGGCAACATGTGGGCCGCTTCACACGTCCCCTGTCCAGACCGAAAGGCGGCTCGCGTGCGATCGCGCACTCCCCTCGCCCTCCTCGGGGCGGCGCTGCTGGTGCTCGTGGGGCCACCGCTGCTCACCACCGGCAGCGGTACCGACACCGGTACCCGGATACCCGGCCTTCGCTTCATGGTCCCCAACTCGCCCGGCGGCGGCTACGACATCACGGCCCGTACGGCGGCGAAGAACGCCGAGGAGGCCGGGCTCACCCGCGGCATCGAGGTGTTCAACCTGCCCGGCGCGGGCGGCACCGTGGGACTGACCCGGCTCGTCGGCGAGCACGGCAACGGCCGGCTCGCCATGTCGATGGGACTCGGCGTCGTCGGCGCCGTGCACACCAACAAGTCCCCTAAGACCCTCGCCGACACCACCCCGATCGCCCGGCTCACCGAGGAGCAGGACATCGTGGTGGTCTCGAAGGACTCCCCGTACAAGACCATCGGGCAACTCGTCGCGGCCTGGAAGAAGGACCCCGCCAAAGTGCCCGTGGGAGGCGGCTCCTCACCCGGCGGCCCCGACCACCTCGCCCCCATGCTGATGGCGCGGGCCGCGGGCATCGCTCCCAGGTCCGTCAACTACGTCCCCTTCGACGGCGGCGGCGAACTGCTCGCCTCCATCCTCGGCAACAAGATCGCCTTCGGCGTCTCGGGAGTCGGCGAGTACCTCGACCAGATCCGGTCCGGGGAGCTGCGCCTGCTGGCCGTGACCGGACCGAAGCGGGTTCCGGGCCTCGACGCCCCCACCCTGCGCGAGTCCGGGCTCGACACCGACTTCACCAACTGGCGCGGCATCGTCGCCCCGCCCGGGCTGTCCGACGCCGAACGGGACAAGCTCGTCGCGCTCGTCACCGAACTGCACGCCTCGAAGCAGTGGCGGGAGTCGCTGCGGAAGAACGGCTGGGACGACGCCTTCCTGCCCGGAGAGGAGTTCGGCGACTTCCTGACGGCGCAGGACCGCCGCGTCGACACCGTACTGAAGGAGCTGGGGCTGTGAGTACCCGTACCACCCCGACGGAGTCCGGGGCCCCCGCCGCCCCGGCGGACCGCTCCTGGCTGCGTGACCACTCCGAACTCGGCGTGAGCCTGCTGCTCCTCGCCATCGGCGCCCTCGTCCTCACCGACGCGCTGACGATGCCGCTCGACGTCGCCCAGCGGGGCCCCGTCGGACCCCGGACCGTGCCGCTCGCCGTCGGCACCGGACTGCTGGTGATCGCCGCCCTCCTCGCCGTGGACGTCCTGCGCGGCGGCCGCGGAGAGGCGGAGGCCGGCGAGGACGTCGACCTCGCCCGGCCCGGTGACCGGCGCACCGTGCTGCTGCTCGCCGGAGTCTTCGTCGGCAACGCCGTCCTCATCGAGCCGCTCGGCTTCCCGGTCTCCGGGGCGCTGCTCTTCTGGGGCTCGGCGTACGCGCTGGGCAGCAGGCATCCGCGGCGTGACCCGCTGATCGCGGCCGTCCTGTCGCTCGTCACCTTCCATGTCTTCAACAACCTGCTCGGGGTGCCGCTGCCCGGCGGCCCGCTGATGGGGGTGCTCTAGCCGATGGATTCGCTCAACTCCCTCCTCGACGGCTTCGGGACGGCACTGACCCCGGCCAACCTGCTCTGGGCGGCGCTCGGCGTGCTGCTCGGCACGGCCATCGGCGTGCTGCCGGGCATCGGCCCGGCCATGGCGGTGGCGCTGCTGCTGCCCGTCACCTACGGACTCGAACCGACCGGCGCGTTCATCATGTTCGCGGGCATCTACTACGGCGCCATGTTCGGCGGATCGACCACGTCCATCCTGCTCAACACCCCGGGCGAGAGCGCCGCCGTGGTCGCCGCGATCGACGGCAACCCGATGGCCAAGGCGGGCCGGGGCGCCCAGGCGCTCGCCGCCGCCGCCATCGGCCACTTCGCGGGCGGCATGATCGGCACGATCCTCCTGGTCGCGCTCGCCCCGACCGTCGCCGCGCTCGCCGTCGACATCGGGGCGCCTGACTACTTCGCCATCATGGTGCTGGCCTTCATCGCCGTCACCTCCGTCCTCGGCTCCTCCCGCATCCGCGGCCTCGCCTCGCTGCTCGTCGGGCTCACCCTGGGCCTCGTCGGCCTGGACCAGCTCACCGGACAGCAGCGGCTGACCTTCGGCTCGCTCCAACTCGCCGACGGCATCGACGTCGTCATCGTCGCGGTCGGGCTCTTCGCGATCGGTGAGGCGCTGTGGGTGGCCGCCCATCTGCGGCGCGGCAGCGGAGAGGCGATACCGGTCGGGCGCCCCTGGCTCGCCCGGTCCGACGTCCGCAGGACCTGGAAGTCCTGGCTGCGCGGCCCGCTGATCGGCTTCCCGTTCGGCGCCGTCCCCGCCGGTGGCGCGGAGATCCCCACCTTCCTGTCGTACGTCACCGAGAAGCGCCTCTCCCGGCACAAGGACGAGTTCGGCAAGGGCGCCATCGAGGGCGTGGCGGGACCGGAGTCCGCGGCGTCCGCGTCGGCGGCCGGCACGCTGGTTTCCATGCTGACCCTGGGCCTGCCGACCACCGCCGTCGCGGCCGTGATGCTGGCGGCCTTCCAGCAGTACGGCATCCAGCCCGGGCCCCTGCTGTTCGAACGCGAACCCGAGCTGGTCTGGGGCCTCATCGCGTCCCTGTTCGTCGGCATGGTGCTGTTGCTCGCGCTCAACCTGCCGCTCGCACCCCTGTGGGCGAAGCTGCTGCGCATCCCCCGGCCGTACCTGTACGCGGGCATCCTCTTCTTCGCGGCCGTCGGCGCCTACGCGGTCGGCGGGGAGGCGCTGGACCTGCTGATCCTGCTGGT
The DNA here is from genome assembly GCF_003097515.1 of Streptomyces tirandamycinicus. Classification (NCBI taxonomy): domain Bacteria; kingdom Bacillati; phylum Actinomycetota; class Actinomycetes; order Kitasatosporales; family Streptomycetaceae; genus Streptomyces; species Streptomyces tirandamycinicus. Next base: position 1,564,507 of record NZ_CP029188.1, on the reverse strand, counting down.
GATCGGCCTGATCGGCTTCGGGATGCGGCGCTACGGCCTGCCCGTGCTCCCCGCGGTCATCGGCGTCATCCTCGGCCCGGCCGCCGAACAGCAGTTGAGGCGCGCCCTCCAGATCAGCGACGGCAGTGTCATCGGGCTCGTCGACACCCCGTTCTCGGTGGCGGTCTACGCCGTGATCGCGGTGCTGCTGGCCTGGCCGCTGCTGAGGGGGCCGGCCGGGCGCCTTCGCCGGGCGAAGGCTTGACGGACGCCGCGTCCGGTCATCCGCCGCCGCTGTTCCGCGATCCTTCTGTTCTCGCTCCGCCCTCGTTCCGCCCTCGTTCCGCCCTCGCTCCGCGTCCGCGGAGCGGGGGCAGCGCACGCCCTCGTTGTCAGTGGCGGCTGCCAGGATCGGGAACATGACGACGATCGACTGGGATGCCGCCGCCGGCACCTTCGACGAGGAGCCCGACCACGGACTGCGCGACCCCGGGGTCCGCCGCGCCTGGGCGGAACGGATGCGGCACTGGCTGCCGCCGGCTCCCTCCGATGTGCTCGACCTCGGATGCGGCACGGGCAGCCTCGCCCTGCTCGCCGCCGAGCAGGGCCATCAGGTGACCGCCGTCGACCTCTCACCGCGGATGGCGGACGCCGCCCGCCGCAAACTGGCCGGCACGGCTGCCGAGGTGCTGACCGGTCCAGCGGAGCGGCCTCCGGTGGGCGACCGGCGCTTCGACGCCGTGCTGGTGCGCCATGTGCTGTGGGCGCTGCCCGACCCCGAGGCGGCTCTCGCCCACTGGGCTTCACTGCTGCGCCCGGGCGGGCGGCTGGTGCTCGTCGAAGGGGTGTGGGACGGCAACGGACTCCCGGCCTCCCGGCTGATCGGCGCCCTCGGGCCGCTGAGCCGGAGGATCGACCACGAGCGGCTGTCGGACGTGCCCGGGCTCTGGGGCCGACCGGTGCACGACGAGAGGTACGCCCTGGTGGCCCGGACGAGTCCGGTCCCGTACGACGAAACCGCCGACGAGGCCACCGACAAGACCACCGGTGGGATCACCGGCGAGGTCGTCGGCGCGGCCCCGGTCCGGCATCGCGAAGTCGTCGATGTCCACCTCGTCCTGCGACGCGGCGACGATGTCCTGCTGGCCCGCCGGTCGGGCACCGGCTACGCGGACGGACTGTGGCACGGCCCGTCGGGGCACGTGGAGGACGGGGAGGACGTGCGCGCGGCCATGGTGCGCGAGGCGTACGAGGAGATCGGCGTCGCGTTCGCGCCGGAGGATCTGCGGGTGGCGCTGGTCATGCAGCACCGGGGGCCCGGCGACCCGCCGCGCACCGGCTGGTTCTTCGAGGCGGTCCACGGCAAGGGCGGCGAGCCGTACAACCGGGAACCGCACAAGTGCTCGGAGCTGGCCTGGCACCCGCTGGCGGCGCTGCCGGACGACATGGTCGCGTACTGCAGGGCCGCGTTCGAGGCGTATCGCCGAGGTGAGCGCTTCGTCCTCCACTGGCACGAGGACGACGACCCGGTGGGCCACGACCCGGATCTTCCGGACCGTGCGGTACCGCTGCCGATGACCGGCGTCAGTCCAGCAGGCTGGTGAACCGGCCCTGCCGGGCGAGGAGTTCCAGGGCGTCCAGGGCGCGTTCGGCCTGCTCGGCCGCCCCGGGGTCCCGTTCGGCGAGACCGCTCGCGGCGAACTCGTCCTCGTCCAGCCGCAGGACCAGGGCGCCGTCGGCCGACACCCACAGATCCAGGTCCAGATCCTCCACCACCAGCTCGTCCGCGGACACCCGGGCGGGCCGGGTGATGTCCGTGTACCAGCCCTTCAGCGCCCCGTCGCCCGCCCGGACCTCCTTGACGGCGTACCAGCGGTCGCGCCAGTAGTACTCGGTGAAGACGTCGCCCGGTTCGAAGCGGACGAACCCGAGGTCCCTGACGCCCTCACCCGCCCACGGGGCCCGGACGGTGATCCGGTTGCCGTCGTCGGCGACGACGTCCGCCGGGTAGCGGATCTTCGTACGGCCCGCCTTGACCAGGGTGACGTCGATCCGGGAATCACCCCAGCGTGCGGACATGGCGCACCTCCGTTGCGCAGATCTCGTAGCCGAACCACTCGTTGACGGCGAGCATCGGGGCGTTGCCCGCGTCGTTGCCGGTGAAGGCCTCGGTGAACCCGGCGTCCCGCGCCCGGTGCAGCGAGTCGTTCTTCGCCAGCTTGGCCAGCCCGCGGCCTCGGTACTCCCGGGCGGTGCCGGTCATGGCGGTCCCGTAGCGGGTCGAGCCGTCCGTACGGGCCGCGCTGAACGCCACCGGGCGCCCGTCCACCACGGCGACCGACGTCAGTTCCCGGCTGAACAGGGGGTGCCCCCAGGTCTCGTCGAGCCAGTGGGCGTAGTCCGTCAGCTCGGTCGCCACATCGCCCGGTTCGTCCGCCGTCGTGGCGGCGTCCAGCTCGAACAGCGGCCGGGGGTCGCCGGCGAAGTCGGACGCCGGGACGATCCGGACCCCGTCCGGCGGGGTCCGCAGCGGCGGCAGCGTCCCGCCGGCCAGGTCGAGGCGGAGGAAGTGCGCGGTGCGCCCGGCCCGGTAGCCGTGCCGCTCCGCGAAGGCACGGTGCCCGGGCTCGTCCAGCACCCAGGTGTAGACCTCGGTGGCGCCCGCACCGGCCAGGTACTCCTCGGCGGCGCGCACGACGGCGGTACCCGCGCCCCGCCCGCGGCGCTCGGGATGCACATAGACGTTCGCGTACCCGACCCCCGGTTCGGGACTGTCGTGGGCGAGCCCCACCCGGGCCGTGGCGATCACCTCCCCGCCCTCCTCGGCGACCAGCGGCCGGTACCGGGAGTTCGGATGCGCATGCTCCCCCTCGAACACCAGGGCCTCGGGGGTGACCAGCATGAAGGGCAGGGCGGCGCGGCGGACCCGGGCGACGGCTTCGGCGTCTCCCGGCGCGCGGAAGGCGCGGACGATCACGGTCATGTGGCGGCACGCTACGCGCGCGCCCCCGTGCACGCCTCTCAATTTCCCGGACGACCGGAGCGGCGTGCCCGGGGCCCGGAAGTGGGGGACAATCGCGTGGTGACCTTGAAAATCGTCATCGACACGGACGCGGCCCCCGCGCCCTACGAGCAGCTCCGCTCCCAGATCTCGGCCCAGGCCCGCTCGGGCGCCCTGCCCGTCGGCTACAAGCTGCCCACCGTGCGGGGTCTCGCGGAGGAGCTCGGCCTCGCCGCCAACACCGTCGCCAAGGCGTACCGCGCCCTCGAGGGGGACGGAGTGGTCGAAACCCGGGGCCGCAACGGCACGTTCGTCGCCGCGGCCGGTGACGCGGCCGAGCGCCAGGCCGCGACGGCCGCCCAGGCGTACGCCGAGCAGGTCCACCGCCTCGGCCTGTCCCGCTCCGACGCGCTCTCGGCGGTGCAGGACGCGCTGCGCGCCAGCTACGGCAATTGACCCCGCCCGGCAGGTCCGGGTTCCGCCGGGCCGTCGGCGGCCTGGTGGTGCCGCCCGGTGCCGGCGGCGTGGTCCGCGTGGGCGGCCGCCCGGCTCGGCACTAGAGGTACAGCCCGGCGTCCGCCCCGCCGTGCTGGGACGGCACCGACGCCGGTACCGTGCCCCGCCGCACGGCGTACAGTTCCGCCAGCGTCGCGCCCTCGCGGCCGACCCCCTCCTCCGTGCCCAGCCAGGACACGGACTCCTCGCGGGTCAGCGGGCCGACCTCGATCCGCGCGAGGCAGCGGCCCGGCCGGACGACCGCCGGGTGCAGCCGCTCCAGGTCCTCGTTGGTGGTGACGCCCACCAGGACGTTCCGGCCCTGGCCGAGCAGCCCGTCCGTCAGGTTCAGCAGCCGGGACAGCGCCTGGCCCGCGGCGTGCCGGGCCTCGCCGCGGATCAGCTCGTCGCAGTCCTCCAGCAGCAGCAGCCTCCAGCGCTCCTTGGCGGTGCCCTCGTCCTCGCCGATCGCGATGTCCATCAGATAGCCGACGTCGTTGAACAGCCGCTCGGGGTCGAGGACGCAGTCCACCTGGCACCAGTCGCGCCAGGAGCGGGCCAGGGTCCGCAGCGCGGAGGTCTTCCCGGTGCCCGGTGGACCGTGCAGCAGCAGCAGCCGGCCCGCGATGTCGTCCGGCGTCACCTTCATCAGCCGGTCCATCGCCTTCGCCACCGGGGCCGTGTAGTTGGGCCGGACCTCGTCCCAGGCACCGGCGCTGATCTGGCGGGTCGTACGGTGCGGGCCGCGGCGGGGGGAGACGTACCAGAAGCCCATGGTGACGTTCTCGGGCTGCGGCTCCGGTTCGTCCTGGACCCCGTCGGTCGCCTGCCGGTGGACGCGCTCGGCGAGTTCGGAGCTGACCGCGGTGACCGTGATGTCCGCCCCGCGGTTCCAGCGGGAGACCAGCAGGGTCCAGCCGTCGCCCTCGGCGAGCGTCGCGCTCCGGTCGTCGTCGCGCGCGGCGCGCAGCACCCGGGCGCCCGGCGGCAGCAGCGTGGCGCCGGGCTTGACCCGGTCGATCGTCGAGCTGTGCGAGAACGGCTGCTCGCCCGCCGCGAAGCGGCCGAGGAACAGCGCGTCGACGACATCCGAAGGCGAGTCGCTGTCGTCGACGTTGAGCCGGATCGGCAGAGCGTGCTCAGGCGTGGCGGTCATGGCGCCATGATCCGGCACGTCGGCCCCCGGTGCACGGCCTTTTGGCGCGTGCCGCGGGTCCGCGCGCCCCGGTGCGCCCCCGTTCCCGTCCCGCCGCCCCGGGCACTCAGGTACGCAGCGACCGGGCCGCCCTCCTGGTGCGGCGGAGGACGGCGTACCCCTTGGTGAGGGCCCGGTCCCGGGCGAAGGCGCGGGCCACCCCCCGGCCCTCGACGAGCCGCTCGAACTCCCCGGCTCCCGTGGACCGCCGGACGGTCACCCGCTCCAGGGCGTACGGCCCCTGCCGCCGGCGGGCCAGGGCGTTCCCCACGGCCAGCGACTGCGCGAACCCCGCCGCGCGCACCGCCCGGCGGACCCGCCGGCTGGAGTAGCCGTAGGGGTAGGCGAACGAGACCGGAGCGGTGCCCAGTTCCGCGGTGATGATCTCCTTGCAGCGCACTGCCTCGGACCGGAGCCGTCCGTCGTCCAGCTGGTCGAGTTGCGGGTGGGTGTGCGAATGTCCGCCGATCTCCGTGCCCGCCGCGGCCAGTTCCCGCACCTGCCCCCAGTCCAGCATGGTGTCGGGCGCACCGCCCTCGTGATGCGGGCCCCGCAGCCAGCCGGTCGACACGAACAGTGTGGACGTGAAGCCCAGCGTGTCGAGTACGGGAAGGGCGTGCCGGTGCACGCCCTCGTAGCCGTCGTCGAAGGTGATCAGCACCGGCCGCGGCGGCAGCGGTTCCCCGTGCCGCCAGGCCCGGCCGAGCCGTGCGGTGGTGACCGGGGTGAACCCGCGCTCGCCCAGCAGTTCCATCTGCTCGGCGAACGCCTCCGGCGTCACGGACAGCGGGTGCGCCGCCGGTGCGGGCCGGTGCGCTATCGCGTGGTACATGAGGATCGGTACGGACTCGTCGTTCATCGGGCCTCCAGGCGCGGGGCGGGTGCGGTGATCGGGCCGTGCGAGAACGCCACCCCGGGCCGGGTGCGCGCCCGCGCCACGGCGTATCCGGCCGCGGCCGCGGCCGCGCCGACGGCGATCGCCCCGGCGCGCCCGGCTCCGCCGGGGCGGCCCAGCAGGGCGTCCCGCAGCCCGCGCAGCACGCCCGCCGGGAGCACCCGGGTGGTGTAGCGCCGCTCGGTCTCGAGGCCCTTGCCGCTGCCGACGCTGCGCGAGACCAGGGCCTTGGACAGCCCCTCGGCGTAGGCGCGGGTGCGGAAGTAGCGGAAGCTCTCCCTGGCCGCGGGTACCTTGTGGTGGATGACGGCACGGTCGTCGATCAGCAGCACCGCGTCCGGGAGCGCCCGGCCGAGCCGTATGCAGAGCTCGGTCTCCTCGCAGCCGAGGGGTCGCCTGCCGCCGTCCCTTCCGATGCCGGTGGCGAACCCGCCGGCGGCGTCGAAGGCGGTGCGGCGGAAGGACGCGTTGCCGCCGAGGACGTTGCGGACCGGGACGCGGCCGGGCGGCAGCCCGCGGTAGGTGCAGCCGACGACCCAGTCGAACTCCTCGGGGAACCACACGGGTCTGCGGCCCGAGGCCCAGACCGGCAGGGTCCTGCCGCCGACGGCCATCACCCGCGGGTCGTCGTAGCCCTCGGCGAGGTGCCGCAGCCAGTCGTGCTCGGCCACGGCGTCGTCGTCGAGGAAGGCCACGAACGCGCCGCGGGCCGCGGCGACACCGGTGTTGCGGCCGGCGGAGAGGCCGCGGGGGCCCGCGTTGGCGAGCACCCGCACCTCCTCTCCGGGTGACGCGGCCCCCCGGCCGGGCGTGAACTCCTCGGTGAGCCGGTCCAGCAGCCGGGCGTTGTGGTCGACCACGACTAGCGTCTCCAGCGCCGGGAGCGACTGCCGGCGCACCGACTCCACGGCGTCGAGGATGTCCGCCCAGCGGTCCTCGGTGTAGACGCAGATCACCACGGAGAACGTCCGATGGCTCAAGAGATGCTCCCGCGGGGGGAGTTGAGGCCGACGGCCGGACCGCTGCGCGCGGCGCGGCGGACGCCCTTCTCCCTGAGGATCACCTTGAGCACCCGCAGTCCGTCGCGGACGGCGCTGAGGTTGCTCACCCCGTGGATGCGCAGGTACTCGTGGCTGGGGACCTCCTGGACCCGCAGTCCCGCCTTGACGACCCGGATGTTCATCAGGGTCTCGATCTCGAAGCCGGTGCAGTCCAGGGTGATGCTCTCCAGGCAGTGGCGCCAGAAGGCGTTGTAGCCGTAGCAGAGGTCCGTGTAGCGGGCGCCGAACTTGGCGTTCACGATGCCGCAGAGGATCCGGTTGCCCAGCTTGCGGATCGCCGTCATGTCGTCGGTCCCGCCTCCGTTGGCGAAGCGCGAGCCCTTGGCGAAGTCGGCGCCGCCGACCAGTGCGGAGACATAGCTGACGATCTCCTGGCCGTCCGCCGACCCGTCCGCGTCGACCATGACGATGATGTCGCCGGTGCAGGCCGCGAAGCCGCTGATGAGCGCGTCCCCCTTGCCCTTGCCGACCTGCCTGACGACCTTGACGTCGGGCCGCAGTTCACGGGCGACGTCCACCGTGGCGTCCGTGGAGTTGCCGTCGACGAGCACGACTTCATGGATCCACTCGGGGAGGGTTCCGAAGACGTGCGGAAGGTTCTCGGCCTCGTTCATCGCCGGTATCACGACGCTGACCGGCGGGGTGATGGCGAGATGGGTGGAGATCGGACGGTACTGGGCCGGTGTCCGGCCGAGCGTGGCGGTGGCGGTGGCCGTGGCGGTGGCCGTGGCGGCGGCCACCGCCACCGCCGGATCGGGTGCACCGGGCGTGGCCGGCGGATCGTGAGGACCCGGGACCGCCGGGCGCAGGAACGAGCTCATGAGTCGGTTTCCCTCTCGTCCGGTGGACCGCCCGCCCCCGGGCGGTCCGGATGAGTGTCCGGTTCGAAAGGGGGGTTGCTCTCACCCCGGCCAGGACGGCATGGATCTCCGTACAGGCTGGGCGAGCTGGCACAGCCGGCTGCGCGGTACGCGACTCGGCACATGTGCGACCGGTCGCGGCACCCCCCTACCGCGCCCCGCCCCGGACCGTCGCGACGTCAGAACCCCTCCCCAGGAGTCGCCTTTGATGGTCCGTTGCGGGTGGATGTACGACGGTATTGATGATTGGGACTGTATGACAAGAGCAGGCCATAGGGCGCACTTTTCTCCGTCTTTCACCACCAGGTTCTGGAATGCAGGGAACTGCTATGCAATGCGATGTCTGAGGGGCGGAATGCCATCGCAGTGACGTCTGTGGTGTACGTATTGCGGACAGCGGGGTGTGGAGTGCGGACCGGCCGCTCCGGGGGCGGCGCGCACGGCGTGCGCGGGCTGATCCGAGTGCCACGAGCGCCGCTGCCGTGGTTCCCGGCGCGGAGGGTGCCGGCAGAGGTGCGCCGGGGGCGCGCGCGGATCAACGGAGTTCGCCTGCCCCGGCGTGTTTGTCCGTGCATAAGGCGCTTTGCCGCAATGCTGGACCCCGTCCCGTCCGCCATCTCCGACGGGTCGTCAAGAACGACTGCGTAACGCCCCTGTTGCCCGCCCGCATTCTTTTTGGCATGAACACTTCCGGCGAACTAAGGGACATGCTACGACAGTTGAGCAGAGATCCTGCTAATGGGAGGTTCCATGAAACTGTCCCGAATCGCGGCATTCTCGTCCTCGCTTCTTCTCGGCGCCGTCCTCGCCCTCACCGGCACCGGTCATGCCCAGGCCGCGCAGTCCGCGGCCGCGGTCGACTACGTGGCCCTCGGCGACTCGTACTCCTCGGGCCTCGGCGCCGGCGCCTACCTGAGCAGCAGCGGCTCGTGCAAGCGCACCAACCGGGCGTACCCCGCCCTGTGGGCGTCCGCCAACTCACCCGCGTCGTTCGCCTTCACCGCCTGCTCGGGCGCTCGTACGGGTGATGTCCTGGCGAGCCAGCTCGCCCCCCTCCACGCGGGCACCGACCTCGTGTCCCTCACGATCGGCGGCAACGACGCCGGCTTCGCCGATGTGATGACGACCTGTGTGCTGCAGTCCGAGAGCACCTGCATCGCCCGGGTCGAGGAGGCCAAGCGCTTCGTGGACTCGACCCTCCCGTCCCGGCTGGACTCGGTGTACTCGACCATCAGGTCCAAGTCGCCGTCCGCCCGGGTCGTCGTCCTCGGCTACCCCCGCTTCTACAAGCTCAACGGCAGCTGCATCGCCGGACTCACCGAGAGGGAGCGCGCCGCGATCAACGGCGGAGCCGACCACCTCAACGCGGCCATCGCCAAGCGCGTCGCCGACCACGGCTTCACCTTCGCCGATGTCGTGCCGACCTTCACCGGGCACGAGATCTGCTCGGGCGCCTCCTGGCTGCACAGTGTCAACTGGCTGAACATCGGCGAGTCGTACCACCCGACGGCCTCCGGACAGTCCGGGGGCTACCTGCCGCCGTTCCGGTCAGCGGCCTGACCGGACCCGCCCGCGTACGGGGGACGGCCCGGCCACCACGGGCGCGACCGCCGGGCATGCTCCTCGTACGTGACCGCCGGGAACTCTCCTCGTGTACGACCGCCGGGGACTCCCCTCGTAGGCGACCGGGCGCGCCACCCGCTCCGACCGCGTCGCCGCCGGACTCCCGGCCCCACCGGGATCCGGCCGTGGCGCACCGCGCCGTCGGCGTCTCGGCTCCGCACGGTCCGTCCCCGTGACTCCGCATGATCGACACCCGCGGCTTCCCCTCGCCCGAGGGGAAGCCGCCTGCCGTGCGGCCTCCGACGGGCGGGGCCCTGGTCGGTGGACGCCGGCGACGGCAGCGGGGTGGGCCGGCGTCCGCCGCTCACGGACCGGGGCTCAACTCAGGGCTCCCGCGGCCCCCCTGAGCGCGAGTCCGCATCCCAGTAGCACCACGGTGAGCGCCGTGCCGATCGGGGCCGACCGCTGGACGAACCCGGCCAGCCGCCCGGCGGTGCGCCGCCGGGCGAGCCGCGCCGTGATCCGGCCCCCCAGCCGCACGACGGCGAACCCGGCCGCGGTGAGGGTGAGCGCCAGCCCCGCCCCGTAGGCGACGACGAGGAGCAGCCCGAACCAGGCGTGGCCCAGGGCCGCGGCGCCGACCAGCACGACCACGGCGGAGGGGCTGGGGACGAGACCGCCGGCGAGACCGAGCAGGATGCTACGGCGCAGGGGGTGCCGCCGCTCGGAGCCGTGGTCGGGGCGGTGCCGGTCGCCCGGTGCCGGGTGCTGGTGGCCGGTGCCATGGAGCTCGTGGTGGTGCCCGTGCTCGTGGTGGTGCGCGTGCTCGTGTTCGTGCTCATGGTGGTGCGCGTGCTCGTGTTCGTGCTCATGGTGGTGCGCGTGCCCGTGTACCGGCGCGGCGTCGCGGGCACGCTCGTGGCCGTGGCCGTGGCCGTGGCCGTGGCCGTGGTCGTGGTCGTGGTCCCGGCCGTCACCATGGGACTGCGTGTGCGTGTGCGTGTGCGTGTACGTACGGAACCGTCCACCGCCCAGCCAGTGGACGTGCGTGTGCCCCCGTCCCCGCGCCCGGTCCTGCCACGCCCGCCGCGCCAGCAGTGCCCCCGCCACGGCGACGAGGACCCCGCTCGCCATGCCCAGCCAGCCGACCACGGCCGGGGTGACGGCCGATCCCGCCACGATCAGGGCGCCCAGCGCGAACACGCCGAGGGTGTGGGTGACGGTGACGGAGGCCCCGAGCGCCAGGACCTCCCGCAGCGAACTCCGGCCGCCCGCCGCGGCCGCCGCGGCCATCAGGGTCTTCCCATGACCCGGGGCGAGGGCGTGGCCCGCGCCCAGCACGAGGGCGACGAGCAGTGCGAGCGCCCCGAACGGCACGGTGAGGTCGCGTCGTTCGACCAGCCCCGTCAGGGCCTGGGTCCAGCGGTCGACCCCGCGCGGCAGCACGGACGGGGGCGCCGCCGCGGCAGCCGCCTCGTCGAGCGCCGGTCCGCCGGGTACGGCCGTGAGCCGGGCCGTGGTGTCGGACGGCGGGGACTCCAGCAGGCGCTGCGGGTACGCGGACAGCCTGCGGGACACGGACTCGGCGGGGACGTCCGACGAGGCCAGCGTCGCACGGTCGGCGCGCGCCGTGACCTCCCGCCAGCCGGCGCCCTCACCGGGTGCGGCCGTGAAGACCAGCTCCGCCCTCCCGCCCGGCAGCGGTGCGCGCATCGCGCACTCGACGCGGAGCGTGGGCAGTCCCGCCTGGCCGGGCCGGACCGCGGCGCGGGCGGACCCGGCCTCGAGCGGTACCGCGCGGCCGTCGACGAGCAGCCGGGCCGCACGCGCCGCTGTGCCGCAGCGCTCCTCCGCCCAGGCCGCCAGCGCGGCCGGAGCCATCTCCCGGGGCCGGATCCGCGCGGTCGGGATCTCCGCGAGGTCCTCGACATGGTCGACGCGCAGCTCGCGCTCGGTGACGACGAGGCCGTCGTAGCGGTTCACGGAGAAGTTCCCCAGGGGGTGCGCCACGGCGGGCGTCCCCGTCCCGACGAGCAGGGCGGCCACAGCGGCCGCCACCGCCAGCGCGGCCGGTACCGGGCGCCTTCGGCGGTGCGCCCGTACACCCGCGGTCCGTACACCCGCGGCCCGTACACCCGCGGGCCGTCCGCCTGCGGTGTGCCCGGGCCGTGGCGGGCGGGGATCTCCGGTTCGGGTGCGCTCGGTTCGGTCGGCGGCCCGCGGCCGTGGGTGTGCGGTGTGCCCGCGCCCCGGCTGGTCGGGGGACCCGGCGGTCCGCGCTGCGGCCCCTGGGCCGGTGGCTCGCGGCGCCGCGTGCGCGGTGTGCCTGCGCCCCGGGTGGCCGGGGGACCCGGTCCGCGCCCCGGCCGCCAGTCCATGGTGACGGGCGTGGACAGGGCACGCGCCCTTGGCGGGTCCGGGAGCCGGGGGGCGCCGTGCCGCTCACGGGTGCGCCCGGCCGCGGTCGCCCACCCGCCACGACGGGTACGTGGCACCCGGCCGCCTCACGCTCGCCGGCGCCCGGTCTCCGCCGGTCGTCAGCGGCGGCGTTCGGTGCTGACGATCAGGCAGACACCGGCCACGACGACCGCGCCGCCGACCGCAATGGGCCAGGTCAGCCGCTCCCCGAGGACCAGCGAGCCGAGGAGCACGGCGACGACGGGGTTGACGTAGGCGTAGGTGCGGGCACGGCCGTGCCCGCCGCCGTGGCTTCGCGGGTCGCCGTGCCTGTGCCCACTGCCGTGGCTTCGCCGGGCGGGTACCCGGCAGGCGAGCAGCCGGCTCCCGGCTGCGGTGAGGGGTCCGGTGACGGCGGGATGGGCCCCGCCGTGCCGCCGCGCGGGTCCGCCGCGCACGAGCTGCTGCCCGCCCTGCCGGCCGCCGCCCAGGGCGCGGCCGGCTGCCCGGCCGCCGACGGCGCCGCCCTCGACCTCGCACCGGGGCGCGCCCCGCCCGCGCTCGCGGCTCCCGGACCGATAGACCTCTCCGTACTGCGCGTATAGGCCGCGGCACCGCGTCCAGCACCGTCCGTAACCCCCTGCGCCACCCGAGAGGGAACACCGTCATGCCCGCGTCACGCACCCCTGCCCGCAGCGGCACCCGTTCCGGCCGCTCCGTCAAGCCGTTCGCCTACGGCGCCGCGGTCGCCGCCGCCGCGGTTCTGCTCGGCTTCGTGTCCTACACCGCCACCAAGCCCGACGACTCGGCGACCGGCGGGCGCTCCGTGGCCGACGTCTCCGCCGACCCGGACGCCGGTGTCTACCCAGAGCTGGAGAAGCTCGCCCGGCGCGACGCCGGCGACCCTCTCGCGCTCGGCCGTGCCGACGCGCCCGTGGTGATGGTCGAGTACGCCGACTTCCAGTGCGGCTACTGCGGCAAGTTCGCCCGCGACACCGAGCCGGAACTGATCCGCAAGTATGTGGAGAAGGGCGTGCTGCGCATCGAGTGGCGCAACTTCCCGATCTTCGGGGAGGAGTCCGAGGCCGCCGCCCGGGCCGCCTGGGCCGCCGGGCGGCAGGGCCGGTTCTGGCAGTTCCACAAGGCCGCCTACGCCGACGGCGCCAAGGAGCAGGGCTTCGGCGAGCAGCGGCTCAGGGAACTCGCCGCCGCGGCCGGGGTGAAGGACCTGGCGCGTTTCAGCCGCGACGCGGACGGCGAGGAGGCGCGTCAGGCGGTGGCCAGGGACCAGGAGGAGGGCTACGGGCTGGGCGCCACGTCCACGCCGTCGTTCGTCGTCAACGGCCGTCCGATCGCGGGCGCCCAGCCGGAGCGGACCTTCGTCGAAGCGATCGAGGCGGCTCGGGAGGCCGCGACCACGGAGCCGGCGGGCCCCGAGTCGGCGCCGACGACCCCGGCCCCCGGTGCGAAGACTCCCGGTGCTCCCGGTGCTCCCGGTGCTCCCGGTACTCCCGGTACTCCCGGTGCTCCCGGTACTCCCGGTGCGAAGGACCCCGGCGCCACGGCTGCGGGCTCCGCCGCTCCGGGCACGCCCGCGCCCGGCGGGGCCGCTTCCGGAACCCCGGCGCCGGGGACGGCGGGCGGCGAGTGAGCGACATCGGCTACCTGGCCGCCTTCCTGGGCGGCCTGCTCGCTCTGCTCAGCCCCTGCAGCGCGCTGCTGCTGCCCGCCTTCTTCGCGTACTCGATCGACACCACGTCCCGGCTGGTCGCGCGCACCTGCGTCTTCTACGCGGGCCTGGCGACGACCCTGGTCCCGCTGGGTGCCGCGGGCTCGTTCGCCGGGCGCCTCTTCTACGGCCACCGCGACCTGCTGGTCGCGGTGGGCGGCTGGCTGATCATCGCGCTCGGGGTGGCCCAGTTGGCGGGTCTCGGCTTCGCCTCCCGCCGCCTCACCGAGGCCGGCGGGCGGATCCGACCCACCACCGCGCTCTCCGTGTACGCCCTCGGCGCGGTCTACGGACTCGCGGGTTTCTGCGCGGGGCCGATCCTCGGCAGCGTCCTCACCGTGGCGGCCCTGAGCGGAAGCCCCGCGTACGGGGGGCTCCTCCTCGCCGTCTACGCCCTGGGCATGGCGGTCCCGCTGTTCGCCCTGGCCCTGCTGTGGGAACGCTGCGACCTGTCCCGCCGCCGCTGGCTGCGCGGACGCACCCTGCGCATCGCCGGGCGCTTCGAGCTGCACACCACCTCGGCCCTGTCCGGCCTGTTCTTCGTCGTCCTCGGCACCGTCTTCCTCGCCTTCGACGGCACGACGGCGCTGCCGGGGCTGCTGTCCGTCGACGACTCCTTCGCCGCGGAGCAGTGGGCCTCCGACGCGGGTCGTGCGGTACCCGACTGGTTGCTGCTCGCCCTGGTGGTGGCGTCCGCGGCGATCGTCCTCACGGTTCGCGGGCTGCGCGGGCGGGACCGGGTGTGACGGCCGATCCCGCGGTGCGCCCGTCGGCGCGCGTCGGCGTCCGTTCGCGTGCGTCGGCGTGCGTCGGCGTGCGTCGGTCTCCGTCGGTCTCCGCCGGTGTCCGTCGGCGTCCGCTCGGTTCCGCGTGCTTCCGCTGGGCTCCGCCGCCGTCGTACTGCCGTCGTGCTGTCGTCGTAGTCCCGTCGTACGGGCCTCGTACCGCCGCCGGTGAACCAGCACGAAGCCCCCGCCGACGATCTCGACGGGGGCTTCCGCCCTGGTAGGGCTGCGGTGGCTGGGGCCGGGGTCGAACCGGCGACCTTCCGCTTTTCAGGCGGACGCTCGTACCAACTGAGCTACCCAGCCATGCGACTCGGGAGTCGCAGCGGTCCTGACGGGATTTGAACCCGCGGCCTCCACCTTGACAGGGTGGCGAGCACTCCAAACTGCTCCACAGGACCAGAGGTGATGCATGGTGCGAGAGCCAGTCTCGCACACGATGGTGCGTGCCCCCAACGGGATTCGCACCCGACAGCCTTACCGTCCTGACCTGGGGCGATGTCCGAAGGGCGAGTGTACGGGCTGGTTTCGGTCCTCCAGCGTCCCGCTCGATCCGGCTTGGCCCCGGGCCTGTGCCCACTGGTGGGCACGGGCCGACGCGCCGTCATTGCCACGCTCGAGCTGTCCGCGCTCAGGGGAGCGTTGCCGGCCTGCACCGGCGGGCGTCCATGGTGCGAGCGAGGGCAGCGACCGGCTTCGATGTCTCCATCCGAGCCGGATCGGTTCAGATCTTGATAACCGTGGCCCGCGTGCCGCAAAGCGTCATCAGGTCCTCGGGGTCGGAAGTGAGGATCGTGGCCGGCCCAGGTGCGGCGAGGGCGGTGGCGGCGAGCATGGCGTCGATGGCGTACTTGTGGCCGTGCAGGCCGGCGTCGGCGAGCAAGGCGGCCGCGTGGCGGGCGATCGGCTCGGTGATCGGCTCCAGGACGAGGCGGGCGAGCGTCCATTCCAGGGCCGGGCGGTTGATGCGGGGGTGGATCACCTCGACGAGCGTGGCAGCCGAGGTGATCACGCGTAGGTCGTCGGCGCGGGCCAGGGCAAGCCAGCCGGTGACCGTGCGGTCGCGCAGGACCGCTTTGGCGAGTCCTTCGCTGTCGAGGACGAGAGTGCCGCCGGGTAGCGCAGGGGAGCGGGTCACGCGGCGCTTGTCCCGTGCTGGTTCTGTTCGCGCCGTGCCAGCGTGAGCTGGTCGCGCAGAGACCGGATCTCCTCGTCCGTGATCGGGCCGTGCTCGGCTTCGGCGACGGCGATGAGTTCGTTGAGGTTGTCGCGTTCGATCTGGCGGGCCACGGCAGCGGTCACGTAGGCGGACAGGCCGGAGTGGCCGCTGCGGGCCTTGGCGGCCTCGGCGATGTCGCGCGGCATGGTGATCGAATACTTGCCGGTGGGCTCGCTCATGCTCCTTATCCTACCTGTCATGCTCCCGCGGATCAGAGGCTTTCCGGGGCTTTCCGGCCGGATCAGCGCGTGGCTGCGGGCGAGGGCATGCAGCAGTGCTGCCGCCTTCTCGTGGAGCGCCTTCTCGTGGAGGGTGGGCTGCAGCTCGACACCGATGGACTTCACCCACGCCACCTCCCGGCTGCGTTACGAGGCGTGGCGCGCGGAGGAGTCAGGACCGTCTCAGCGCGTGAAGCTTCCGGGCCGGCGGCTCTGCGAGGTTGCCTCTTTCCCAGAACGCACAACGAGAACGTCCCGGACGGCGTGCCGTCCGGGACGTTCTCAAGGTGGTGGCTGGGGCCGGGGTCGAACCGGCGACCTTCCGCTTTTCAGGCGGACGCTCGTACCAACTGAGCTACCCAGCCATGCGACTCGGGAGTCGCAGCGGTCCTGACGGGATTTGAACCCGCGGCCTCCACCTTGACAGGGTGGCGAGCACTCCAAACTGCTCCACAGGACCAAGCTGTAGTGTCCGAAAAATTCGCACACATGCTATAAAACGTGCCCCCAACGGGATTCGAACCCGTGCTACCGCCTTGAAAGGGCGGCGTCCTGGGCCACTAGACGATGAGGGCTAAGGGGCCCACCTGGGCGCTTCGCAGCGCGTCGGGGACGTGAGAAGCATATGGGATGCGGGGACCGATCGCCAAAACGGTTTACGGGGCGGGAGACGGCAGCCCCGTCGGGGGCGGGGTCCGTGTTGCCGGGGGACCCTGCGGCGGAGGCGCCTTCGCCAGGTGGCGGCTGACCTCGGCCGTGGTGAGACCCAGCCCGCCGAGGGTGATCTCGTCCCAGGCCTGGAGGGTGCGCGTGTCGCGGTCGAGGTAGAGGACGGAGGCGCGGACCTTCTCCGGCTCCTCGCGTTCGACCGCCCGAAGCCCGCCGCCGCCCGTGGAGCCCTCGATCTTGAGGCGGGTGCCGAACGGGAGGATCTCGGTGTCCCGGCGGTGGACGTGGCCTGCCAGGACCAGCGGCACCTCGCCGTCCGTCTCGCGAGCGGCCACGGGGTTGTGGGCGACCGCGATGTCGACGGGGGTGCCGGCCGCGCTCTGGTCGCGCAGCGCCGAGGCCAGCCGGATCCCGGCCATGCGTTCGGCGGGGTCGCCCGCGGGGACCGTCGATCGGTCCGGCGTGAACTGGGGGTCGCCGGTGCCCGCCACCCGCAGGCCTCCCACGGTCACCGCGCGGCCCTCGTCGAGGACGTGGACGTTCTTCAGCCGCTGGAGATAGCGCTGGGTCACCAGCGAGTCGTGGTTGCCTCGCACCCAGACGTAGGGCGCGCCGAGGTCCGGGATCGGGTCGAGGAAGGGGTTCTCCGCCGCGGTGCCGTGGTCCATGGTGTCGCCGGTGTCGATGATCGCGTCGATCTCGTACTGCTCCACGAGCGAGCCGATGATGTGCCACGCGGCCGGGTTGAGGTGGATGTCGGAGACGTGCAGCACGCGCATGGTGCCCGGGTCCGGCTGGTAGACCGGCAGCGTGGAGGTCGCCTCGTACAGCTTGGTGACATTGGTGACAAGCCGGGCCAACTCCTTCTGGTACACGTCGAATTCGGTGACGATCGAACGCGCGTTGCCGACGACCGACGGGGCGCTGCTCAACAGCCCCGAGAACCTGGGCTCCAGCACCGACTTCGGATTCCAGGTGGCCCATGCGCTCGCCCCGGAGGCGGCCAGCAGGGCGAGGGCGAGGCCGCCGGCCGCGAGGGCCCGGCGCGGGCGGCGGTAGACGGCGAGGCCGAGGGCCGTGGCTCCGGAGACCACGGCGACGCAGGAGCGCAGGGCCAGGTCGCGGGTGCCCTCCGCGACGTCCTGGGCGATCTCCTCCTGGAGCCCGGCGAGACGCTCCGGGTGCTGCACGAGCGCCTGGGAGCGGACGGGGTCGAGCCGGTCGATGTTGACGTCGAGCCGGATCGGCGCGGTGTGCGAGTCGAGTTCGAGGGCGCCGAGCGGCGAGACGTTGATCTTCGTGCCGCCGGAGACGGACGGCCGGAGCGCCATGCTCGTGTCCACGGGGCCCACCGGCGTGCGGACCGCCCCCACGATCAGCAGCCCCAGCCATGCCCCCAGCAGGACGACGGCCACGAGCCCGAACGCCCGCCCGTACGGGTGCGGGCTGTGGACCAGTGCGCTGACGGGGCTCGCGCGGTGGGACAGGTAGTGGCGCCTGAGGCGGGCGAGGCCGGCTTGCAGGAGTTCATGGCGGGCCATTGGGCGCGTATGCCCGCGCCCGTGCCGGGCTATGCCCCGGGGAGGGGGCGCGTCGGGCTGCGTCTCCCGGGCTGTGTCTCCCGGGCTGTGTCTCCTGGGAGGGGGCGTGTCGGGCTGTGCCCTCGGGCGGCCGGGGCGCGTCGGCCTGTCCGGTCGTGCTCCCGGGTGGTACTCCCCGGCCGCACGCCCGGACGCGCCGGCCGGGAACCGGCACACCGCGGTCCCCGGCGAGCCGTCAGCCCCAGCCCAGTTCGTGGAGCCGTTCGTCGTCGATGCCGAAGTGGTGGGCGATCTCGTGGACCACGGTCACGGCGACCTCGTGCACCACGTCGTCGGGGGTCTCGCAGTAGCGGAGCGTCGGGCCCATGTAGATGGAGATGCGGTCGGGGAGCACACCGGCGTACCACTCCCCGCGCTCGGTGAGCGGAGTCCCCTCGTACAGCCCCAGCAGTTCCGGGTCGGACGGGTCGGGCTCGTCCTCGACGAACACGGCCACGTTGTCCATGACCCGGGTCAGCTCCGGGGGGATCGTGTCCAGGGCCTGGCTCACCAACTCTTCGAATGCTTCCCGCGACATCTCCAGCACACGCCCATTGTCGGGGACGGCAGCCGGTATCGGGCGGCAATGGTCCGGTGGGCGGCGTGATGCTCCCCGGGCCGCGGTGGGCTGGGCGGTGGGAGCCGGGCCGCCGTGGACCGCCGGCCGCGGGATCCTCCGCGCCGTGTGCGGGGGCGTGTCCCCTGTGGGGCTTGGGGAGTTGGGCAGGGAAACCGCGTCCTGTGCCCCGGAGGTGCCACCCGTGCGTCAGTTGTCCGCCCCCGGCCGTTGTGCCGTCTGGATCGCCACTGCCCTGGCGGTCGCGGCCTCAGCCGGCTGTGTGAGCGTGAGCGACGACGCCGACGGGCCGGGGCCGGTGAAGTCGCCGCAGCGGCGCGGCGCCGCCGCCGAACCGGACGGCGGTGGCGGCGCCCCGGGCGGTTCCGACGCCCAGGGCCGCACCGGCATGGGCGGTACGGAGCCCTCCGGCGGCGCCGGAACCGGCAGCGGCGCCGCGGAGGAGTCGGCGAGCCCGGGCGGGTCCGCGGTGCCGTCGGCCTCGCCCCCCGGGACGGCGGGCGGTCCGAAGCCGCCGTCCACCCAGCGGCCGACCGAGCCGCAGGGCGAGCCGACGCCCCCGGCCGGGCCCACACCCCCGGCCGAGACGACGCCGCCCGCCGAACCGACACCGTCGAGCCCCGATCCCGGGCCCACCGGGGAACCCACCGATCCGCCCACGGAGTCACCGGCCGCGGAGACCCAGATGGGCGCGATGCGGGAGGCCGTCGGCACGCCGGGGGAGGAGCCCGGCACGGAGCCGGAGGCGTCACCGCAGACGGCCCCCTTCTGACGGCCTTCTTCATGCGGCCTGCTTGCTTGCGGCCTGCTTGGTGCGGTTTCCTTCTGCTGGCCTCCGCTGACGGCTCCTTCCAGTGGGTCCGGTCCGGTGGGTCGCTGCTGGTGGGTCGCTGCTGGTGGGTCCCGGCTGACCCCCCATCCGACCGGCCCGCGGTGCGGATGACGCGGCCGGTGAGACCTCGTGCGACATCGAGCGGTTCCGCACCCGTACCGCTCACGGCGCGGGGCGGGCACGGGTCGGGCGCGGGGCGCGTCCGGCGGGCCGGTGCGGCGAGCGGACCGCGGGTGTGACGAGCGACGCACCGAAGCGGTTTGCCTTGGGTGGGGGAGGGTGCGTATGGTGGTAGATCGTTTGATCCCATTTGCCCGGCGCCATCACCGAAGCGCGCCGCGTGTGGCGCGTACTCTCCCTTGCCGTGGCTGACCGCATCGAGGCGGTCGAATTGCGAATCACGGAGTTTGGGCGCGTGCCGAGACTCCGGAAGGTTTCGCATTTCGCATGTCCATTTCCAGTTCTGACCGTGCCGTCCTGCCCGGGAACGACGAGATCGTCGATGCCGCGGACTCCTCGAACGCCGCAGACGCCGGCAGCACCCACGCCAACGGCGAGGCAGCCGAGGCCGCTCAGGTCGCCGAAGCCGTCGAGACGCCCGCCGCGCCGGAGGTGACCTTCGGCGACCTCGGTCTGCCCGAGGGCGTCGTCCGCAAGCTCGCCCAGAACGGTGTGACCGTCCCGTTCCCGATCCAGGCGGCGACCATCCCGGACGCCCTGGCCGGCAAGGACATCCTCGGCCGCGGCCGCACCGGCTCCGGCAAGACCCTCTCCTTCGGTCTTCCGCTGCTCGCCACGCTGGCCGGCGGCCACACCGAGAAGAAGAAGCCCCGCGGCGTCATCCTCACCCCGACCCGTGAGCTGGCCATGCAGGTCGCCGACGCCCTCCAGCCGTACGGCGACGTCCTCGGCCTCAAGATGAAGGTCGTCTGCGGCGGTACGTCCATGGGCAACCAGATCTACGCCCTGGAGCGCGGCGTCGACATCCTCGTCGCCACCCCGGGCCGGCTGCGGGACGTCATCAACCGCGGCGCCTGCTCCCTGGAGTCCGTCCGGGTCGCGGTCCTCGACGAGGCTGACCAGATGGCCGACCTGGGCTTCCTGCCCGAGGTCACCGAACTGCTCGACCAGGTCCCCGAGGGCGGGCAGCGCCTGCTGTTCTCCGCGACGCTGGAGAACGAGATCGACAGCCTCGTCAAGCGCTACCTGGTCGACCCGGTGACGCACGAGGTCGACCCGTCGGCCGGCGCCGTCACCACCATGACCCACCACGTCCTCGTGGTGAAGCCCAAGGACAAGGCCCCGGTCACGGCCGCCATCGCCGCCCGCAAGGGCCGCACCATCATCTTCGTCCGCACCCAGCTGGGCGCGGACCGCGTCGCCGAGCAGCTGCAGGACGCCGGAGTGCGCGCCGACGCGCTGCACGGCGGCATGACGCAGGGCGCCCGTACCCGCACGCTCGCCGACTTCAAGGACGGCTATGTGAACGTGCTGGTCGCCACCGACGTCGCCGCCCGCGGCATCCACGTCGACGGCATCGACCTGGTCCTGAACGTGGACCCGGCCGGTGACCACAAGGACTACCTGCACCGCTCGGGCCGCACCGCCCGTGCCGGCCGGTCCGGCACCGTCGTCTCGCTGGCGCTCCCGCACCAGCGCCGCCAGATCTTCCGGCTGATGGAGGACGCGGGCGTCGACGCCTCGCGCCACATCGTCGGCGGCGCCGGCGCGTTCGACCCGGAGGTCGCCGAGATCACCGGCGCCCGTTCGCTGACCGAGGTTCAGGCGGACTCGGCGAGCAACGCCGCGAAGCAGGCCGAGCGCGAGGTCGACCAGCTCAGCAAGCAGCTCGAGCGCCTGCAGCGCCGTGCCGCCGAACTGCGCGAGGAGGCCGACCGCCTCGTCGCACGGGCGGCGCGCGATCGGGGCGAGGACCCGGAGGCCGCGGTCGCCGAGGCGGCGCAGACGGCGCAGGCCGAGGCGGCCGCCACCGAGGAGTCGGAGTTCGGGGCATCCGTTCCGGAGCCGCGTACGGCGGACGTGCGGGAGGACCGCGAGCCGTCCCGCGACGAGCGGCCCTCGTACGAGCGCCGTGAGCGCCGTGACGACCGGGGCAACTTCGAGCGCCGTGAGCGTCGTGACGGTGAGCGCGGTGGTTTCCGCCGCGATGACCGTGGTGGCCGTTCGTTCGAGCGCCGGGACGGCGACCGTGGTGGGCGTTCGTTCGAGCGTCGTGACGGTGAGCGCGGTGGTTTCCGCCGGGACGAGCGTCGTGACGGTGAGCGCGGTGGTTTCCGCCGTGACGACCGTGGTGGGCGTTCGTTCGAGCGCCGGGACGGCGACCGTGGTGGGCGTTCGTTCGAGCGTCGTGACGGTGAGCGTGGCGGTTTCCGCCGGGACGAGCGTCGTGACGGTGAGCGCGGTGGTTTCCGCCGTGACGACCGTGGTGGCCGTTCGTTCGAGCGCCGTGAGCACCGAGGTGGCCACGACCGTCCGTTCAACCGCGACCGCCGCGACGACCGTCCCTCCGGCGGCTTCCGCTCCGGTGGCCACGACCGCCCGTACGGTCGCCGGGACGACCACCGCGGTTCGGGCTCCGGCTCCTTCGGCGGCGGCCGCCGTGACGACAAGCCGCGCTGGAAGCGCAACGGCTGACGCCTGCACACCGGGCAGGGCCCGTGTCCCCACCAGGGGCACGGGCCCTGCCCTGTTGCGCGTGCCGAGCCCGGTGCCGTCGAGCCGCCGCCGGTGCGCCGCGCGTCACCCGGCACCGGGCCGCACGGCCGTCCGCGTGACGGGGAGGGGCGATCGCATCGGGCATCCCGGTGTTCGAGACCGCGTCCGCGTCCGGCACACATCTGCCTGCGCGCCTCGGGCTCTCCGGCGCACATCCGTTCCCCGTATCGCTCCGAGCGGTGTTCGCCCGCCCGGCAGGGCCACGCTTTGCGCCTGCGGCGACGGCCGGAGAGGGATACCCGATCGGATGCCGGGCGCCGTACGGCTATGCTCGGGGATGACTCGCCGAGGGCCGTTAGCTCAATTGGCAGAGCAGCGGACTTTTAATCCGTTGGTTGTGGGTTCGAGTCCCACACGGCCTACCACGTGGGGGTGTCCCGACATCCCCGCTGACCTGCGCGTGAGCGCCTCACCTGACTTCTTCAGGTGGGGCGCTTCGCTGTGTCCGCGCCTGTGCTTGGGCTGATGTGAGCCCGGCAGTGCGGGCAGCCTGCCGCGGAACGAGCTTCGCCGCGTCCTCGGCGGCCTTCCGCGCGACCTCCGGCAGCACGCTCGTGTACGTGTCCGAGGTGATCGTGATCGAGGAGTGACCGAGCTCCTGCACGACCTTCATGTCCGGGCCAGCCGCGAGGGCGAGAGTCGCCGCGCCGTGGCGTAGGTCGTGCAGTCGGATCGGGGGCCAGCCCGGCCTCGGCGGCGAGAAGCTGAAACTGATCGGTCACCCAGGCGGGGTGCAGCCACTCGCCGTTCTCCTGCGTGAAGACTCGGCCGGTCTCGACGTATGCCTCGCCCCACTTGAGGCGTTCCTTCGACTGCCGCCTGCCATGCGCCTTGAGCACCTTCACGGTCTCCGAGTCGAGGACGACCACATGCTCGCCGCTGTCCGTCTTGGGGGCGGACTCCTCGACCTTCCACCCGCGCTGTACGAGCTGCGTGGCGCCTGGTCAGGGACTGCACGGTGCGGAAGCGCCGGTTCGTTTCCTCGTAGTCCGGTATCGCCCCTGCGCCGATCGGCAATCCCGGCCTGCGGGGAAGAGCGGGGACGCCCCGACGCCTCTCCGCCCTGTTCCAGTAGCGAGACGGGAAGGAAGAGCGAGAGAGGAAGACCGGAACAGCGTCCCCCACGTCCCCCTACTTTCATCCAGGCTGACTGCATTGGGTGACGGGCTGCTGGTCATGGCCCCGACATGTACTCGGGCTGGCTGTCGTTTACGTACCCATTGCTGAGCTGGGCTGATCGGCCTTGCTCGCTTGATCTTGGCTCAAACGGCCTGCGCTTTGGCACAGTTGCTACTGCGAAGAAGGTGCTGCTCTCCGTTTAGAATGATCGTTGGCGCGTTGGTTGAACGGGGAGGGCGCTGTGGCGCACGGGGGAGAAGAAGCGGCGTCACCGGACACGGGGACGTCGTTCGACACGTTTTACGGGGTGAACCCGCAGGCGGCCTTGGCGATCGAGGCCGACAAGATGAAGGCCTTCAAGAAGAGGGTCGACGATCTGCTGCTCGCGCTCGACGGCTCCGAGGCCGCCCCGGGCAAGATGGGCGACGGCCGCTTGCCCCGAGCGCAGTTGGGGTCCGGCGACTTCGGCGAGGCTCAGTTCCTCTTCGACTCGTACACGGTCGTCCATGACGAGCTGGAGAAGCTCTCGAAGGCGTTGGGGGCTCAGATCGAGGGTATGGGCCTTGCCGTTCACTCGTCCCGTGTTGGCTACGAGAACGTCGACGAGGACATCCGCGCCCGAATGAGGGCGGTCAACGCCGAGGTGGAGTCGTACTACGACCGCAGGCGAGACCCGTTCGTCGAGGATGCACCCACGAAGAAGGAACAGGACAAGGAAACGGGCTTCTGATGCCCGCGGTGATGAGTATTTGACGGGGGCGGGACATGGCTGAGCAGCCGGATGCCAAGGCACCGCGACTTCAGCGCACGGACTTCGAGTCGATGACGCACCAGCAACTCGCGGCGCTGCTGGCCTCGGCGAGCCCGGCCGGCGCGTCTGACCTGGCGACGAAGCTGGCCCAGGCATCCTCGGCGATCACGAAGATCGGCGAAGACCTGAAGGAGCACGTGACGAACCTGCCCTGGCATGGCGAAGGCGGCGATGCGTTCCGCAACTGGGGCGGCCAGACAGCAAGTGCGACGCTGCGCCTGGGCGAGTACAGCAAGGGCGCGTCGCGCTGGATGGAAGAGATCTCGCAGGCGATCGCCGAGGCGAAGGCGGCGATGCCTCCGGTCACGGAGACGACGCGCGCGCAGAGCGACCTGGCCAAGGCCCGGGAGGCGAAGGCGTTCGCCGACGACCCGGCCCATCGCAAGGACACGGACGCAGGCGACGCGGCCAAGAGGGCGGCGTCGGACGAGGCGGCGGCGCGGGGGCGGATCGAAGCGGCCCGGTTCGAGGCGGCGCAGCGGCTGCGGAAGCTGGCGCAGACGTACGAGTTCACGGCGCACCAGGTGAACGCGGCGACGCCGCCGACGTTTCCGCCGCCAGCGATGTACATGGAAGCGAACAAGTGGCGCGTCCCATGGGGGCAGCAAGGTGTTGATGGCCAGGACGGCACCATCGCAGGAAACGCCGGAGCGCCCCCAGAAGGTACGGCTGCCCCGTACGTGAAGTCCGGGGGCACCGCGGTTCGGCAGTCCGGACAGCCCGGAACGGTGGCCGGCGCGGCAGCACCCGAGCACCCGGTGGGCATGGAGATTGACGGTCTCGCGACGTTGCCAGCGGCTCCGCCGTCGTCTCCGGCCACCTCCACGGGCATCCTGCCGCCGGGTGGTCGTCCTGACGCAGGCGGCATGCTGCCCGGACTGATTCCCCCGGCCTTCGGCGGTGGCACGGTCAAGCCTTCCGCGCCTCCCGTGCCTTCTGTGACGGGGCGCCCGAGTGTTGGTGGCGTCCGGCCTCCGGTGCTGCCCGGTCAGGGACCACTGGGATCCGGTACGGCGGGAAGGTTGCCCCGTGACAGTGGCGTCATCGGCGGGCGGCCTGTGCCCCCAAGTGCCGGAAGCCCGGCGCGAGGGATCCCGCGCGGCACGGTCGTCGGCGGCGAGGGAGCATCTGCCCGAGGCCCCATGGGGTACAACCCCGCGGCTGGGTCGGGCGGCGGAGGCGCCCGGCCGGGCACCGCACCCGGGGGCCGTCGTTACGCCAGTGAGACGGGCGGCATCGTCGGGGGCGGCCCCCAGCAGTCCGGCCGACCGGGTACCCGCCCCTTCACCCCCGGCGGCTCCGGACTCGTGTCCGGCACCCCGACGGGTACGGGCGGACACGGTGCGGCACCTGCTGGACGCGGAGGAGCGGCCGTTCCACCGCCAGGTCAGAACGGTTCCTCACGCCGTCGCGACGCTCAAGGTGGCAATCGGCCCGACTACCTTGCCGAGGACGAAGAGACCTGGATGCAGAATGGCCGCCGAATCGTCCCCCCGGTGATCGACTGATCATGTCCGGAATTCGTAAGAGGTACGAGATGCTTACCAGCACCAGGCAACCGGCCAGGCTCCACTACGCCCTATCGGTGGCTGTGGGCGTGATGCTGGCCGGCATCGCTACAGCCCCAGTGCACGCTGAGACCATCCGCGAGAGGCAGTGGCACCTTGACGCGATGCACGCCGACGAGATGTGGGAAACCACCACCGGGCGTGGCATCACGGTCGCTGTCATCGACTCCGGTGTGGACAAGAACGTGGCGGATCTGCGCGGCCAGGTCCTGGACGGCATGGACTACTCCGGCCTGGAAGGAGACGAACACGCGGACCAGGCCGGTCACGGCACTGGCATGGCTTCGTTGATCGCCGCGACGGGAGCTCGGAGCAAGGTCAACGGATCGCACGGGCTGGCTCCAGGCACCAAGATCCTCCCCATCAAGATGCCGTATGCCACCGGCGGCTTCGGAACGGAGACTTCAGGGCGCCGCTACTCGGAGAGTCTGATCAAAGCCATCCGGTTCGCAGCTGACTCCGAAGCCAAGGTCATCAACGTCTCCATGGGGAGCGCGAACACGCCAGGGAAGAGGAACGTCGGTACCCCGGAGTTGACCGCTGCTGTGAAGTACGCGCTCGGCAAGGGCAAGCTCATTTTCGCCGCGGTCGGCAACAGCGGTGACGTCACGAACGCCGTCGAGTACCCAGCGGCGACACCGGGAGTCGTAGGGGTGGCCGGCGTCGACCAGAAGGCGAAACCACTTGAGAACTCCCAGTTCGGCCCACAAGTCGACCTCGCCGCACCCGGCAAGGACATTGTGGGCGCCTGCCCGGAGGGCACCCAGATCTGCGGAGGAACGGGCACGAGCGCATCCTCGGCCCTCGCCTCCGCCTCCGCCGCCCTCCTCTGGTCCCAGCATCCCGACTGGACCAACAACCAGGTGCTCCGTGTCCTGATGCAGACCGCCAGCGGCAACGACAAGGGCCTCAGCCGCGACGACGTGGTCGGTTACGGCGTCATCCGCCCACGTATCGCCCTGAAGACCCCAGGCGACCCCGGGCCCGCCGACAAGTACCCGATCCCCGGCTTCACCTACGAGGACGCCAAGCCTTCGTCCTCCGAGCCCGCCAAGCCTTCGGGCCCCGCGGGAAGCTCCGACCAGCCGACGGTCGCGCCCGCGGCGTCCAACGACGACAGCAGCGCGACCGGACTCTGGATCGCGGCCGGCATCGGCGCTGCGGTCGTGCTGTGCGCGGCGATTGCTGTCCCGGTTCTCCGCAACCGTCGCCGTCTCAGTGCATCTACAGCTCCCGCTGTTCCGCCCCAGTACGGAGGGCAGCAACTGTACTACCCGCACGCGCCGACACCGCCCCAGCGCCATGGTTTGGGGCAGCAGCCGCACACCACAGCTCACAACGAGCACAGGGAACATGATGGCGGGAGCCCGTAGGGGACTACGATCAGTGCTCGTTCAGCTGTCGTCTTCCGGCAGTCCTGGAAAGCGGGGTCGACCGGTATACCAACGGCGTTCTGAAACTCGACCATTGCCATCGTCTTGTCCCCCGAGGCAGCAACGTCCTGCCCCAGCACGTCCGTATTTCACCTACTGAACAGGCCAGCGTCGGTCACTACGGCGGCGGCTCCCGCCAGCGCACCGAGTCTCACTCTCCAGCTCAAGTCACTTCCGCACGTATGTGCTCACTTATGTTCACGGCCTGCTGTCACACCTCACGGAACTCAGGATCGTACTTCCGACGCTTCTCGCTGCCATGACCCAACTTCCCCTGCAGTCATGGCCTTCACGTTGCGAGGGGGAACCTCACGATCTTCAATTGCCGACTACGTCGTTTACCGCACCTGGTCCGCGAGTGTTCCAGCGAGGTCGGCGACCTGCTGCCTGCGGTCAGGGGCGCTGGTCCCCGCCTCACCGAAACCGACCAGGAGGTAGGCGTCGCCGTCGCCGTCGAGCTTCAGCCGCACGGCGGCGACGTTGCCGCTGTCGGTGACGACCACGTCACCGGCCTTGGCGTCGCCGGCCAGCTTCATGTATCGGCTCAGGTCATCCATGGATGCTCCGGCAAGCCTCTGGACCACCGGCGCCAGCGCAGCGATCGCCTGCGGCTTGCGGGTCGCGACGGTGTGCACCTGCACGTCGTCCTTGCCGATGTGGAAGGTACAGCTCACCAAGGCACCAGGGTTCTCGGCCAACGGTTCCCCGGGCTCTGCCCGCTTGCCGCCCTCGGCCGTGGCGACGGGATCGCCGTCGTCCTGTACGGGTCCGGGCCCCGTCGCCTCGTCCAGGCCCGTCGCCTTCGCCGCCTGGGCCACGTCATAGGTCAGCGGGCAGGTGCTCGCCCCGCCGTCGGGCATCCCGTCGGCGGTCTCGGTCAGTCCTCTCAGGCTGAGCGGCGTCGCGCCACCTCCGGTGCCGCTCTGGCAGCCGGTCACCAGGGCCGCTGTCAGTACGGCTGTGATCAGCAGTCGGTGTCGTCCGTGCGTCACGTTCGAGTCCTCAGGAGGTCGGGGCGGAGCAGCCGAACCGTTTGCCGGCGGCCTCAACGAAGGTGTCGAACAGCTCCTGTATGCGGGGGGTGCCGGGTGTGTCGACGGCGTCGTGGTACTTCTGACCGAGCTCCAGGGAGAAGTACGTGGGCGTGCCCGCGCAGTCGGCGACCACGTGATGCGGATCGAATCCGGACACCTGGCGGCCGGTCACGCGCGGCTGTTCCACATACCCGGGCGAGGAGCGGATGCCCGCGACGATTCGGGGCTCCTGGGTCACGGCATAGGTGGCGTATCCGGAGACGTCGCACGCCCACGTGGGGCCTGGAGCGTTCTGGACTATCTCCTCCGCTGCGCCTCGTCCCTGTGGTCCGGGGAAGGCCAGACCCGCGAGATCGCACACCACCCCCTCCTCGGGTCGCTGCGGCTCGGGGGCCGCGGCGAGGGCGCCGGGAGGCACGAGGGCGCCGTTGCCCCTGCAACCGGCCCGGTCAGCTGCGTTGTTGGCCACCTCGGTCAGGAGCCTGGCGAGTGTCGCGGGATCCGAGCCCTCGGGGGCGTATCCCTCGATGATGGCGGGCCCGTCAGCCGCCGTCGTGCTGATTCAACCGCATACGCGCACCTGAGCCGGCTTTGATCCGGTCCCATTCGTCCCACGCCACGTTCTCCGCCCCCGTCGGTGAAGTTTTCTGCGCTGCTAAGTGACCACTGTAGTCAAAAGGGTGAAGCGCCCACCGGCGAGGTTGACTTGAACCGTCCCGCGATCTCCGAAGCCTCCTAGACAACTCGAGTTGGGCGCAGTGGGGCAGGTGTCCCCGCGTTGCAGGCGCTGCAAGCGGTGCGTTGCCACCGAAGCCGCGGCGGCTTCTGAGCTGCCCATGGGGCGTCGCGACCGGTGCGGCCGACGTCCCTTCGCCGGAGCCGGACCGGGTACCAGCGAGGTGGAGGGTCTCGGCGTTGCGAAGCCGTGTGTCATGAGTCGGGCCACGGGGGACCCCACGAGGTGAGCCGTCGAAGGTAGCCACGGGCGCGGGCGTCACGCGCCTCGCGGGCGGCCGACCAGGGTCGCCGGGGCGGGGGCCGGCGGCTCCGGGCGTGCGGGGAGCTCCCAGGAAGGGCAAGACTGGAGGTATGGCTAGCAAGGCACGCCTCGAGGGCGGGCCGGACGACCTGCGGGGCCGGGTCGTGCCGATCACCCCTCCGGGGCAGGAGCTGAAGATTCCGCACCGTGGCGGCTACGAGCACTTCAAGGCCACGACCCGCCACGAGGACTCTCCCGAGGGACGGCTGACCGTCTACGAGTGGTGGGAGCGCACCGAGGTAGCGGAGTAGTCGCAGGTCAGCGCGCTGGAAAGGGCCGGGGTGGAGGGATTTTGCCACCTCGGAAGGGTGGTGCGCCGTGCCGAGGGCGGGCGCTCACGCCGGCGCCGCCCGTGACGCGTGCAGGCGCGCGCTCCGGTCCGGGCGACTGTGCCGCCGTGCCGGGTGCCCGGGTGCCCGGGTGCTCTGGTGCCGGATATCCGCATGTCCGGTGAGCCGCCCGGCGTCGGTACGTCCTCCCATAGCGGCGGCCCCGGTGCGCCCGCGGGCCCGGGAGGGTGGGGTCACCGCGCCGGGACTCCGCCGCCGAGGGCTCGGGTGCCCCTTCCGGGTGGGGCGGCGAGCGGGCGGCGGAGGAAAGCGGTTTGGATCTTGCTCCGGATGGCGTAGGGTGGTGTTCACCGACGCGGGGTGGAGCAGCTCGGTAGCTCGCTGGGCTCATAACCCAGAGGTCGCAGGTTCAAATCCTGTCCCCGCTACTGAAGGCCGAGGGCCCGGAACCACATGGTTTCCGGGCCCTCGGTGCGTCTGCCACCTCTGTGATCCGCCCGGTCCGCCTGGCCCATCCGGGCTTCCGTCCCTCCGCCGGTCTGCTTGGTCTCCGGTGCCGCCGAAGGGCCTCCGCCCGGTCTGTCGGCTCTACCGGTGCCTCCCTCGCCTCCGGCCGGCGTCTGCCGAGTCCGGCCCCATTCGCCTTGACCTTTACGCAACGTCAAGATTTAGCGTGCTGGGCATGGAGTGGTCCATCCAGGAAATCGCCAGGAAGGCCGGCACGACGAGCCGCGCGCTTCGCCACTACGGGGAGCTCGGGCTTCTCCCGCCGAGCCGGATCGGCGGCAACGGCTACCGCTACTACGACCAGGACGCCCTGGTCCGGCTGCAGCGCATCCTGCTGCTGCGGGAGCTGGGCCTCGGCCTGCCCGCCATCGCGCAGGTCCTGGACGGCCAGCGGGACACGGCCACCGCGCTGCGTACCCACCTTCGGCTGCTTGAGCAGGAGCGGGAGCGCATCGGGCGGCAGATCGCCTCGGTGCGGACCACTCTCGACCGGACCGAGAAGGGAGAGGAACTGATGGCGGAAGAGGTCTTCGACGGCTTCGACCACACCCGGTACGAGGAGGAGGTTACCGAGCGCTGGGGCCGTGCGGCGTACGAGAAGGGCGACCGC
The DNA here is from genome assembly GCF_003097515.1 of Streptomyces tirandamycinicus. Taxonomy (NCBI): domain Bacteria; kingdom Bacillati; phylum Actinomycetota; class Actinomycetes; order Kitasatosporales; family Streptomycetaceae; genus Streptomyces; species Streptomyces tirandamycinicus. Next base: position 1,534,305 of record NZ_CP029188.1, on the reverse strand, counting down.
TGGTGGCGCTCGCTGAGCGAGCGGGAGAAGCGCGACTTCCAGGACCGCCAGGTCGCGATCGCCCGCGACTTCGGGCAGGCTCTGAGGGACGGGCTGGCGCCGGACGGCGAGGAGGCCCAGGCCATCGCTCGGCGGCACTGCGAGTGGCTGTCCGGAACGGTCACCCCCACCAGGTCGTATGTGATCGGTCTGGGTGAGATGTACGTCGCCGATCCGCGCTTCACGGCCACCTACGACCGGCACGGCGAGGGCACGGCGGCCTTCGTCCGGGACGCGCTGAAGGTCTACGCGGAGCGCCATCTCGGCGAGGACCGGTAGCCGCGCCGCCGGACGGCCGCCGTCCGGCGGCGGGTGGAGAGGGCCGAGCGCCCCGCACGGCCTTGTCACCGGGAGGGCCCCCTGGTGATCCGCACGCCGGGAGCGGCGGTGCCCGCGGGGTGCTGGGCCGGTTGGCCGATGGCGATTCGTCGGGCGGCGCGGCTGCGGCCAGCCTGAATGGGGCGCGGTACCGTCCGCGGCCCCGACGGATCCGGCAGGAGAGACTGGTGCGGCACCGAGAACGCGGCAGGGACGGGCGGCAGAACGGTGGCCGCCGCTTTCTCGCCGTACTCCCGTGGCTGATGATCGTGGGCGGGGTCGTCTACGACCTCGGAACGCCCGACACCTTCACCGCGGCGCCGCTCTTCACGGCGGCACCGCTGATCGCCGCCCCCTTCTTCTCGATGCGCTACACGCTCGCCACCGGCGCCGCCGCCTGCGCGGCGGTGGCGGGTATGCACGTCTACAGCGACAGGATCCTGAGGATCCCGGCCATCACGGAACTGCTGACCGTGTTCACGGTCTCCGTACTGGCCCTCTTCATCAACCGGATCGTGCGGCGCAGCGGCGAGCGCCTTGCGTCGGCCCGGGTCGTCGCGGAGGCGGCGCAGCGGGCGGTGCTGCCCACGCCCGACGAGCGGATCGACGGTCTGCAGGTCGCCGCCCGGTACGAGGCGGCCGAGCGGGACGCGCTCATCGGCGGGGACCTGTACGCCGTGCAGGAGACTCCGCACGGGGTGCGGCTGATCGTGGGCGACGTGCGGGGGAAGGGCCTGGACGCGGTCGGCACGGTGGCCCTGGTGCTGGGCGCCTTCCGAGAGGCCGCCGAGCAGGAGGTCTCGCTGGCGGGGGTGGCGCAGCGGCTGGAGCGGGCCCTGGCACGGGAGGGCGCGCGGGATGCCGGGCTCGAGAGCTTCGAGGGCTTCACTACCGCCGTGCTCGCCGAGATCCCACGCGGCGGGGAACGGGTCCGGGTCGTCAACCGGGGGCATCCGGCGCCCCTGCTGCTCGCGGCGGACGGCGCGCTGCTCGTGCTGGATCCGCCCGTGCGGGCGCTGCCGCTGGGAATGGACCTCGGGACCGAGCCGGACCTGGTGTCCGAGACCTCCTATCCGCCCGGTGGCACGCTCCTGCTCTACACCGACGGCCTGTCGGAGGCGCGGGACGCACACGACGTGATGTACGACCCGCGCCGGCGGCTGGGTGGCCGTGCCTTCTCCGGCCCGGAGGAGCTGCTGGACGTGGTGGTCGCCGATGTGCGCCGGCACACGGGCGGTGCGGCGACGGACGACATGGCGCTGCTCGCGGTCACCCGGCGGGTGGAGCAGCAGTCGCCGCGGCGCAGGGCGACGCCGGCTCACCCGTGACGGGACCCGCTGGTGCCTGTGTGGCGCAGGGGGCTTGTGAGTTGTCTGAGCGGCACGATGCCACGGAGCGTGATCAGATCCGTGCCCTGCGCATAACATTTGACGAACAGTCAGGAATGTTGGCTTGAGCGAGAGGCGAGAACTTGCCCGTTTCGAACCGGTTGTTGCGCTTAAGTTCTGGCCAACGTCCTTAACGATCAGTGGGAACAGCTTGGAATCGGGCCTCGATCTCTATTAACGTTCGATAACGCAGCGCGGTCGTCCCAGCCGTCGCAAGAGGCGGCACCGTGCGCATGCGCCGAATCCCGCAAGGGAACCGGGGAACCATCCATTTGGGGTGAATCGGGTGCCTTGTGGTGCCCGAAGGAGACCTTCCTGCTCCGAACCCGTCAGCTAACCCGGTAGGCGAGAAGGAAGGAAAGGAGAACGCCTCCGTGGCGTCCAACAAGCCTGCCCTCCAGGAGCCCCCCACGACCCAGTGGGCACCCAGCGACCAGTGGGCTCCCGCCCCCGCGGCGGAGGAGTGGAACCCGACCGAGGAATCGGTCCGTCCCGTTCGTGGCAGGCACCGCGTCGTCAAGCAGCGCAACGCGCTCGCGCGGAGCTCCACCGTCCTCGGCGTCGGCGTCATCGCCGCGGTCGGCGCGGGCGGCATGGCCACCGCCCAGGACAAGCCCGCGGTCTCCATCTCCCTTCCCGATGTCATCGCGGACAAACTCCCGGACCCCGAATCGCTGCCCGGTGTGGGCTCGTTGATGGCGGACGACCCCGCCGACGAGACCGTCGCCGACGGGCCGCTCACCACGGCCGACGCCGCGGGCCAGGGAGGTGACGCGGGCGAGGCCCTGCGTGCCCGGATCCTCCAGCAGGCCGAGCAGCAGCAGGCCGAGGCGGAGGCCGAGGCCCGGGCGGCCGCCGAGCAGGCCGCGGTCGAGCAGGCCGCCGCCGAGGCGAAGCGGCAGAAGACCGAGGCCGCGAAGGCGGCCGAAGCGGCCGCCGAGGCCGAGCGCAAGGCCGCGGAGGAGGCCGCGCGCAAGGCGGAGGCCGAGCGTCTCGCCAAGCTCGCGGCGAGCTACTCCCTGCCGACCTCGTCGTACACGCTCACCTCCACCTTCGGACAGGCCGGGTCGCTGTGGTCCTCCGGCTACCACACGGGTCTCGACTTCGCCGCGCCGACGGGCACCCCGGTCAAGGCCGTACACGGCGGCACGATCAAGTCGGCCGGCTGGTCCGGCTCGTACGGCTACCACATCGTGCTGGAGCTCGCGGACGGTACCGAGGTCTGGTACAGCCATCTGTCGTCGATGACCGTGAGCGCGGGGCAGAAGGTCTCCACCTCCGAGACCATCGGACGGGTCGGCGCCACGGGCAATGTCACCGGCCCGCACCTGCACCTCGAGGTGCACACCCCCGGTGGCGACGGCATCGACCCCGCCGCATGGCTGCGCGGCAAGGGCCTTTCCGTCTGAAACGGTCGCACCTGCCTGCCTGCCTGCCTGCCTACCTACCTACCCGCCCGGCCTGCCTGCCTGCCTGATCCCTTCCGCCTCATCCGGTCTGCCCGGCCGGTGAGGTCGGTGCGGTCTGCCCGGCCCGGGCGGTCAGTCCCCCTTTGTACGGCCGGTACGGCCCGGCCCGCGCGGCCGGTCCTCCGTCCGTACGGCGCAGGTGCTCCGGTCGCCGACGGCCCGGTACGCGTCCCACCGACGCCCCGGCCGTCGGCCGTGCCGTGCTCCGGAGCCGGGCTCCGCGGCGAGGACGCGCGTTCCCGCCGGGCGGACCCGCCCACCACCGATCGGGAGCGGTCAGCCGCGGTACGGGTTGAAGCCGCTGTAGTCCAGGTGCGGCGGGGGCTGCCAGGCACGGCCCGTCGCCCGGGCGGCGTACGTCAGGGCCGGTCCCGCGAGGTCCCTGCGCTGCCACAGATGGTGCAGCAGCTCCTGCTCGCGGGCGACGAAGTCCGGCCCGGCCGCGCCCCGTCCCGCCCGGTGCCGGAGGAAGGCCAGGGAGGTGGCGAAGGCCTCGTACTCGGAGACCGCGCGGGCGGCCGCCGGACCGTGGGTGCGGCCTGCCAGATCGCGGGCCATCGTGCGGGCCTTCATGGAGGACAGGGCGAGCGGTTCGGCCGGGGCCAGCCAGCCCGCCGCCGCGTAGGCGGGCAGCTCCGCCGCCACGGTGCGCAGCTCGCGCTGCCGGGACCACACCGCCAGCCAGGTCAGCAGACCGAAGGCGGGCACCATGAAGGCCGCGTACACCGCGTAGAACCCCAGCGGGCCGAGGACCCCCGAGCCGTTCCACAGCGCGTGCATGCCCATGGCGAGGAGCAGGCCAAGCAGCGGCAGGGCGACCCTGCGCACCCTCCGGTGCCGTGCCGTGGCCGCCGCCAGGCCGAAGCCGATGCCGGTGAGCACGGTGAACAGCGGATGGGCGAACGGCGACATCACGATCCTGACGAAGAACGTCGCCGCCGTGACGGAGGCGAAGCCCGAGGTGCCGAACTCCTGGTCCTCACCGAAGGCGTTGCCGAGGTAGAGGATGTTCTCCGTGAACGCGAAACCGGTGGCGGTGAAACCGGCGATCACGACCCCGTCGACCAGGCCGGTGAAGTCCTGTCTCCGGAAGAGGAAGAGCAGCAGCACGGCGGCCGCCTTGGCAGTCTCCTCCACCACGGGTGCGATGACGGTCGCGCCGATCGTGTCGGCGTGCGTCGGGTCGGCCGTGGCGGTGGCTATCCACCGGGTCGCGAAGGTGTTGGCGATGATGGCGACGAGGGCGGCCGCACAGGCACCCCAGGCGAAGGCGAAGACGAGGTTGCGCCAGGGGCCCGGTTCGACCCGGTCCAGCCAGCGGAAGGCCGCGGCCAGCAGCGGCACCGGCAGCACGGCGAGACCGAGCCCGACCAGGAAGCCCTCGGTCCCGGTCTGCTCGCGGACCAGCGCGAGGATCATCAGCCCCGAGAGGGCCAGCAGAGTGATGAGTGCCCAGGCGCGTACGGCCCTGCTGCGCCAGAAGTCGCGGCGCGGCTTGTAGCGCCAGCGGGCACGCTCCGGCACGGCGTCGAACAGCGGCCGCTCGTCGCACGCCGGGACGGCGAGGCGGGCGGCCGGATGCGGCTGCGGGGACCAGTCGGACACCACACGACCCTAACGAGAGGCACGGACAACGCGCGACGGCGCTGGTGCCGTCGGGTGCATCACGCCCTCGCCGTCACCCGTCCCGGTGCGTCGGGCGCACGTGCCTCCGGGGTCACCCGCTCCGGTGCCGTGGGGTGCGTCACGCTCTTGCCGTCACCCGTCCCGGGGCGTCGGGTGCACCGCGTCTGCCGGTTCATCGCCCTGGTGCCCTGAGGGCGCACGCGCCTCCGGGTTCACCCGCTCCGGCGCCGGAAGAGGAGGTCGTGCACCACATGGCCCTTGTCGAGGCCCTGGCCCTCGAAGCGGGTCAGCGGTCGGAAGGCCGGCCGGGGCGCGTAGCCGCCGCCGGTCTGGGTGTTCTCGAAGTCCGGATGGCCGGTCAGCACCTCGAGCATCTGCTCGGCGTAGGGCTCCCAGTCGGTCGCGCAGTGCAGGAGCGCGCCCGGCTTCAGCCGGCTCGCCGCCAGGGTGAGGAACTCGGGCTGGATCAGCCGCCGCTTGTGGTGGCGCTTCTTGGGCCAGGGGTCCGGGAAGTACACCCGCACGCCGTCGAGCGCGGCCGGCGGCAGCATCTCGCGGAGCAGGATGATGGCGTCGCCGTTGGCCACCCGTACGTTGTCCAGGCCCGCCCGCTCCGCGAGCGCCAGCAGATTGCCCTGGCCGGGGGTGTGGACGTCCACGGCGAGGATGCCGGTGCCCGGGTCGGCCGCGGCCATCTGCGCGGTCGCCTCGCCCATGCCGAAGCCGATCTCCAGGACGACCGGCAGTCCGCCGAACATCGCGTCCAGGTCCAGTGTGCGCAGCCCGTCGATGTCCAGCCCCCAGACCGGCCAGAGACGCCGCAGTGCGGCGGCCTGCCCGGCCGTCACCCGGCTCCGGCGCGGCTGGAAGCTGCGGATCCGCCGCTCGTGGTGCGCGCCCGCGGGATCGGCGGCGGGGCCGTCGGGAAACCGCGGAGCGCCCCCGGGCCGGGCGGTGGCGGCCCTGCGCGGGGCGTCCCCGTCCGGGACCGCGAGGGTGGCGACGTCGCGAGGGGCGTCCCCGTGCGGGACCGCGGCGATGGCGTTCTCGAACTCAGACACAATGCCCCGATTGTACGGCGGCGGGCGCCGGCCGGGGACGGCACGTGTCACACACCTCCCAGGTGCGCCAGCGCCCGCCGGGCCACCTCCCGGCCGATCGGGAGCGCGGCGGTCGCCGCCGGTGACGGCGCGTTCAGGACGTGGACCGCCCGGGCCGACTCCCTGATCATGAAGTCGTCCACCAGGGTGCCGTCGCGGAGCACCGCCTGCGCCCGGACCCCCGCCGCCGCCGGTCGCAGATCCTCCTCCGCGACGGCCGGCAGCAGCCGCCGCACGGCCGCGGTGAAGGCGCGCTTCGACAGGGAGCGGTGCAGCTCGCCGGCGCCGTAGCGCCAGTGGCGCCGGGCGATCCGCCAGGAACCGGGCCAGGCCAGTGTGGCCGCGAGCTCTCCGGGACGGACCGTGGACCAGCCGTAGCCCTCGCGGGCCAGCGCCGGGACGGCGTTCGGTCCCACGTGGACGCCGCCTTCGACACCGCGGGTGAGGTGGACTCCGAGGAACGGGAACGCCGGGTCGGGCACCGGGTACACCAGGCCGCGCACCAGCTCGGGGCGGGCCAGCTCGTAGTACTCCCCGCGGAAGGGGACGATCCGCATGCCCGGCCGCTCACCGGCGAGCGCCGCCACCCGGTCGCAGTGCAGACCGGCGCAGTTCACCAGGGTGCGGGCGCGGACGACCAGCCCGGAGGACGTGCCGACCGCGACACCCCACGGCCGGGTGTCGACGGACCGCACCTCCTCGCCGTAGCGGATCTCCGCCCCCGAGGCGGCGGAGACCTCCGCCAGCTGCCCGGCGACGGCCCCGAAGTCGCACACCCCGGTGGTGCCGACCCTGATCGCCGCGACGCCGGCGACCTCCGGCTCGTACTCCGCCATCTGGGCGGGGCCCAGTTCGCGGACGGGAATGCCGTTCTCCCTGCCCCGCTGGGCCAGCGCGTGCAGCCGGGGCAGCTCCTCGCGTCCGGTGGCGACGATCAGCTTGCCGGTGACCTCGTGCGGGACGCCGTACTCGGCGCAGAACTTCACCGTCTCCGCCGCGCCGCGCACGGCGAAACGTGCCTTCAGGGACCCCGGGCGGTAGTAGATCCCGCTGTGGATCACTCCGCTGTTCCGCCCGGTCTGGTGGCGGGCCGGGCCCTGCTCCTTCTCCAGCACCACCACGGAGGTGCCGGGCGCGGCACGCGTCAGGGCATACGCCGTCGACAGCCCGATGATCCCGCCGCCGATCACCAGCACGTCGCAGTCGAATGCGGCCGCCGTCACCACACACCTTCCAGCCCGGCAGTACCCTCCCGGGAAACCGTCCCGCCCACGATGATGCACTGGCCCGCGGGCGAGCGCGCCAAACGGGGTGGGACGCGCGTCACGGGACGCGCGGGGCTCACGCCGGGGCCATCAGCAGCGGTCTGGCCCGCTCCCTCAGCTCCGCCACCCTCGGCTCGTCCCCGTACGGCTCCAGCCGGTGCAGCAGGTCCCGTACGTACTCCGTCGTACGCGCGGAGGAGATCCGGCCCGCCACCTCCACCGCCCTGGTGCCGGCGGCGCAGGCCGCGTCCAGGTTGCCGGACTCCAGTTCGGCCACCGCGCTCACCACCAGGCGCAGCCCGTGCGAGCGGACGTACTCCTCCGTGGGCCGGGACAGCGCCTGCTCGGTGAAGCGGCGTACCTGGCGGGGCGCCTTGAGGTCCCGGTAGCACTCGGCGGCGTCCGCCGCGAACCTGTCGTACGAGTAGAACCCCAGCCAGGACGGGTCCGCGTCGCCCTCCCGCGAGCGCTCCAGCCAGCTCTCCGCGGCCTTCAGGGCGGCCCCGGCGGCGGCCGCGTCGCTCGCCTTGGCATGGGCCCGCGCCTCCACCAGCCGGAAGAAGCTCATGGTGCGCGCGGTCGCCAGGCCGCGGTTGCGTTCCACCGCCGCCTGCGCGAGGTCCACGCCCTCGTCGGCGAAGCCCCGGTACGTCGCCTGCAGCGACATGGACGCCAGCACATAGCCGCCCAGCGGGACGTCGGCGGCGGCGCGCGACAGCCGCAGCGCCTGGATGTAGTAGCGCTGGGCCGCCTCCTGCTGGCCGGTGTCGAAGGCCATCCAGCCGGCGAGCCGGGTCAGCTCCGCCGTGGCGCCGAACAGGGCCCTGCCCACCTCGTCCGAGTACGAGGCGAGCAGCAGCGGCGCCGCGTCGACCCGTAAACACTCCGGGACCATCGACGAGCGCCAGTCCCCGCCGCCGTACTTGGAGTCCCAGCGCCGGGCGTCCTCGGCCGCCTCGCGCAGCTTGGCCACATCGCTGTGGCCCACCCGCACCTGCCCGTCGTCCGGGCTCTCCGGCGCCTCGCCGCCCTCCGCGCTCCGCAGGCTCCGCTCGACGGACGAGTCGGCCGGGTTGATCAGCCAGCGGGAGGCGGGCGTGGCGTACGCGCTCACCGAGAAGGAACCGGCCAGCGACTGCCAGATCCCGCCGCCGCCCGCGCGCCGGCCCGCGAGATCCAGCCGGTACAGCTCCGTCGCGGCCTTCACCGCCTCGCCCACGTCGCGTGGGAAGGCCAGCCCGACCTCCGGCGCCGGATCGGCGTCCGCCAGCCCGATCTCGTGCAGCGGCACCGGGCGGCCCAGCTTCTGCCCGATGGCCGCCGCGATGAGATGGGGCGCGGCGCCCTGCGGCACCATGCCCTTCGACACCCATCGCGCCACCGACGTCTTGTCGTAGCGGAGGGTCAGCCCGCGCTGCGCCCCGAGGTCGTTGACCCGCCGGGCGAGCCCGGCGTTGCTGATTCCCGCGAGGGCGAGAACGGTGCCGAGCTTCTCGTTCGGCCCGCGTTGCTCCCTGGACATGCGCCACCCCTCGACACACAGACGGCCGGCGGGCATCCGCGCCCGGCGTTCGCTCCGCCCCTCTCCGCAAGGGGACAACTCCCCGGAAGCCGGACGCAAGAGCAGGTGTCCGAGCCCCCGGGAATATTCACCCCCGAGGAGAACAGCGGTGACACACAGGGTAGTTCGCCGCATCCCGACCGTTAAGAGGCAGTGTTCCGGATGGCGAGATTGTTGCGTGTTCGGGTGCGACTCCCCGTGCGGACCGTGCTCCCGGCGTGTGGCCGTGCGCCCGTCCGTGCGCTCTCCTCCGGCCGTCGCCGGAGGGATTCCATGAGTGCTGCGTGGGTCGGCCCATTGGCCAGGGATCCAATGGGCTGGGGGACACCGCCGCCTCAATCCCCGCGGGCGGCGGACCGGTCCGGGAGGCGGCTGCCGTCTCCCGGACCGAGCGCCTGCGCCCCGTTTCTTGCGATATCTTCCGCTCCTCGTGGCCCTCAAGTTGGCTGAATGCCGCTCCCTCCTCGGTGTTTCGCCAGCCGTGGAGCCCGTGGTTCGACGCGCGGACGCTCCGTCGCCGGACGGCCCCATATGGCCAATGCCAGGGGCGCGTTCACTTTTTGCGCACGCGACCCGGAGCCCCTCCGGTGCGCCCCTGTCATGGCAGCATGTCCTCATCGGGGTGTGCCGAATCAGCTGTGCCGCATCAGGCGTACTGAATCGGGCGTGCCGAATCCGGAGTGCCAAGAGTTGTCCACAGGCTGTGGAGGCGCGATGCGGTGGCTGGTGGGGTGGAGCAGTATCGCCGCAAGTTTCGGTACGGCAGGCTCCGGCGGAACCCGCCCCTCCCCTTCCCCTTCCCCCTCCGGCGACGACAGCCGCACCGTCCACCCCGTCGGCGCCCAACTCCTGTGGGGCGACCCCGATCCGCTCTGGGCCGTCGGCGACTGGCGCCCGGACGAGGTCCGTGTCGTCACCGCCGGCCCGCCCCCCGGCCCCGGCGGAGGCACCCCCGCCGTCCGCCTCGCCGTGCTGGGCTGCTGTGCCGCCAGCGACGAGGAACTGCGTGTCGGCCTCTTCGCCGCGCGCGGGGGCGCCCTGCGCCATCTCACCGCCTGGGCCGGCAGCTACACCGCCGTCGTCCAGGTCGGCCGCCGCATCACCGTCACCGGCGACCTGGCCGGCGCACGCCCCGTCTTCTACACCCCCTGGGCCAACGGCACCGCCTACGCGACCGCCGCACTGCCGCTGGCCGATCTCATCGAGGCCCAACTCGACATCGGGCACCTCGCCGCCCTGCTCGCCTGCCCCGAATCCCCGGAGGCGCTGCGCGACTCCACCCCGTACGCCGGCGTCAAGCGCATCCCTCCCGGTCACGCCCTCATCCTGCGCGAGGGCTCCCGGGAGATCACCGGCTACGAGCCGGTCGCCTCGCTCGCCGTCGCCGCACCCCAACTCGACCCGGACCGGGCGGTGGAGACCGTGCGGGACGCGCTCGTCGACGCCGTGCGCGCACGACTCACCGCACCCCGGCACGCCCCCGGGGCCCTGCCGCCCGATCCGGGACCGGTGCCCGGCATGGGCCCGGCGGAGCGCCGGGCCGCCCGAGGCGCACCCGCACCCGGCATCGGCGCCGACCTCTCCGGGGGCAGCGCCTCCGGCACCCTCGCCCTGCTCGCCGCCGGACTGCCCGGCGTTCCGGGCACCATCCTCGGCCACGGCACCGGTGCCGGCGAACGGCTGCTGGCCGTCACCTTCAACGACCTCGCCACCCCGCAGGGGCGCGAGGCCGAGATGGAACGGGCCGGGGCCATCGCCGAGAACCCGCGGCTGCACCACGTCGTCGTCGCCGCGGGCGCCGAGGCTCTGCCCTACGCCGACCTGGACGGCCCACTCACCGACGAACCGGGACCGTCGCTCGTCGAGGCCGAACGCAATCGGCGGCGCCTTGTGTCCGGCAGCGCGGACCACTTCACCGGGCACGGCGCCCGGCAGGTGCTGGACGCCCACCCGGCCCGCCTGGCGGACCTGCTGATGGACCGCCGGAGACGGCCGCTCCTGCGCCCCGTCTCCGCCCTCGCCCGCGCCTCCGCCCCCACGGCCGGCTCACTGCTGGTGCCGCTCACCGTCTACCGGGCGGCGCGGCGGCTGGCCCGTACCCCCTACCGGACGGGCCTCGAGACGGCCGCCACCCGGCTCCCCGAGGCCAACCGCCGGGTGCCCTCGGTCAACGGGCCGCTCGGCGCCTCCCTCGCGGCCCTCTCCTGGTCCCGGCCCGGGCCCGCGGCGCGCTGGCTGACCGGCGAGGCGCTCGCCGAAGTATCGGTTCGCCTCCAGGAGGCGGCGACCCGGCCGACCTCCGTGCAGCGCCCGGGTGAGGCCCGCGCCCGCGCGGCGCTCGCCCGCTACGCCGCGGACCACCGCGTCATGGAGCAGGCCTCGGAGGTGCGCAGCCAGCGGCTGCACTCGCCCTTCCTGGACAACCAGGTCGTACGGGCCGCCCGCGACCTGCCCGAGGCCCTGCGGGTCCAGCCCGGCGCGCGCACCGCCGTCCTGCGCACGGTCCTCGCGGGCGCGGGCGTCCACGACCTGCCGCCGGGGTGGGGGGCGCCGTCCCAGGCGGCTTCGACCACGGCGACGCGGGCGGGGATGCGGATGTCGCTGCCGCACCTGCTGGACCTGTTCGACACCCCGCTGCTCGCCGACGCGGGAATCGTGGAGGCCCGGGTTGTCCGCAAGGCCCTCCGGGCGGCGTCCGAGGGCGAGCCGGTTCCACTGGACGGGCTCGCGGACCTGGTCTCCACGGAGCTCTGGCTACGGCGGCTGCTGGCACGGCGCGGCACGTGCTGGACGGGCACGGAGGCACCCCGCCGCCGCGCGGTCGCCTCGGGCGTTCCACGCCGCCCGACGCTCCGGGCCTAGGCCATGTTTTAGGTAGCGCGGGCGGCCAGCCACTTGGTGAGGTCGCCCGCGATCTGGTTGATGCTGGTCTCGATGGTGACGTCGGGCTCGCGCTGACGGGTGTCGCGCCGGACGATCTCGTAGCTGCCCTCGTCCAACACCGCGACGGAGGCGAACCAAGCCGGATCGTCCTCGTCGGGCTGGACGACGACGAAGGTGTTGTCCGCGCCGTTCAAGTCGCTGATCAGCATGAACAGGGCGTCCTCGGACGGGTCGTCGACGTGGTCGCCGTTCTCGCTGTCCGCGCAGTAGTAGTCGGCGGCCACGAACCCTCCCCATGTGCTGGTCGAATCGGTGGTCAGCATCGCACGACCCGCGTGGCGGCGAGTGGATCACAGCCACTGATGAATCGAAGCGACGTGGACGGCCGCCTCGAACCGAACCGCGAGCTTGTCATAGCGGGTGGCGACCGCCCGGTGCTGCTTGAGGCGGCTGATCCCGCACTCGACCGCGTGCCGGGCCTTGTAGTCCTGAGAGTCGAAGGCGGGCGGCCGACCACCGGCAGCACCTCGGCGCTTGCGGTTGCGGACCTGGTCGGCCGGCTCCGGAATCGTGCACCTGATCCCGCGTCTGCGCAGGTAGGCACGATTCGCGCGGGAGGAGTACGCCTTGTCGCCCCGCACTCGCAGCGGGCGGCTCCGTGGCCGGCCCTGACCGGCCCTGGGCACCCGGATCGCGTTCAGGACCGGCTCGAACTGCGGGCTGTCACCCCGCTGCCCGGCGGTCACCAGCAGCGACAGCGGCTTCTGGCCCTGCTCGCACGCCAGATGGATCTTCGTGGTGAACCCGCCTCGCGACCTGCCCAGCCCGTGGTCGTCCGGCTCGGTGGTGAGCCCGCCAGGCGGCTCCTTCTGCCTGTTGCCGTCACGGCGGGCACCGGCCGCGTGCTGGTGGGCCCGGCAGATTGTGGAGTCGATGTTGACCTCCCAAGTGATCAGCCCGGCCGCGTCGGCTCTTGCCTGCAGCAGCGTCAGCAGCCGGACCCACACGCCCTGCCGCTGCCAGCGCCGGAACAGTCCGTAGACGGTCTGCCAGGGTCCGTACTCGGTTGGCAGGTCACGCCACGGAACCCCGGTCCGCACCCGCCACCGCACACCGTCCACCAGCCGCCGCCGACCCGGCGACCTGCGACTCACACCCGCCGCAGGCAACAAGGACTCCAGTACCGACCACTGCTCGTCAGAAAGATCCCCACGCCCCACACCGTGATCATCACGGGGCGAGGCGCGAACCGGAACCCGACCTAAAACACGCCCTAGCGGACATGCTGCCCGCACTCGCGGTGCGCCCGCCGTTACCCGCCGACGGTGGCGCCCGGGACGGCTGGGCGACAGCTGGGCGACAGCTGGGCGACGGCGGACGGCTTGGGGACAGCTCGCGGACGGCGGACGGCGGACAGCTGGGCGACGGCGGACGGCACGCGACTCCGCCCGGCCCGCAGGCCCCGGAGCGACCCCCGGCACGCGGAGCGAACGCGGGCCGGACGCGGGCCGGACGCATGGCGATCACGTGGCGAGCACATCCGGCTTACGGGCGAGCCCTCAGACGCAAGTGATCCGCGACCGCGCCCAGTCGGCGACCGCCGTCGCCGCGAGGGGCCGCGCGTCGTGGGGGGCGACGACCAGACGGAGCGTCTTGCGTCCGGTGAGGCCGACGGACACCCCTACCGCCTGGTCGCCGCCCCGCAGCACCGGTGACCGCCACCGCCGCACCCCGTCGGCGTAGACGGAGAAGCGCACCGCTCCCAGTCCGAGCGTCATGTCGTCGACCCCGACGAGCGCGTCGTACGAAAGGCACTCACGGTTCAGATCGATCGTCACGGACGAGTGGGCGTGCACGGACACACCGTGCTCGTAGCGAGTGCCGCCGATCGACATACCGTCCCGCTTCCAGATCCAGCTCTGCGCGCCGAGCCGCACCTCGGGTTTCGTATGGTCGCCGGCGACCGCGTACCGGAGCTGGTCGAGCCGGTGGACGGTCGTGGGCGGAGGAGGCGCCGGCGGGGGCGCCGCCGTCTCCGCGGGCGGACCGGGTGGCCCCGGCGGCCCGGGCGGCACGGGTGCCGGTGCCGCCCCCGGCCCGTCCGGCCCGGGGGCCGGTGCCCGGGACGGCGTGGGGCTCGCTGCCGGCGAGGGCGGAGCGGGTTCCGGCGCGCGGGGTGCCGAGGCGGGCGGCGCGCCGGGCGCGGCGGAGTCCGGCGGGTCGGGTAACGGTGTCGCCCCCGGCGCGGACGGGCCCGCCGGGACGGGCTTCGCCGCCGGTGGCCGCGCATGTGGCCGCGGTTCCGGACCACCCGCAAGCGCCCACACCAGGCCCGCGCCCACCGCGGCCGCCACCGCTGCGGCGATCCCGGCCTTCACAGGTGCCGCGAGCCCCTCCGCTGCCGCCGCGCCGCCCGCGCCACCCGGCGAACCGGAGGCCGAGCCGGCCCCGGCGGCGCCTGCCGTCGCGCCCGCTCCCGCTCCCGCTCCCGCCGCACCGGCAGCCACGACGCCGGCGGCCTTGAACGAGTACCCCGCGGCGAACCACCCGATGAAGGCGACCGGCAGCAGCGCCGGGATCCCGGAGTTGACCTGATCCAGCTCGCCGGCGGCGAGCCGGCAGCCGGCACACGCCTCCAGGTGCTTGCGCAGCCCGCGCTCGGCCCGCATCCGAAGTGCGCCCCGGGCGTAGGCGCCGAGGCGGTCGGCGTACCGGGCGCAGTCCCCGCCCGAGGTGAGCGCGGAGCTCACATGGGCTTGCAGATAGGCCTGCTTGAGCCCCTCCCGGGCGCGGCCGGCGAGGACCGCCGTGGCGTTGGCGGTGAGACCGAACAGCGGTGCCACCGCGCTCGGCGGTTCCTCCTCGACGGTGGTGTGCCACAGCACCGCCTGCCAGCGCTCGGGCAGCGATCGGAAGGCCCTCAGCGCCATCGACCGCTCGGCCGCGTGCATGGCGCGCACGTCCGCACCGAGCTCCAGCGTGTCCTCCGCCGGCGCTTCGGTGGCGCGGGCCGCCTGGTCGGCGAAGACGGCGAAGTCCTCGACCAGGTGCTCCCGGCGGGCGGATCTCGCCCAGGCGGCGGCCACGCGGCGTACGGCCGTGAGCAGATACGCCCGCACCGCCTGCTCCGGTCCGGCGCCTCCGCGTACCGCCTGCAGTGTCCTGGTGAACACCTCGGCCGTCAGGTCGTCCGCCGTGTGGGCGTCACGGCAGCAGGTGCGGGCGTAGCGGCGCACGGCGTCCGAGTGCCGCCGGAACAGCTCTTCGTACGCGCTGTCGTCGCCTTCGCGCATCCGCATGACCAGGTCGGCGTCCGACGGTGCCGGAGGCGAGGGCGAGGCGTCGGCGGAGGGTCCCGACGAGGCTTCACCGCGCTGCGACGGAACCCGCCCGCCGCGCTCGCCGCCGAGCCCGTCGGACTCCTCGCCGGTCCTTCCGGCGCGCGGCTCGTTGTGACCGTCACCGCTCATCGCGGAAGCCCCCGTACCCACCCAGTGACCCGAACACCGGCCAGAGTGCCATAGAGACGGGGCCGTCAAGCCTCCCCCGCACAGCAACCACCCGTCCGGGAGACCGTTCGAATCCAGGCACGAGACCGGACCGCTGCGAGAAGGCCGCTACGACGGACGCCGCGGGCCGTTACCCGAAGGCCGTTACCCGAAGACCGCTGCGAGAAAGCCGCTGAGAGAAGGCCGCCGCGTGAGAGCTGCCGTTACGACAAGGCGTTCCGGAGGTCTCGCCGGAGTGGGGCCGCGACGCGGCCCTACGCACAGGCCGCGATGGCCGCGAAGGCTGTGAAGGCCGCCCGAGAAGGCCCCGCGCGCCCGTGGCCGCGTACCGGAGCGGACGGTCCGAGGCCCCGTCACACGGGCCGCGAGCGCAGGCCCTCCAGCAGGATGTCCAGCAGCCGTGCCGAGGCGGCCGCCTGCTGCGCCGCGTCCGGAAGGGACGGTGCGGCGGTGGCTATCACCAGCAGCACGTCCGCCACGGTGACATCGGCGCGCAGTTCACCGGCCCCCCGCGCCCGGTCGACCAGCTGCCCCACGACGTCGAGCAGCTCACCCGCTCCGGCGTCGTCCCGCTCCGCCGCGGGCACCGGACGCGGTGCGACGACCCGCAGTTCGGGCTGGGCCGCGATGCCCAGCCGCTGCTGCGGTACCCGCGTCTCCTCCCGGGCCGCGTCCTCGGCGGCCGTCGGCTCGTCGGCCACACCGACCCGCAGCACATGCGGCGGCAGCAGCCGGCCCGCACCCGAGGCGACCGAGGTGCGAAGGAAGCGGGAAAGCGCCGACCAGGGCTCCTCCTCCTGGCCGAGGGCAGTACGCGCCTGCTCTGTCAGCCGGGACGTCTCCTCCTCGGCTATCCGCCTCACCAGCACGTCCTTGCTCGGGAAGCGGCGGTAGACCGTGCCCACACCCACCCGTGCCCGACGTGCCACGTCTTCCATCGGAGCGCCGTAGCCGAGCTCGCCGAACACCTCGCGCGCGGCCCTGAGCACGTGCTCCAGATTGCGCTGCGCGTCCACGCGCAGCGGCGCCGGACGGCTGGTCGCAGCCGCCCCCGCCCGCCCGTCCCCACCGGTCTCCGTGGCGACGGCGCCGGACCAATGCGAATCCTGAATGTGCATGAATGTTCCCCCGGAAATGATGTCGTCTCCCCCCGGAGACCTCCCCGCCGTGACACCGGGGTGAATCAGGCGAGTCACCGGCCAGAACACCCCGACGAGGTACGAACATAGTTGAGTCGAGGTCAATTCAGAAGGGGCAGTTCCGTCCGGTGCGCCCCCCGATCGGAGCAAGGGCCGGAACCTTCCTGATTCCACCCCCGTCCCGCACCCTCTTCCACCCCGCTGACCTGCGAACCTTCCCTTGAAGGGCACACCAGCCCCGCCGAGGTGTGGCCGGAACCTCCGGTCACACAATTCGCCGGGGCTGTGGACAAACTCCGAGGAGCGTTGCGTCATGGGGTGGTGAAGGCTGCACACTCCCGGGCCACGAACCCCGGCACGACTCCCGGCACCCCCTCGCGCACGCGCATTCTCGTGGCCGGCGGGGGCTATGTGGGGATGTACACCGCGATCCGTCTCCAGCAGCAGCTCCGGCGCGAGCTGGAGCAAGGCGAGGTCGAGATCGTGGTCGTGTCGCCCGCGCCCTACATGACCTACCAGCCCTTCCTCCCCGAGGCGGCCGCGGGCTCCATCTCGCCCCGCCACGTGGTCGTACCGCTCCGCCGGGTCCTGAACAGATGCAAGATCGTCATCGGTGAGGTCCGGTCGGTGGACCACGCCAAGCGCACCGCGTCCTTCACCACCCTCGCCTCCGAGGAGGAGGGCGCCGGGGCGGTCCCGATCCGGTACGACGAGCTGGTACTCGCCCCCGGGTCCATCTCGCGCACGCTGCCCGTTCCCGGACTCGCCGAGTACGCCATCGGCTTCAAGACCGTCGAAGAGGCCATCGGCCTGCGCAACCACGTCATCGAGCAGATGGACATCGCCTCCTCCACCCGTGAGCCCGCCCTGCGCGACGCGGCGCTCACCTTCGTCGTCGTGGGAGGCGGCTACGCGGGCGTCGAAGCGCTCGCCGAGCTCGAGGACATGGCCCGCTACGCCACGCGCTACTACCACAACATCAAGCCCGCGGACCTGAAATGGGTCCTCGTCGAGGCGAGCGACCGGATCCTCCCCGAGGTCGGCGAGGCGATGGGCACGTACGCGATCCGGGAGCTGCGCGCCCGCAACATCGACGTGCGGCTCGGCACCCGCCTGGACTCCTGCGAGAACCGTGTCGCGGTGCTCAGCGACGGCTCCCGGCTGCCCACCCGCACGGTCGTGTGGACCGCCGGTGTGAAACCGGCCCCCGTCCTGGCGGCCACGGATCTGCCGCTCAACGAGCGCGGCCGGCTCAAGTGCACCGCCGAACTCACCGTCGAGGGGGCCGAGCACGCGTGGTCCGCCGGCGACGCCGCGGCCGTGCCCGACGTCACCGCCCAGGTGCCCGGCACGGAGTGCGCGCCGAACGCGCAGCACGCGGTCCGCCAGACGAAGGTGCTCGCCGAGAACATCGTCGCCTCGCTGCGCGGGCAGCCCCTGAAGACCTACGCCCACAAGTACGTCGGCTCCGTGGCGTCGCTGGGACTGCACAAGGGCGTGGCGCATGTGTACGGCCGCAAGCTGAAGGGCTATCCGGCCTGGCTGATGCATCGCGCGTACCATCTCAGCCGCATGCCCACGTTCAACCGGAAGGCCCGCATCCTCGCCGAGTGGACCCTGTCGGGTCTCTTCAAACGTGAGATCGTCTCCCTCGGGTCGCTGGAGCACCCGCGGGCCGAGTTCGAACTCGCCGCGGGCGGCGTCCCGTCCAGGCCGCTCGCGCGCCGCCACGAGGATCCGCCCATGAGCGCACGGGAGAGCAGGCGGCGCCAGGCGCCACGGACCGGTCCCGGTCCGTCCGCGGCCTCCGCGGCCGCATCCGGCGATGCGCTGGGAGGGACGCAGGGAGGGACACAGGGAGGGACACCGGGCGACACACCGGGGGAGGACCGGCGGAGAAGGGACCCGGACGCTCCCGGACCCGGAAGCGGGGCGGGCTGACCCCCGGCTGTCAGCGCGGTGGGCCACACTGGACGTGTGACGATAGGTGGACGTGCGGACAGCGCAGAGTGACGTGCCCGGGCGCCGGCCGCCCGCCCCACGCCGATCGGCGACGAGACCAGCAGACTTGGCCGCTCCGGTGCGGATCGGCCCCGGAAGCGGAACCGGAACCGCACCGGGTCCGGTCCGACACACGAGCGCAACCGCGCACGACAACAGCAACGACACCACGAGGCCTGAACATCCGTGAACTTCACGCGCTGGAGCGCCCGGCTCCCCGGTACGCAGCGCCGCGCCGCAGCGCGGACGGACCGCCGTTCCGTCCCCGCGGCCCGCGGTGAGTACGACCGGCGGCCGGACCTGCGGCCCGACGCCACCGACGTCGTCACCGAACCGCGCGGTGCGCAGGACCCGTCCGCGGAATCCTCCGTTCCCGAGCTCGAGCACTTCCCCGTCCGCGGGCTGCTCGACGGGCTGCCGGCGCTGGTCGTCCTCGTCCACGGCCCCGAGCACCAGGTCTCGTACGTCAACGAGGCGTACGAGGCGGCGTTCGGCCCCCGTGCCACCGGTGCCGCGGCTGCCGCGGTCTGCCCCGAACTCGCCGAGCTGGGACTGCTCCCGCTGCTCGACCAGGTGCTGCGCAGCGGCAAGCCCCGCACGGTGAAGTCCCGCCGGATCCGGGGCGGCGGTTCGTACACCGTCACCTGCCTGCCCGCCGAAGCGCCCGATCCGCACCGGGACGGCGAGTCCGTCAAGGGCGTCCTCGTCTTCGCCGCCGACGTCACGGCCCACGCCGAGGCCGCCGAACGGCTGCGGGCCAGTGAGAGCCGGCACCGCGAGGCCGCCGTCACGCTGCAGCGGTCACTGCTCCCGCAGGAGCTCGAACAGCCCGACGACCTGCGGATCGCCGCCGACTACCGCCCGGGCGGCACGGACGCCGCGGTCGGCGGCGACTGGTACGACGTGATCACGCTCGGCGCCGGCCGCACCGCGCTCGTCATCGGCGACGTCATGGGCCGCGGGGTGCGTGCGGCGGCCGTCATGGGCCAGTTGCGCACCGCCGTCCGCGCGTACGCCCGGCTCGACCTGCCCCCGCACGAAGTGCTCCAGCTCCTCGACGGACTGGCGTCCGAGATCGACCCCAGCCAGATCGCCACCTGCGTGTACGCGGTGCACGACCCGAACGAGGGCCGGCTCGTGTACGCGTCCGCGGGGCATCTGCCGGTCCTCGTGCGCGACGCCGACGGCACGGTCCACCGCGCCGAGGAGCCGACCGGCCCGCCGCTCGGCACCGGCGGCTGGCTCCACTCCTCCGGCACGATCCCGCTGCAGCCGGGCTCCACCGCCGTCCTCTACACCGACGGGCTGGTGGAGCGGCGAGGCGAGGACATCGACGAAGGGGTCGCCGCGCTGGAGCGTGCGCTGGCCGGAGCGACCGGTTCGCCCCAGATCGTGTGCGACCGGCTGATCCGCTCCCTGGGAGTCACGGCGGACCACGACGACGACGTCGCCGTTCTCGTCCTGCAGCATCCGGCCCGGTCGGCCGGGGACGCGGAACTCTTCCACAACGCCGCGCTGGAACTGCTCGGTGGAGTGGAGGCCGCACCCCGCGCGAGGGCGTTCGCTTCGGGAGTGCTGGCCTCGTGGCGGTTCCCGGTGGAACTGCGCGATCTCGGTGTGCTCGCCGCGAGTGAACTGGTGGCGAACTCGCTCCAGCACGGCACGCCCCCGATGCGTCTGCGCCTGCGGCGCACAGACCGCCGGTTGATCATCGAGGTCACGGACGGTGACGAGAACCTTCCGCGGCGCCGCCGCGCGGAGACGGAGGACGAGGCGGGCCGCGGTATCTCCATCGTCGCGACGATCGCCTCGTCCTGGGGGTGCCGCCGCACCCCCGACGGGGGCAAAGCGGTGTGGTGCGAGTTCGCCCTCCCCGACGGCCCTTAGGGCCCGGCGGGGGCCGGCGCCCGGCATCCGCCGCCAGGATGCCGCCGGACTTCGCCCGGCGCCCGGACTTCGCCCGGCGCCCGGACGTCGCCGGACGCCGACCGGTCAGACTCCGGCCCGGGCCTTGCCCTGTTCGGGCCGGTGCCGGACGACGATCCGCGACGTGGCCGCGAGCGAGGGCCGGTCCTGGACGGCCGTGAGGTTCCGCCCCAGCCTCAGGGCCAGCACGCTGATGCCCAGGGAGAAGAGGACGAACGTCACGATGTACGGACCGTGCAGCGTGGCCCCCATCGGACCGCCCACCGCCGGGCCGACCGCCAGCGCCAGCTGCTTGACCAGTGCGAACGCCGAGTTGTACTGCCCGACCATCGACTCGGGCGCGAGATCGGCGACGAGCGGCGCCACGGTCGGCGACAGCATCGCCTCCCCGAGCCCGAACAGGGCGTACGTCGCGATGAACGCGGCCGCCGCCATCGCCTGGCCGCCGTGCCCGAGCCCGGCGTAACCGGCGACGAGCCAGGCCACGGCCCAGATCAGCCCGACCCCGGCGATCACGCGCGAACGGCGGCGGCGCTCGACGAAGCGCAGCACCAGGAACTGCGCGAGCACGATCACCGCGGTGTTGGCGGCCAGCGCGTAGCCGAGCGTCGCCGGCTCGATCCCCGCGGCCTCGGTGCCGTAGGCCGCCAGGCCCGACTCGAACTGGCCGTAGCAGGCGAAGAACAGCACGAATCCGAGCACGCACAGCTGCACCATGGCGCGGTGGCCGAGCAGCGCCCGCAGTCCGCCCCTGGCCTTGGCCTCGGTGTTCTCCGGCATCGCGTCGGGGATCGACGGCGCCTGGGGCATCCGTACGGTCGCGGCGACCACGGCGAGGACGACGAACATCGCGGCCTCGATCGAGAACAGCAGCGTGAAGCTGCCGGGACGGCTCTCGTCGACGATCTGCCCGCCGATCAGGCCACCGACGCCCAGGCCCAGGTTCTGCAGGAAGAACTGCATGGCGAACGCCCTGGTCCGGGTGGACGGGGTGGAGCACCAGACGATCATCGTGGCCAGTGCCGGCTGCATCACGGCCGTCCCCGCGCCCAGCAGCGCGGCGGACAGCACGGCGGCGGGCACGCTGCCGGACAGTCCCATGGCGAGCGCTCCGCCGGAGGCCAGCAGCGCGGCCACGACGAGTACGGGCAGCGGCCCGCGCCGGTCGATGACCCGCCCGGTGAAGGGGAGCACGACGAGCGCGGCCAGGGCGAAGACGGCGAGCACGGCCCCGGCCGTACTCGCTCCCAGGTCCCGCACCTGCGCCACATACACATAGAGGTACGGAACCGTGAACCCGAGCCCGAACGCGCTCAGCGCGTTTCCCGCCTGGATCCGGCGCATCGTCGCGCCCATCGCCTTGGTCACACTCACCTGCCTTGGTCGGCCAGCCCGGAGGACTGAAGCTTGAAGACTTAGAACCTAAACTTCGAGGCTTAACAATACACATCGAAGGACTTAGAACCAAACCAGCGGCATGGAATAGTGAGGCGCATGTCCGACACCCCCGAGCAGAGGCCCGGCCGCCCGTCGCGGACCGGGCAGGCGCCCGCGACCGCACCGTCAGGCACCGCCGGTGAA